>JAEKMC010000231.1 GCA_019508115.1 Sphingomonas sp.
CGTGCCAAGCGGAGGATAGCTGATGTCTGCATCGGTCATCGCGCGCCGCCATCCAGATCCCGCAAAACCCGCACCCAAATGGCGAGAGTGGCGTCAACGCTTTGCACGACCAAATTGCCCCCTCCGCCAATCCGGGATTCACGCGGAGCTGAAGCGAATGCTGTCACCATGCGGCCGTCGCCCCTTCCTTGATGCGGGCGGAGCGAGTTGGTAGCGGGGGCCGGCAAGCGGACGCAGTGCCGCCGGCGCACCACGAAAAAACGATAGGGGATGGACATGGGTAAACGGCTCGGCGCCTGGTTGATCATGGCGTTTGCCGCGCCCTCTTTTGCCGCCGCCCCGATCGATCCGCTGGCGCCGACCGGGCGCTGGTCGGGTTACACCGCGGGACGCGCGGCGACCCCGCCGATGGGGTGGAACAGCTGGAACGCTTTCCAGACCGATATCGACGAGGACAAGATCCTTGGCTCGGCCCAGCGGATCGTCGACACCGGGCTGGCCGCCAAGGGCTATCGCTACATCAACCTCGATGACGGCTGGGCGCTCAAGCGGCGCCAGCCCGACGGGCACATGATGATGCGCGGCGACAAATTCCCCTCGTCCCGCGCGGGCGGCGACACGCCCACCTTCAAGCCCTTCACCGACAAGCTGCACGCGATGGGGCTGAAGGCGGGCATCTATTCGGACCTGGGCCGCAACACCTGCTCCGAAGCCTATAATGCGACCGATACGGATCTGCCCAAGGGCAATGTGCTGGAACGCGAGGTCGGGCTGTACGGCCATATCGATCAGGATATCGCCGTCTATTTCGCGGAATGGGGTTTCGATTACATCAAGGTCGATGGCTGCGGCCTGCGCGATTATGGTCCGAACAGCCCGCGCGTGACATCGGGCAAGTTCCGCGCGCTGACCCCGATCATGGATTCGAGCGAGGTCACGCGCACCGACATTCCCGCGATCCAGGCGATGTTCCGCCAGATCAACGCGGCGCTCGTGCGCAACAATCCCGACGGCGATTATTTGCTGTCGCTCTGCATCTGGGGCGCAGCCAATGTGCGCGCCTGGGGCAAGGATTATGGCGCCGTCTCGCGCACCAGCGACGACATTTCGCCGGCGTGGGGCCGGCTGCTCGTCAATTACGACAGCGCGGTCACGCGATCGCTTTATGCGCATCCCGGCTCGTGGAACGATCCCGACATGCTGTATATCGGCGCGGGCGATTTCGATGCGGATCACCTGACCGAGGCACGGTCGCATTTCGTCTTGTGGGCGATGCTCAATGCGCCGCTGATGATCGGCGCCGATCTGCGCAAGACGCCCCAGGCGCTGATGGACATTTTCGGCAATGCCGACATCATCGCGCTCGATCAGGATCCGGCCGGCAATCAGGCGGTGCTGGCTTACGATTCCAGCGACGTGCATATCCTCGTGAAGACGCTTGCGTCGGGCGACAAGGCGGTGGCGATCTTCAATCGCGGATCGGGCGCCTACGATGTCGATCTGCACGCGACGCACCTGACGTTCAGCGAGTCCGCGCCGATCGAGCTTACCGATCTGTGGAGCAAGCGACAGACCAACTTCACCGGCAAGACCCGCCTGCACATCGCCCCACGCGAGACCTTGATCTTCCGCGCGCATGGCACGCGGGCATTGCAGGGCGGCTATTATCTGTCCGAACAGCCGGGGAGCGTGAACCCGGCGGTCGACGGTGTGGTCCAGCCAGCCGTCGACCCCACCATCTTCCGCACCGCCGCCGGATGGGCCGGCACCAACGGCGCCGGCGATCGTCCGACCTATGCAGGGTGGGGCGGCGCCAGGGCCGACAGCACGCCTTACGGGCAGCTGCTGCAGGTCGCGGGAACGCGCTATGCGGCGGGCATCGGCATCCTCGCCAACAGCCGGCTGGAGGTCCGCAATCGTGACGCCCAACGCTTCACCGCGACGGTCGGCGTGGACGATAGCGCCACCGACAAGACGCATGCCGTGACCTTCGCCGTCTATGGCGATGGCAAGTTGCTCGGCACCAGCCCCGCGCTCAAATGGGGCATGGCCGCGCGGCCGCTCTCCGTTCCCGTTGCAGGGGTGAAGCTGATCGAGCTGGTCGCGCGCGGCCCGGGTGCGGACAATCAACGGCTGCCCGTCAGCTGGGGCGAGGCGGCCTTGATGGAGCGCTGAGGACGCAGGTGGAGAGGGTTGCTCGCGGTTGTCGCGGTCGCCGCTTTGATATACATTCAAGAACTGTATATCCAAGGAGTCGCCGATGCAGGTCGCGAAGTGGGGCAACAGTCTGGCGGTACGTTTGCCCGCCGCCGTCGTTGAGGCGCTCGGTCTGCGCGAGGGCGACGATATCGAGCTGCATGTCGCCGATGCGCACAGCATGAGCGTGGCCCGCAAACCGGTCCGGGACGAACTGCTGAAGCGGTTGCGCGCCTATCGCGGCCGGCTCCCGGCGGACTTCAAGTTCGACCGGGACGAGGCGAATGCCCGGTAGCTTCCTCGATACGAACGTCCTTATCTATCTCGCCACCGGCGATACGGCCAAAGCCGATCGAGCCGAAGCATTGCTCGCAGGCGGCGTGACAATCAGCGTCCAGGTGCTCAACGAGACCGCCAATGTACTGCGCCGCAAGGCCGGCCTGTCGTGGGACGAAATCCATGCTTTCCTGGAGACGGTGCGCACGCTTGCTGTCGTCCAGCCGCTGACAATCGAGACGCATGACCAGGGGCTGCGGATCAGCGAGCGATACCGGCTGTCATTGTATGACGGCATGATCGTCGCTGCGGCGCTGTTGGCGGGATGCGACCAGCTCTGGTCCGAGGATATGCAGGACGGGTTGGTGATCGAGGAGACGCTGCGCATCCGGAATCCGTTCATGAGGTGATACGGAGCTGCGCATGAAAGGAGACCCGGAATGTCCAACTCGGTTCTTTACATGTCCATGTCGCTCGACGGATTCATCGCCGGCCCGAACGACGCGCCCGGCAATCCCGGCGGCGACCGCTTCATGCGGCTGCATGAATGGTATGGATTCGAAGGAACGCCGCCCAACACGAAGGGGACGGGCCTGGGCGCGCATTTCATGGCCGAAGGCAAGGCGACCGGGGCGGTGCTCGCCGGCCGGCGCACGGTCGAGCAGGTCGATCACTGGCACGGAAATCATCATGGAGTGCCGATCTTCGTGCCAAGTCATCGCCCGCCCGATCCGTCCGTCGCCGACTATCCGCTGGTGACCTACGTCAACGACGGGATCGCGAGCGCGATGGGGAAGGCCAAGGCCGCTGCCGGCGATCGCGATGTCATGGTGCACGGGGCTTATACGGCCCAATCGGCGCTCGAGGCCGGCGTGCTGGACGAGCTGCAGATTCACCTGATCCCCGTGCTCTTCGGCGCCGGCCGCAGGATGTTCGACCTCCTGCCACGGCGCATCGAACTCGAGATCATGCGAGTGATCGACACGCCGGAGGCTACGCATATCCGCTATCGCGTGCGCGGAGACGCGAGCGGATAAACGAAACCGGCGCGGGGCAGGAGGCGTTTCCAGTGCCGAGAGGCGCGCCCATCCATGATCGAGACCCTCCTTCCGATCGCGACCTTCCTGGCGGCAATGGTCATGGGCCTGGCGCTTGCGCATGGGCTCGAAATGCCCGGCAAGATGCGGCTCGAACGCGAATATTATTACGCCGTTCAGACGATCTATTATCCCGGCTTCACATTGGGCGGCATGACCGAGCCGTTGGCTATCATCACGACGGCATCGGTGCTGCTGATCGGAGGAATAAGCGAAGGGCGCTTCTGGCTGGTGGCGGGCGCCGTCATTGCGCTGGTGCTGACCCAATTGCTGTTCTGGATCGTCGTGCAGCCGGTCAATCGCCAATGGCTCGGATCGGTCAGGCTTTCGGGCGCGGCCGAGCATTTCTTCCGGACGGGCGAGGCCGGAGGACCGACTCGCGTTTGGACCAGGCTACGCAACCGGTGGGAATTGGGTCATTTGGTGCGGGCAGCGACGGCGACGGCCGCCTTCATCCTGCTGCTGCTCGCGACCAGCAAAGGCGGTTAGCCCTCCGGCGCGGCGAACCTTCGCGATCATCACATTCGTTCCAAACTGTCATAACAGCGTCTTTTACCTGCAATGATCGGTACTTAACCGCCCCCTAAACGTCCGCACCGGACGCAGAAAAAGGGGTCGCCGTGAATATCCGCCATAGCCTCACCGCCGTGAGTGCGCTCGCGCTTGCCGCAACGACAGCAATGCCCGCATTGGCGCAGGACGCGATGCCAAGGGGTGAAAGCGATCCGTCGGCGGCCGATCAGGAGATCGTCGTCACCGGCCATGCCGGCGCGGGCCAGCGCACCAAGCTCGACACCAGCTACGCCATCACCACGCTGTCGAACGACACGCTGCGGTCACGCGCGGCATCGAGCGTCACCGAGACGCTGAAGTCGGTTCCCGGCTTCTGGGTCGAGGCGTCGGGTGGCGAGGGCAGCGGCAATGTCCGCGCGCGCGGCATTCCCGTCGACGGATACGGGTCGATCACGTTGCTCGAGGACGGCTTGCCCGTGCAGCACGATCCCGCGCTTGGCTATCTGAATGCCGACCAGGCATTCCGCGTCGACGAATCGATCGATCGGGTCGAGGTGGTGCGCGGCGGGCCGTCTTCGGTGTTCGAGCCGAATGCGCCGGGCGGCGTGGTCAATTTCATCACGCGCCGGCCGGGCGACAGCCTGTCGGGCAATGCGCGTGTCCTGTATGGCCCGACCGCCGATCTCTACCGCTTCGACGGGTGGATCGGCGCGCCGCTCGCCGACGGGTGGAAGCTCGACATCGGCGGCTTCTACCGCAACGAGCGCGGCGTGCGCGATCCGGGCTTCACCGGCAACAAGGGTGGCCAGGTCCGCGTCGATCTGTCGAAGAAGTTCGATCGCGGCCAGATCACGCTCAACTACAAGCGTCTCGCCGACGATGCGATCTTCTACACGGGCATTCCGCTGACCAAGGACAGCGACGGCAATATCGTCGGCATCGCCGGCTTCGATCCGCATTACGACACCACCGCGAGCCGCGCGACGGCGTTCCTGACGCTCAAGAGCGCCAACGGCCCGGTCTTCTTCAACGACACCGACGGCACACGCGTGCGGCTCAACCAATTCTCCGCGCTCGCCGACTGGGAGTTCGCGGACGGATGGAAGCTTTCCAACAAGGCGCGCTACCGGACCAGCGATACGGTGCGCAACGGGGTCTATCCCGCATCGGTCGGCACCGCGGCGTCGATTCTCGGCCAATATAGCGCGAGCCTGCTCAAGGCCTTCCCCGCCGCCGCCAGCGTGCAGCTGCGCTATGTCGACACCGGCCACGCGTTCGACGTCGCCAACCAGAACGGCAATGGCGACGTGTTCATCAACGCGGCGCGGCCGGTGACGGTCAAGGACGACGAATTCCTCGACGACCTCAGGATCGCGCACAAGTTCGACATGGGCGGCACCACCCACGATGTCGCGATCGGCTTCTATTATGCGCATATCAAGGAGACGTTCCGCCGCTATTCCGCCTCGACGCTGCAGGACGTGTCGGGCAATTCGCGCCTGCTCGATCTGGTCGCGCTCAACGGCGCCGGCCAGGTGGTGGGTGCGCTGACGCAGAATGGCGTGACGCGCTACGGATCCGAATTCGCCAACGGCTCGGGCAAGCAGGACGTGATCGCCCTCTACGCCTCGGACGAATGGCAGATCACGCCGCATTTCCGCCTCGACGGCGGCGTGCGCTGGGAACAGGTGAAGACGAACGGCGCGCAGGAAGGATCGAAGACGGTCAATCTGGGCGACGCGACCACGCTCGCCGACGATCAGGTGCTGACCGGCAGCGGCATCTTCACGCCCTACGACAAGAAGTTCGACCATGTCGGCTTCACGATCGGCGCCGACTGGCAGTTCAGCCGCGATGGCGGCGTGTTCGCGCGCTACACCTCGACCTTCCGCCTGCCGAGCGTGGGGAGCTTCATTACCAATGCGACCGCGGTCCCGCGCACCCAGGGCATCCGAATGTGGGAGGCGGGGCTGAAATATGGCACGCCTTTGCTCAACCTCTACGCCACCGGCTTCCTCACCGATTTCAATTCCTATTCGATCGGCAATACCAAATTCGATTCCGCGACGCAGGGCTACATCCAGCAGACCATCTATACCGACACGCGCTCCTACGGCGTCGAGCTGGAGGGCATTGTCCGGCCGGTGCGCTGGTTCGACTTCACCGTCAACGCCACCGTGCAGGACCCGACCTTCCGCAACCTGCGCTACAGCGAATTGTCAGGCACGACGCTAATCCCGCGCGATTACACCGGCAACCAGCTGCTGCGCGTGCCTAAGTTCGCGATTCGCGCCACGCCCGCGGTCACCCTGTTCGACAACCGGCTGCGCGCGCAGATGGACGTCGAACATTATTCGAAGCGCTATGCGGACGCCGCCAACACCTCCCGGCTGCCGGCCTATACCGTGCTCAACGCCAGCATCCGATTCGGGCTGACCGAGCAGATTACATTGTGGGCCTATGGCGACAATCTCACGAACGCGATCGGGCTGACCGAGGGCAATCCGCGCGCGGGCGAGCTCACCAGCGGCCAGGCCAACGACCTGCTGTTCATCGGCCGGCCGATCGTGGGCCGCAATTTCCGCTTCGCGGTCGATTTCAAATTCTGATGCCCAGGCTGGCGTTCGCGCTGCTGGTCGCGGCAGCCGTTCCGGTAGCGGCGGCCGAACCCGGCCCGCCGGCCGACCGGGTCGTCACGGGCGAGATCAGGGGTGCGGACAACCAGACCTACAAGGAGGTTCCGTTCGACGTTCCCCCGGGCGTCGAGCGGATCACCGTCACGCTCGCCTATGACAAGTCGACCAAGACCGTCATCGACCTGGGGCGTTGGGATCCGCACGGATTCCGCGGCTGGAGCGGCGGGTCGCGCGACCGCTTCACGCTCGCGCCCAGCGATGCCACGCCCGGCTATCTTGCCGGCGCAATCCCGGCGGGGCGCTGGCATGTCGAGCTGGGCGTGCCCAACGCCCGCCCCGGCAGCACCAGCGCCTATACAATCGCGATCTCGTTCGATCGCGGGGCATCACGTCACGCCAGCGCCGCCATCGCCGATCCGCCGCTCAGGCAAGGCCCAGGCTGGTATCGCGGCGACCTGCACATGCACGACGCCAATAGCGACGGCACCTGCGCCAACG
>JAEKMC010000232.1 GCA_019508115.1 Sphingomonas sp.
CCTACGGCGCCTCGCTCCAATCGCTGATGCTGGCCGACCGGCACGGCCATTTCGACGATGTGATCGTCGGCCCGGCGGGCATGGAGACGTTGATCGCCAAGCCGCAATTCATGGGCGCAACTGTCGGCCGCGTCGCCAATCGTATCGCCAAGGGCCAGTTCACGCTCGACGGCAAGGCCTATCAGGTGCCGGTCAATGACGGCGCCAATTCGCTTCATGGCGGCCCCAAGGGTTTTGACAAGGCGATCTGGGACGTGGTGTCGGTCGCCAAAGTCGCCGCGGCAAGCGTGACCTTGCGCCTCGTCAGCCCCGATGGCGATATGGGCTATCCCGGCACGCTGACCGTGACCGCGACCTACAGCCTGGACGAAAAGAACCAGCTGACGATCGACTATAAGGCGACCACCGACAAGCCGACCGTCGTCAACCTGTCCAACCATGCCTATTGGAACCTGGCGGGCGAGGGTTCGCCGCGCGGCGCGATGGGGCTGCTGCTCACGATCCCCGCCGATCATTATACGCCGATCGATTCAGGCCTGATCCCCACCGGCGAATTCCGTTCGGTGGCGGGCACGGTGTTCGATTTCCGCAAGCCCACCGCGATCGGCGCGCGCGTGCGCGATGCCGACCAGCAGATCATATTCGGCAAGGGCTACGACCATAATTGGGTCGTGGCGAAGACGCTTGCGCCTGCGCCGCGGCTGCTCGTGCGCGTCGAGGATCCGGTCAGCGGCCGCGTGATGGAGATGCTGTCCAATCAGCCCGGCCTCCAATTCTATTCGGGCAACTTCCTCGACGGCACCACGGTGGGGAAGAGCGGCAAGCTCTATCGCCAGGGCGACGCGATCGTGCTCGAGCCGCAAATGTTTCCGGATACGGTCAACCAGCCGGCCTTCGGCTCGTCCCGGCTCGACCCCGGCCAGACTTATCACAATGTGATCGAGCTGCGTTTCTCGACGGTAGCGGGGAAGTAAGCCGGCCTGTCCCCTCCGCTCCGGCGGAGGGGATTCACGTCATTCCTCGGCGCTGTCGATGAACTCCATCACCTCGCCGATGATTGCCGCCATCGCCGCGCGGGCACCGCGTGCGTCGCCCGCCTGGATTGCGGTGAAGACCGCGCGATGCGCCGCGACATCGGCGCCGCGTCCCTTGAACCGATTGGTGAAGCGGATCGAGGTCTGCAGCGCGGTCGCGACCATATCGCGGAATTGCAGGAAGAAGGGATTGGCCGAAGCCTCGAGCACCGCGATGTGGAAGGCGATATCGGCTTCGAGCGTATCGTCATCGCCATGTTCGGCGGCTTCCATCCGCCGCAGGCCCGCCTCTATCGCGTGATAGGCCGCGCCAGGTCCGGCCTTCGCGGCGAGCGCCGCCGCCTGCGGCTCGATCGCGCTACGCAATTCGTTGAAGTGGCGCAGCAGATCGAGCGAGAATTTGCGCTCGAGCAGCCAACGCAGCACGTCGGGATCGAAGAAGCTCCAGGCCGAAGGCGGCTGCACCGTCGTGCCCGCGCGCGGCTTCGCCCGCAGCAACCCTTTGGCCGTGAGCATCTTGACCGCCTCACGCGTGACCGTGCGGCTGACCGCATAACGGGCGGTCAGCTCGTCCTCGGTCGGGAAGCGCTCATTGTCGTAGCGGCCGGTGACGATCGCGCGTCCCAGTTGCTCGAGCATACCGAAGGTGAGGTTGCGGCTGCCCCCCTTCAGGCTCTTGGCCGAGCTGCCATTCTCCACCGCCACGCGCGCTCCTACCATCAGGTTGCATCGAGTGCGATCAGGATGAGGATCACCGCGACCGCGACCCTATTGAAGCCGGTTCGCGCCGCATAGGCAACCGATCCTATACAATCCCTCCGCGCGACGCCGCATTTCAGCGCCGGCAAAGGCGATTTATGCGCTAATTATGCATCATCAAGCGCGCGGAATGCAGGCCGGCTAGAGCTTGGGGAACTTCATTCCGCCCGTAACCGGCGGGAGGCCGGGCTCGATATCGGCTGCGTCGATGCGGCGCCAGCCATTGGGTCCAAGCCGCTCGATCGGCTGGAAGCGGACCTTATATTGCATCCGCGCCGATCCCTTCACCCAATAACCGAGATAGACGAAAGGCAGCCGGCCGGCACGCGCGCGCTGGATATGGTCGAGGATGATATAGGTGCCCAGCCCCTGCCGTTCCTCGCAATCGGGATCGAAGAAGCTGTAGACCATCGACAGGCCATCCGATTGCTGGTCGGTCAGGCAGGCGCCGATCAGTTTGCCGGGCCTCCCGTTGGTCGAAGGCTCACGATATTCGACGATGAAGGTGGTGACCGGCGTCTGCTCGACCATGTCGGCGAAATCGAGCTCGTCCATCTCGGCCATGCCGCCGCCTGGGTGACGCGCGGAAAGATAGCGGCGAAGCAGGTGGAACTGCTCGTCGGTCGTCCACGGCTCACAGGCATTCACCACCAAATCCGCGTTCCGCTTGATCAGCTTGCGCTGTGTGGCGTTGGGTTCGAATTCGCCCGCGACGACACGGACCGATACGCAGGCCTGGCAATCGGTGCAGCTCGGCCGATAGGCCACGCCCTGGCTGCGGCGGAAGCCGATCCGGCCGAGCGCCTCGTTGAGCTCGGCGGCATGCGTGCCCGACAATTCGGTGAAAACCTTGCGCTCGGTGCGCCCCGGCAAATAGGGGCACGGCGCAGGCGAGGTCACGAAAAACCTCGGAAACTTGAACTGCGCGCTCACCGCCCGTTGATACCCTTGCCTGCCGATCCCCTAGGTAACGACTATGCAGCCAAGCAGATGCGATGAAAAGACGCTTTACCAACTTTGATGGTTAAGCGCCGCCTCGATTCATCGAATAGTCGTTACACCGTCGGCTTTATTGGTCCGTACCGGCCCGCACCCCAACCGAACTTCCCATTATATCACTGGAAGATGGCGAGGCTGCGCGGGCCGGCTGCCGCCTGGAAACGGGCTCCAAACGATATCGATCAGGCCAATTCGACCGGACTTGCCTCATAGCCCTCATGTTCGAGTGCTGCCATCAGGCGTGCGAGATGCGCCGCGTCGCGCGTTTCGCATTCGATATCGGTGATCAGGCCCTTGGCCGGCAAGGTCGAGAAGACGCGCTGGTGGTAGACCTCGATGATGTTGACCTGTTCCTGGTCGAAGATGCGCGCGACATTGTAGAGCGCGCCCGGCCGGTCCTGCAGCTTGATGCGCAGGCGCGCGAGTCGGCCGGAGCGGGCGAGATCGCGCAGCAGCACGTTGGCGAGCAGGCGCGTATCGATATTGCCGCCGCACAGGATGATGCCGACCGTCTTGCCCTTGAACCGATCCGGATTAGCGAGGAGCGCGGCGAGGCCCGCCGCGCCCGCGCCCTCGACGACGGTCTTTTCGATCTGGAGCAGCAGCGACACCGATTGTTCGAGGTGGCGCTCGCTCACCAGCACGATATCGTCGACGACCTGCGCGACGATTTCCGACGTGATCGATCCGGGCTCCTTGACCGCGATACCTTCGGCGAGCGTATCGCCCTGGCAAGGCAGGCTGGCGCCCTTCAGGCGATTGTACATCGATGGATAGAGTTCCGCCTGGACCCCGATCACCTCGATCCCGCCGATCGCCTTTGCGACCGTCCCGCAGCCGGAGATCAGGCCGCCGCCGCCGATCGGCACGATCAACGTGTCGATCTCCGGCGCGGCTTCGAGCATTTCGAGCGCGACCGTTCCCTGTCCGGCGATGACCTGCGGGTCGTTGAAGGGATGGACGATCGTCAACCCGTTCTCGGCGGCCATTTCGCGCGCATGCGCAAGCGATTCGTCGACATTCTCGCCGTGCAGGATCACGGTCGCGCCATGACCCTCGGTCTGGCTGACCTTCACGTTGGGCGTATTGCGCGGCATCACGATCGTGACCGGAATCCCCAGACGCGCGCCGTGATAAGCGAGGCCCTGGGCATGATTGCCGGCCGAAGCCGCGATCACGCCCCGCGTGCGCGCGCCATCGTCGAGCTGGAGCAACTTGTTGAGCGCGCCGCGTTCCTTGTAGGCGGCGGTGAACTGGAGATTTTCGAATTTGAGATAGACCGGACTTTTGAAGCGTTGCCATAGGCCTTCCGCCCTAGGCTTCTATCCGCGCTTTTTGAACCCCACCATGCTGGCATGATGCCGATGGCGCCATTAAGGCATCCCCCATGGCAAAAGTGAGCTTCATCGGACTGGGCGTGATGGGTGCGCCGATGGCGGGGCATCTCGCTGCCGCCGGGCACGACGTCACCGTCTATAATCGCAGCCCCGACAAGGCGAAGGCCTGGGCGGAGAGACATAAGGGCCGGATCGCGCCCACCCCTGCCGCGGCGGCGGACGGCGCGGACGCGGTCTTCACCTGCGTCGGCGCGGACCACGACCTGGAGGAGGTGACGCTGGGGCGTGACGGCGCGTTCGCCGCGATGCGCGGCGGTGCGCTGTTCGTCGATCATACGACGGTTTCCGCGCATATCGCGCGCCGGCTGGCGGAGGAAGGCGCGCGCAAGGGTCTGCTGGCGGTCGATGCGCCGGTTTCGGGCGGACAGGCGGGTGCGGAGAATGGTAAATTGTCGATCATGTGCGGCGGCAGCCTGGAGGCCTTCGCCGCCGCCGAGCCTTTGATGCAGGCCTATGCCGCGCGCATCGTGCATGTCGGCGACGCGGGCGCGGGCCAGACCGCCAAGATGTGCAACCAGATCGCGATCGCGGGCGTGATCCAGGGCGTCGCCGAATCGCTCCGCTTTGCGCAGGCGGCGGGGCTGAATACGGACAAGGTGTTCGACGCGATCTCAGCGGGCGCGGCGGGCAGCTGGCAGATGCAGAATCGCTGGGCGACGATGGCCAGGGACGAATTCGACTTCGGCTTCGCGGTCGACTGGATGCGCAAGGACCTCGGTCTCGCCTTGGAGGAGGCGCGCAGCAACGGCGCGACGCTTCCGCTCGCAGCCCTGGTCGACCAATTCTATGCCGAGGTGCAGGCGATGGGTGGCGGGCGACAGGATACGTCCTCGATCATCCGGAGATTGGGCCGGTGAGAATGTCCGCCTTCCTCCCCTCCCGCGTGCGGGAGGGGCCGGGGGTGGGCTCCTCCACTATGGGCGCATGGCAGAATCGAAGGTCGGGATTGCCCACCCCAACCCCTGCCGCACGCGGGAGGGGCTTGATAGCGCTTGCGGCGCTCGCGCTTCTCGTCACACCTGCCGAAGCACGCAGGAAGGACCCGCCCCCGCCGCCCGAGATACCGGTCACGGCCGAGGGGCTGATCGACGATATCAATGGCTATACGATCGATGGCCAAGGCCAGCTCGCGCATTTCAGCGGGCTGTTGATCGGCAAGGATGGCCGCGTCGCCAAATTGCTGCACGATGGCGATGCGCGGCCGGAGCGGCCCGCATATCGCCTCGACGGCCAGCATCGCACGCTCCTGCCCGGACTGATCGATGCGCATGGCCATGTCTCCGGCCTCGGCTTCCAGGCGCTCAGCCTCGATCTGACCGCAACCAACAGCCTTGAGGACGCGCAGCACAAGCTCCAACGTTATGCCGCCGAGCATGAGACGCCCTGGATTCGCGGCGGCGGATGGAATCAGGAGAAATGGAAGCTTGGCCGCTTCCCGACCGCGGCCGATCTCGATCCCTTCACCGGCGACCGGCCCGCGATATTGGAGCGCGTCGACGGCCACGCCATTCTCGCCAACAGCGCGGCGATGAAAGCGGCGGGCATCACCGCACGCACCCCCGATCCGGCCGGCGGCCGCATCGAGCATGACGCCAAGGGCAATCCGACCGGACTGTTCGTCGATTCCGCGCGGCGGCTGGTCGAGAAAGCCGCGCCCGCACCTTTGCCGCGCGAACGCGACGCGGCGATGGCCAAGGCGCAGGAAATATTGATCACCGATGGCGTCACCGCGACCTGCGACATGGGCACCAGCGTCGAGGATTGGGAATCGCTGCGCCGGCTGGGCGACGGCGGCCGGTTGCGCGTGCGCATCACCTCTTATGGCCTGGGCGTCGACACCACTTTGATCGTCGCGGGATCGCAGCCGACCGCATGGCTTTATGACGGGCGGCTGCGGATGGTGGGGGTCAAATTATTCGCCGATGGCGCATTGGGCTCGCGCGGCGCCTGGCTCAAGCAGCCTTATAGCGACATGCCGTCGACGCACGGCCTGCAATTCATGGACGACGCCAAGCTCAAGAATCTTATGAGCCGCGCGGCGATGGATGGTTTCCAGGTCGCGGTCCACGCGATCGGCGACGCCGCCAACGCGCAGGTGCTCAACGCGATCGAGGAACTGGCGCAGACCTATACCGGCGACCGGCGCTGGCGGATCGAGCATGCGCAGATCATCGCCGCCGAGGACCTGCCGCGCATGGCCAAATATGGCACGGTCGCCTCGATGCAGCCGACGCATGCGACGTCGGATCATGCGATGGCGGTCAAAAGGCTCGGGCCCGAGCGATTGAAGGGTGCCTATGCCGAAAAGACGATGCTCGACGAGCATGTCCCGCTCGCCTTCGGATCGGATTATCCGGTCGAGGATCCCAATCCTTTCCCCGGCATGGCGGACGCGGTGACGCGCGAGGATGAAGCGGGCGATCCGCCAGGCGGTTTCCTGCCCGAACAGAAGATCACGCTGACGCAGGCCTTCGCCGCCTTCACCACGGGCGGGGCCTATGCCGCGAAGGCCGAGGACCGGATCGGCAGCCTGACGCCCGGCCATTATGCCGATTTCATCCTGCTCGACCGCGATCCGTTCCAGGTCGACAGCAAATCTTTGCGCGACACCAAGGTGCTGGAAACGTGGATCGGCGGCGCGCGGGTGTGGGTGCGGAAATGACGCGACATCGTCACGCAAAGCACCTCACACAGCGCGAGCCGGGGTCTCAGGAGGCAAGAATATCACCTCACGAGATGCCAGCTTCCGCTGGCATGACGGTAGTTTAGCCCTGGCCAGAAACTTTTCCTACCAATCGGTATAGAATACGCCGGTTGAGCCGAAACGAGCCGGCACCATCTTCGGGTCACATTCCTTCCAGGGAGATGACCATGACCGACCTTTCCAACAAGACCGCCCTCGTCACCGGTGCCTCGCGCGGCCTTGGCCGGGCAACCGCCACCCGTCTCGCCGACGCCGGTGCGCGCGTGATCGTCCATTATTCGGCGAGCCGCGACGCGGCCGACAGCCTCGTTTCCGAAATCCGCGCCAAGGGCGGGCAGGCCGACGCGGTCGGCGGCGATCTCGCCCAGCCCGACGCCCCTCACAAGCTGGCCGAAGCCGTGAAGGCGCTCGGTGTCAGCAAGCTCGACATTCTGGTCAACAATGCCGGCGTTGCGCAGTTCGCGACGATCGAGGAGCAGACGATCGAGGATTTCGACCGTCATTTCGCGATCAACGTGCGTGCGCCCTTCTTCCTCACGCAGCAGCTGCTGCCGTTGCTCGGCGAGGGATCGAGCGTGATTTTCCTGTCCTCGGTCGTGGCGCGCGTCGCGTTCGACCACACGACAGTCTATTCGGCGACGAAGGGCGCGGTCGAAGTGCTCACCCGCAATCTCGCCAACCGCAAGGAGCTTGGGCCCCGGGGCATCCGCGTCAACGCGATCGCGCCCGGCGCGATCGACACCGATATGGCCAAGGACTTCCTCGGCACCGAGGAATCGCGCGAATATGTGAAGAGCATCCAGGCGCTCAAGCGGATCGGCCAGCCGGAGGATATCGCCGACGCGGTGCTGTTCCTTGCCTCCGACCAGTCGCGCTGGGTCGACGGCCGCTCGATCGAAGTCAGCGGCGGCTCCAACCTCTAACCCACTCCGTCCGCCCGTGTCCCCGTCGCGTCAGCCCCTCCGAGGCGGGATACCGGCGCGGGCGAATAGAGAACCTGGCCCCTTTCCCTCTCCCGGGGGTCAGGTCAGCCCCGCGAGCAGCCCCGGCGTCAAAATCTGGGGAAGCTCGCGGGGTTCACCCCCGCCGGCGGGGTAGAAGAGGTAGAAGGGCACGCCCGACCGGCCATGCGCCTGGAGGAAGCGGCTGATCGCCGGATCGCCACGCGTCCAGTCGCCGACCATCGTCACGACATGCTTGTCGGCGAACGCCTTGACCACTTCCGTGCGCTCGATCGCGGCTTTCTCGTTGACCTTGCAGGTCAGGCACCAATCGGCGGTGAAATAGAGGAAGACCGGCCGGCCGCTCTTTCGCAGATCGGCAAGCTTCGCCTCGTCGAACCTGACCGTCCCCGCCTCGGCAGGTGACGCCGCCACCGCCGCGTCGCGCGGCACGATCGCGATCAAAGCCGCCGCGCCGACCAAGGCGGCGAACATCGGCCACCAGACGCCGCGCTTGAGCGCCGCCTGCCGCCGCCCCGACCACCACAGGCCGAGCGCCAGCAGCAACGCCGCTGCCAACCCGATCGCCATTCCGTTCACGCCCGCCTGCCTGCCAAGGATCCAGGCCAGCCCCAAGGCGGTCACAAGCATCGGCACGGCCAGGATATGGCGGAACAGGTCCATCCATGCGCCCGGCTTGGGCAGCGAGCGCCGCAAGGCCGGAACGAAGCCGAGCAGCAGAAAGGGCAGGGCGACACCCAGGCCCAGCCCGACGAAAACCGCCATCGCCGCGGCGGCCGGCAGCGAGATGGCTGCTCCGAGAGCCACACCAAGAAACGGCCCTGCGCACGGGGTGGCCACAAAGGCGGCGAGCGCGCCCGTCCAGAAGGCGCCGGTCTTGCCGCCCGCGCCTGCCAGCTCGTTGCCGCCGGACAGGACCGGCAGCTCGAACAGGCCTGCCAGATTGAGTCCGATCGCCAGGACCAGCAGAAACAGGCCGGCGATGACACGCGGATCCTGGAGCTGGAAGGCCCAACCCACCAGCTCGCCCGTGGCCCGCAGCCCGAGCAGCGCCGCACCGAGCGCGGCGCAGACCAGCACCACGCCCGCGGTATAAGCCAGCGCCTCGCCGCGTGCCGCACGTTCGTCACCGCCAGCGCGCGCCAGGCTCAGCGCCTTGAGGCTCAGGATCGGGAAGACGCAAGGCATGATGTTGAGCAGCAGCCCACCCAGGATCGCCCCGCCCAATGCCACCCAGAAGGTACCGCTTATACCCGCCTTGCCGCGGTCGGCCGCGCCTGCGGAGGCTGCCGCGACCTTGCCTGGTGTCGCGCTGAAGCTCAGTCCCATGTCGGGACCCAGCTTGACCAGCCCATCGACGCGCGCGGGCACATGGGGTCTGGCCGTGGTCTCGATCACCAGCCGATCGCCGTCGTGGACCGCGGTCTGCGGCGCGGCATAATCGATCGCATTGTCGGTGGCGGAGAAGAAATAGGCCTTGCCCGCATCGATCGCGGCGGGAAGCGGCAGTTCCAGCCGCAAGCGCCCGTTCGCCACCGCATAATGCGCGGGCGCGCCGAGCGGCTTGGGCAGCACCGCGCGCCAGCGATCGAACAGCGCACGCCGGTCCGCCGCAACCGCGCCACCGCCGATGGTCAGGCTAGTCTCCAACGTGGCGCTTTCGGGCACACAGGTCGACGGATTGCAGGCGAGCCAGTCGAGCTTGGCCGCGATCGGCAGTCGGGTGCCCGGCACCAGCCCCTTGGGCACGTCCACCGTTACCAGCAGCGCATAATCGCGCTCATAGACATAATTCATCAGCCCCGCGATCAGCAGCGGCTGCGGAACCGGATATTGGAGGGGACCGAAGGCAAGGCCTTTGGGTGCGGTCCAGGCGACGCGCGTCGGCAACCCGGCATCGCCCGGATTCTGCCAATAACCGTGCCATTGCGGCGCGGGCTTCATCACGAAAGCGAGCGTGATCTGCGATCCGCCGGCCGGGGTCTGCGTTTCAGCGACGAGACTGGGCGCGATGTGCGTCGGCGGAGCCTGCGCCACGGCGACGCCGGGCAAAAAGGCGAAAAGGCTCAGCAGCCACAGGCACCAGCGGATCATGGCGAACCCATGCCGGGGCGCCCGCCGCGTGTCGAGCTTGCTTTGGCCGACGGCGCTCAGCTTACCGCGCGCAGCCGGGCCGAATCCGCGCTGCGGCGGGCAAGCCAGAGTTTCACCGTAAGCTCGCCCCCGGCGAGTTCGGTCGTGCGCACGGATTCGAGCCCCGCCGCCGCGAACATATGCGTCATCTGGTCGTCATCGAAGCCCAGGCGCGCATGGCCCTCGCGGTCGCGCAGATCCTCGCGATCGTGGGCGGCGAAATCGACGATCAGCAGCCGCCCGTCGCGCCCGATCAGCCGCGCCGCCTCCGCGATCGCGGCCGCCGGCGCCTGCGCATAATGCAGCACCTGATGCAGCACGACAGTGTCGGCGCTGCCCTCGTCGAGCGGCAATGCATACATGTCTCCCTGGCGCAGATCGACGCGCTCGATCCCCGCGCGGCTCATGCGCGCGCGCGCGAAGCGCAGCATTTCGGGGCTGCGGTCGATCCCGATCGCGCTGGTCGTGCCCGGCCCGAGCAATTCGATCATTCGGCCCGTGCCCGTGCCGATATCAACCAGGCGGCCAACCGGCGCATCGCCCAGCACCGCGCGAATCGCGGTCTCGACCTCGTCTTCCGCGACATGGAGCGAGCGGATCGCATCCCATTCGGGCGCGCGCGCGTCGAAAAAGGCCTGCGCCGCCGCGGCGCGGTCGGCATGGACCGCATCGAGTCGCGCGGCGTCCGCCACCTCCCACCGCTCGGCCGAATCGTCGCGCGCGCCGTCGATCGCTGCGAGCAGGGGCGCGCTGGCGGCGGGACCGAGGCCGAGAAACACCCAGCTTCCCTCGCGCCGCCGGTCGGTCAGGCCCGCATCGGCGAGGATGCGGACATGCCGCGACACGCGCGGCTGGCTCTGGCCGAGCACCTGCGCCAGCTCGCCGACCGACAATTCCATGCGCCGCAGGAGCGCGAGGATGCGCAGCCGCGTCGGGTCGGCAAGCGCGCGGAAGATGGCGAGCGGCGTGGTCATATCGTGGCGCCAACCTTTCCTGCCCGGGCGCGCCCGTCAAGCGACTGAATCCTCATCCATATGGTTGCGGCGCGCGCCGGCCTATCGTAGGCGCGACTCCATGAGTTCGCGCCGCATCGCAGCACGGCTGCTCGCCCCTCTCGCCGGCGCGCTTCTTCTGAGCGCCTGCGCCACCCCCGGCCAATATGAGCTCGCCCAGCGCGATCCGCTGGAGAAGGTCAATCGCGGCGTGTGGGCGGTCAATCGCGGCGCGGACAAGGTTGTGATCAAGCCCGTCACCCAGGCCTATCGCGCGGTCGCGCCGCGCCCGGTGCGCCAGGGCGTGTCCAACCTCTTTTCCAACCTGACCGAGCCCTGGTCGTTCGTGAACAACCTCCTCCAGGGCAAAATCGATCGCGCCGGGCGCAATTTCTCCCGTTTCCTGATCAACAGCACGATCGGCGTTGCCGGCCTGTGGGATCGCGCGAGCAAAATGGGCGAACGTCCCGCGCCCGAGGATCTGGGCCAGACGCTCGCCGTATGGGGGGTGAATGGCGGCCCCTATCTGGTCCTGCCGCTGCTCGGTCCGTCGACGCTGCGCGACGGCATCGGATCGGGCGTGGCAGCCTATGCCGATCCGGTCAAAATCGCGATCGCCCAGGCGCATATCAACGTCTGGTACAAGCGCGGCTATCTCGCGGCCTATATCGTCGACGCGCGTTCGAACCTGATCGAGACCGGGGGCGACGCCTTCCTCGAATCGAGCCTCGACCCCTATGCGGCGGCGCGATCGGCTTATTTGCAGCTCCGCACCGCTCAGATCGCGAATCAGGACGATCAGGCCGGCACGGCGCCCGGCGCCAGCGGTGTGCCCTCGCCGGTGGGCAATGCCGCGACGAGGCCATCGACCGGAGCGCCCTTGCCGGGCGACGATCAGCCGGGCGCCCCGCTGCCGCAGAGCAGCGCACCGCTGCCCGGCGAAGACACGCCCGCGCCTCCCGCGCAGCCGGGCACGAAGCAGCCGGAGGCGCCGCTTCCGCAGAGCGGCGCGCCTTTGCCCGGCGACGACGCACCCGCCAAGCCAAAACCGTGAAGCGCGCTTTCGCTTTCGTGCTGCTGCTCGGGCTTTCGGCCTGCAATCGGCACGGCGTGGCCGACGTGACGCTCGATGCGGCGGCGGCGCAGCGCAACGCGACCGCGGCCAAGACGCTTGCGGATCTCCAGGCGGCCGACGAAGCGTCGCAGGGCCCCGCGCCCGCCATGCATGCGAGGCCGTCGGCCGCTCCAGAGGCGGCGGCGGCACCATCCGCGCCGGAGGAAAACCAGGCGGACTCCCCCGTCGACGATGCCGCGGACGCCGATTCTAACGGATAAGGAAAAACCCGGCCCGGTGTGCGTTCAGGACCGCAATTTGGCCTCGGCTTCGAACATATAATCGCGCGTCAGCGGCAGCGCGGTGCGGTCGCGGACATACTGGACCTGGTAATTGATCATCTGGCCGTTGAAGAAGCCGGTCGCGGACCCCGCCAGATAGAATTCCCACATGCGATAGAAGCGCTCGTCATACATGGCGACGATCTCGGCCTTGTGCGCCTGCGTGCGGCGCAGCCAATGCAGCAAGGTGTAGCCGTAATGGAGCCGCAGCGTTTCGACATCGGTCATGACCAGCCGCACCGCCTCGGCCGCGCGCGCAATCTCTGACAGGCTGGGAATATAGCCGCCCGGGAAGATATATTTGGTGGTCCAGGTGTCGGTCGGGCGCGGCGGGCCGATCCGGCCGATCGTGTGCAGCAGCATCACGCCGTCCTCGGCCAAAAGGCTGCGGCATTTCGCGGCATAGGTGCGGAAATGCGCGGGGCCGACATGCTCGTACATGCCGACCGAGACGATCCGGTCGAACTTGCCCTCCACCTTGCGGTAATCGATCAGCTGGAATTTGACCTTGTCGGCGACGCCGGCCTTCTCGGCCCGCTCGCGCGCGATCTTGATCTGCTCTTCGGACAGAGTGATGCCGAGCACCTCCACCCCGTATTTCTCGTGCAGATACAGCGCCATCCCGCCCCAGCCGCAACCGATATCGAGCACGCGCAGGCCCGGCTTCAGATAGAGCTTGGCGGCGATATGCGCCTTCTTGTCGGTCTGCGCCTGCTCGAGACTGTTGTCGACATCGGTGAAGTAGGCGCAGCTATATTGGCGGTCGGCATCGAGGAAGAGGTCGTAGAGCCGTGCCGACAGGTCATAATGGTGCGCGACATTCTTCTTCGAACGGCGCTCCTGATTATAGGTCCTGAGCCACCCGAACGGGTCGCCCGGCAGGCGCGTGCGCGATTCGAGATTCTTCTGGTCGGGCTGGGTTTCGAAGCGGCTGTTCCAGGTGACGAGGTCGATCAGATCGTAAATGTCGCCCTGCTCGAGCAGCAGCCGGCCGTCCATATAGGCCTCGCCCGCGCCCAATGAAGGCGAGAGCACGACCTTGCGCGGGGTCGATTTGTCGGTGAAGCGGACCCGGACCGGATCGCGGCCCGGATAGGGGGCGCCGTAACGATATTCCCGTCCACTGGCCGAGGTGACGATCAGCTCGCCCTGTTTGATCAGCTTTTTGAATGCTTTGTCGAAGAGCAGCATAGGCGATTTATTTTAGCGGCTGGTTACGCCTCCGCCAGCGCTTTTTCCCTGTCGCTTTGCGCGCGGCTCTTCTTTTCGGCCGCGGTCTTGAGCTGTCCGCAGGCGGCGTCGATATCGCGCCCGCGCGGCGTGCGCACCGGCGCGGAAATGCCTGCTTCGAACACGATGTTCGAGAAAGCCCTGATCCGTTCGGGCGACGAACATTCGTAAGCCGCGCCCGGCCAGGGATTGAACGGGATCAGATTGACCTTGGCGGGCAATTTATACTGTTTGAGCAGCCGGACCAGCTCGCGCGCATCCGCGTCGCTGTCATTCTTGTCCTTGAGCATCACATATTCGAACGTGATGCGGCGCGCATTGTTCGCGCCGGGATAGGCCGCGCACGCCGCAAGCAAGGCGTCGATGCCATATTTCTTGTTGAGCGGGACCAGCTCGTCGCGGACCTCCTTGGTCACGCCATGCAGCGACACCGCGAGATTGACGCCGATCTCCTCGCCCGCGCGCGCCATCATCGGGACCACGCCAGAAGTAGAGAGCGTGATGCGGCGCTTGCTGAGCGCGAGTCCGTCGCCGTCCATCACGAGCTTGAGCGCGTCGCGGACATTGTCGAAATTGTAGAGCGGCTCGCCCATGCCCATCATCACGATGTTGGTGAGCAAACGGCCTTCGGGCTGGCTCGGCCATTCGCCGAGCGCGTCGCGCGCGAGCATGACCTGGCCGACAATCTCGCCCGGCGTCAGGTTGCGCACCAGCCGCATCGTGCCGGTGTGGCAGAAGGTGCAATTGAGCGTGCAGCCGACCTGGCTCGACACGCAGAGCGTACCGCGATCCGCGTCGGGGATGAACACCATCTCATAATCATGGCCGTCGTCGGAGCGGAGCAGCCATTTGCGCGTGCCGTCGCTCGACACCTGCGCCTCGACCACGCCGGGGCGACCGATCACGAAGCGTTCTTCCAGCCAGGGATGCATCGTCTTGGCGATGTCGGTCATGGCCGTGAAGTCGGTCGCGCCGCGATTGTAGATCCAGTGCCAGAGCTGCTTGGAGCGGAGCTTCGCCTGCTTGGGATCGAGCCCGGTCTCGGCGAGGAGGCCGCGCAATTCGTCCTTCGAACGGCCGAGAAGATCGCGGCGGCCATCGGCACGCACGACCGGATCGCGCGGGACGGGCACCGGATCGATAAGACCGGGGATGGGCATCGGATGATTCA
>JAEKMC010000233.1 GCA_019508115.1 Sphingomonas sp.
GATCAGCACGCGATAATGGTCGCGCATGTCCCTGATCGAGCGAAAATCGTGCCTGGTGGCGGAGGCAGGCGCGATGCACAGGAGCCCCACGATCAAGAGGAGGGCGCGCGGGAATTTCACGCACGAACGAACGCGCGGCTGTTCATCTCGATCCGAGGGCCTCTCGACTTCGGAACCGTCATGCCGGACTTGTTCCGGCATCCACCCATCATTCTGATGGTTGGTGAGATTTGGGCGAGTGGACCCCGGAACAAGTCCGGGGTGACGAATGCTCAATCAGCGGACGCGCGGGCCGCCATAAGGCAAAGGCGGCGGCGGACGGCGGTCGCGGCGCGGCAGCTGGGCCTGATAGGCGACCGAGCAATGTTCCAGGCAATAGGGGAAGCCCGGATTCACCGGGTTGCCGCAGAAGTGGAAATCAGGCTCGCCCGGATGGCCGAGCGGCCATTTGCAGATGCGGTCGTTGAGATCGAGCAGGCTCGTCTTGTCCGCGATCTCGGGCGACGGCTTGGCCGGCACCAGGCGGCGCGGCGGCGCGGGCGGGATGGGCGACTGCTGCTCATGCGGATTCTGGCGCTGGAAGCCGCCGGGGCCGATCGACCGCACGAGCGGGGCATCGGGGGCGGGGGTAGCGGTCGCAGGCGCCGCCGATGCCGATGCCGCCGGAGCTGGCTTCGGCTCCGCGGACACAGGGGCCGGAGCCGGGGCCCTCGGCGTCGGAGCGGGTTTCTCGGCGGCCGCGGGCTTGATGGCGGGTTCGGCATCGCTTTCGCCCGGCTTCACCGGCGAGGGGCGCGATTGCAGGCCCAGGCGGTGCGCCTTGCCGATCACGGCATTGCGGCTGACCCCGCCCAGCGTTTCGGCGATCTGGCTCGCGGTATGGCCGTTCTGCCACATCTGCCTGAGCTGCTCGATCCGTTCGTCGGTCCACGACATTCGAAAACTTCCTATTGGTTTCGAGGCTTGCCGCTCCCGCAGCCGGTGACTAACCGGGCAGCATGAGCAACACCTCGATCGAAACTAAACGTCCCGCCCCCGGCGAGCCGGTGATCGCGATGATCAACTGGGGAGGATTGCGCGCCCTCTATATCAAGGAGGTGCGCCGTTTCTTCAAGGTGCAACTGCAAACTGTTTGGGGACCGGCCTTCTCCGCCTTCCTGTTGCTGCTGGTTTTTTCGATCGCGTTCGGGCGCAGCGGCAAGATGGTGATGGGCGTGCCCTTCGCAAATTTCGCGGCGCCCGGGCTGATCGCGATGTCGATGATGCAGAATGCCTTCGCCAATTCCAGCTTCTCCTTGCTGGTCGGCAAGATGCAGGGAACGATCGTCGATTATCTGATGCCGCCTTTGTCGGCGGGCGAATTGCTGACCGCCTTGGTCGCGGCGGCCGTCACGCGCGCGGTTCTGATTTGCTGTGCGCTGCTGATCATCGTCAATTTCTGGCCTGGGCATATCCTGCCCGTGGTCCCTTGGGCGGCGCTTTATTTCGGGCTGATGGGCGCGGGCATGCTGTCCTTCCTCGGCGTATTGACCTCGATCTGGGCCGAAAAGTTCGATCACAACGCGACGGTCACCAATTTCGTGGTGCAGCCGCTGTCGCTGCTGTCAGGAACCTTTTACTCGATCGAGGGGCTGCACGGCGCCTTCCGCGCCTTCAGCCACCTGAACCCGTTCTTCTACGTGATTTCGGGTTTCCGTTACGGCTTCCTCGGCACCGCCGACAGCCCGATCGCAACCGGGGCGGCAGTGCTGCTCGCCGTCAACGTGGCGCTGGGCGTGCTCTGCTACACGCTGATCCGCAGCGGCTGGAAATTGAAGAATTGAGATAGAAGCGCGCCCCGGCCGCGCGGGCGACCGGGGCGGCGGAGGCTCAGCCGAATTGGGCGAGCGTTTCCTTGATCCTGAGCTTCTGCTTTTTCAGCATCGCAACCAGCATCGAATCAGGCGCGGCCCGATGCTCCTCGTCGCGGATTTGCGCGTCCAGACGGGCATGCTTGGCCATCAAAACAGCGGAATGGGAATTCGTCATTCGACTCGCTCCTTCTTCTCTGGTCGGACCTCTAAATAAATCACCATTGTGGTCCTGAGTCTCGCACTGATTCACACGATCCGCGGCATAATCGCACCGCTTCGGCGAGAGGGATCGTGATCATTCCGGAGAGGTAGCCTTGATGGTGTCACGCCCGCCTTCCGAAGCGCGGTAAGCGGGCGATTCATCCTGTTGATGAAGGGCCTCATAGCGACGGGGGGTTAGGGTCCGTTATGGGTCCGGACCTAGGGTCCGGGCCCTTGAGCGGAAGCGCGCAAAAGCCTAACAGGCGGGCGCAGCGGGGGACGGGTTGAGTGATGGACGAGACGGAGATCATTCGGCTTATCGGCGTACTTCGGCAGGAGCATCGGGATCTCGACGATGCGATCGACGCCCTGATGTTCGCGCCGGCGAGCGATCAGCTTCAGGTTGCCCGTCTGAAGAAGCGCAAATTGAAGCTCAAGGATGAGATCGCGGCGCTTGAGGACCAGCTGATCCCCGACATCATCGCCTGATATGTGCGCCACCCGTCGGGTGGCTCAGGTGACCCCCAGCATTGCCAGCAACCGCCTGCGCTGGAGAGCGATCAATGTGCGATCACCCCGTCCGGGCACCTGCAGGTCGGCCGAGATGCGGCCGTCATCGAGCATGACGATCCGGTCGGCAAGCGCGAGCGCCTCGTCGATATCATGCGTGACCAGCAGCACCGCGGGCCGGTGCCGCCGGGATAGCTCGCGGAGCAACTCGTGCATCTGGATCCGGGTCAGCGCGTCGAGCGCGCCGAACGGTTCGTCTGCCAGCAGCAAAGCGGGCTCGCGGACTAGGGCGCGGGCGAGCGCGACGCGCTGCTGTTCGCCACCCGATAATTCGTGCGGCCACGATCGTTCGCGCCCGCCCAGGCCAACCTCCTCCAGCGCCTGCAGGGCACGGGGATGCGCCTCGCGTGGCAGACCCAGCGTCACATTGTCGAGCACGCGCATCCAGGGCAGCAATCGGGCGTCCTGGAAGATTACCGATAGCCGGGGCGGCAGCGCGATCTCACCATTGCCTTCGGCTTCGTGGTCGATTCCGGCGAGCGCGCGCAGCAATGTGCTTTTACCCGACCCGCTGCGGCCGAGCAAAGCGACGAATTCACCTGGCGCGATGTCGAGATCGACCCCGTTGAGCACGCCCCTCAGCGTAAAGGTGCGCTTGAGGTCGCGGATACGAACGGCGGTGTTCATCGGCCGAGCGTCCTGCGCCATGTAAGCAGTCGTCGTTCCGCCCAGCGGATAAAGCTGTCCGTGCCGAAGCCGAGGAGAGCATAGACGACCAGTCCGACCAGCATCACGTCGGTCTGGGCGTAGTTGCGCGCAAGCGTGACCATATAGCCGATGCCGCTGGTGGCGTTGAGCTGCTCGACCACGACGAGCGCGAGCCACGCGGCGGTTGCGCCGAAGCGCAGGCCGAGCAAAAAACCCGGTAATGCGCCGGGGATCACGATCCGCCGCAGGAATTGCCAACGGCTGAGTCCCAGTGTCTCGGCCAGCTCGACATAGCGAAGGTCGATCGCGCGTAGCGCGCTGTGCGTCTGGATATAGATGGGGAAGAAGGCGGCGACCGCGATCACGGCCACCTTCATCGGCTCGCCGATGCCGAACCACAGGATCATGAAGGGAATGATCGCGAGGATCGGTATGCCGCGCTTGAGCTGGACGATGCCGTCGATGACATAACCGCCCAGGAGGGACAGGCCGGACAAAAAGGCCAGCAGCACCCCCGCCGTGCCGCCGATCAGCAGCCCGCCGCCCGCGCGCGCGGCCGAGACGGCTAGATTGGTTTGCAGCCGTCCCTCACGCATCAGTTCAGCGCCGGCGGTGACGACCGTCCAGGGCGCGGGCAAGGTGCGCGGATCGAGCCAGCCGGTTGCCGACAGCACCGCCCAATAGAGCAGGAGCAGGCTGGGCCCGAGCCAATGGCCATATCGGACCGGCGTGCCTGGGCCGAGCGGCGTACGCGGCGCTACCGGCGCGAGCGAAGGCGGGGCAGGATGTATGTCTCCGCTGTGTGCGTTCATGAGGAACGTCCTTTCGCACCGCTGGCGGCGATGGCTTCGAAGCGAGGGTCGAAGAGGTCGGCGGCATCGAACCGGGCATGGCCGGTTTGTGCGCCCAGAATATCGATCGCGGCCTGCTCGACAGTGCGCGCGCGGGACCAGCTATCGGGCACGTTCGCCTTGCCCGCGGCAGCGACGATAAGGCGACCATCGGCGACCGGCAGGCCTTGGTGCTGTCCATAATAACCGCGACCACCGCATCGTCACGGAACGGCGGATGCTTGATCAGCTGTGCCCCGTCGCGGCCGAATTTCCGGATGTACCGCTCGGCGACGATGCCAGCACCAAGCGGCGCCACATCCACTTCGCCGCTGGCGAGCGCGTTGGTGTAGACGTCGCCGCCGATGCTCGAGGGAAGCTCGACCAGTTGCACGTCGCCGGCTTTGAGACCCGCCGCCTTGAGCGTCTGCAGCACCACTACCGCCTGCACCTGGCTCGGGCTGAAGGCGATGCGCTTGCCCCTGAAATCGGCGATCGAATGAATGTCGGCCTTGGGCGATACGCCGAACACCCAGGCTTGGCGGCTGGCGGGATCGGCATAGTCGCGGAATGCCACGATCCGTACGGGAATACCCGTCCACATCGCGTGGATCGGCGGCACGCTGGCGCCCAGGCCGACGTCGAGCGCGCCGGCGTGAAACGCCTCGGTCACGTCGGGGCCGCCGGTGATCTGCGCCCATTCGATCTTGAAGGGGAGCCGCTTTTCCCAGCCATTATGCTGGAACACCCATTGCGTGACGGGATCGCCCACCCGCAGCACCGTGCCCGCCGGAACATGGTCAGGCAGGGGGCGGCTGATATCCAGCCGGCGTTCGGCCGCGCCTCCGCGCCAGGCCGGGGCGAAAGCCACCAGCAGGGCGATCGAGACGATCACGAACGCGGCCAGGCCGATCGGCCCGGCCCGCGAACGAGGCGCGGCCTGCGGCATCAGCCGAGCACGCCGAACAGGTCGCCTTCGAGCGGCCTCGACGTGAAGCCGTCAGGCCCTTTGGTCAGCTCACCGGCCACAGTGATGCGCCGCACGGTGCGCGCGCCGGTGAAGTGCGAATAATCGATCGGCCCCGCATGCGCGACGGCCTGATTGTCCCACACGACCAGGCTGCCCGGACGCCAGTGGAAGCGGACCTGATATTCGGGGCGCGTCAGCTCGGTATAAAGCAGGTCGAGCAGAGCCTGGCTCTCGCGCTCCTTCAGGCCGATGATGTGGCTGGTCGTGCCCGGGTTGAGGAACAGCAATTTCTCACCGGTCTCGGGATGGATGCGTACCAAAGGATGAAGGGCGGTGAAGGGGCCGTTGGGCAGGCCGTCGCGGCGCGGGCCGCGGCTGATGCTGTCGTAGCTGCTGGTGCGGTGGACCGCCTGCAGGGTGTCGACCAGGTCGCGGATCGGCTTGGAGAGGCCGTTATAGGCCTCGATCAGGTTCGCGAAGATCGTGTCGCCGCCATAAGGCGGAATTTCGACGCCATACAGGATCGAATAGCGGTTGGGGTTGGCGACGAAGGTGATGTCGATATGCCAGCCCTTATAGTCGCGCGGCGGCTGGCGACTGGGAGCCAACGTGTCGTTGGCGGTGCGGCGCACGCGATATTCGGTGACCGAGCGCTCCCAGATTTCGGGATGATCCTCCAGCCCGTCCGCGATCGGGTGCGCGGGCGTCAGCGGACCGAAAGCGCGACCGAACGCCTTCAACTGATCGTTGCTGAGCTGCTGGTCGCGGAAGAAGACGACGCGCCATTCGTGAAGCGCCTTCTGGATTTCGGCGGCGGTCTGGTCGTCGATCCCGCGGGACAGATCGACGCCGGAAATCTCGGCACCGATCACCGGTGTGACCGGCTCGACCGTGATACGCTGGTAGGACTGACGCGCTTGTAGCTGTGCTGCACTGCTCATGATCTGCGCCTTTCTGGCTGCTGGGGATAAGGGTCAGGCGAAAGCGGATTCGCGCGGAACCAGCTTCAATTGTTCGGGCGGATAGCGTTCGCCGGCGGTGCTGCCGGGCGGAAAGGCGCCGTCGAGTTCCGCGATCGTATCCGCATCGAGCTGGATCTGGTTCGCCGCGACATTGTCCTCGAGATGCGCGATGTGGCGCGTGCCCGGGATGGGCACGACGCCTTTGGCGAGGACCCAGGCCAGACTCACCTGCGCCGGCGTGACGTAGAGGCGTTCGGCGACGTCCTCGACGACGCGGCGGCGATGCGCATTCTGCGCGATCGCCTGCTGCTGGAAGCGGGGATGGAGGTTACGGCGATCGTCCGCCTCGGTCGGCAGATTGCCGGCGAGGAATCCGCGGCCGAGCGGGCTGTAGGCGACGAAGCCAATCCCGAGCTCGCGCACGGTCGGCAGGATCTCCGCCTCCACATAGCGCGTCCACAGCGAATATTCGCTCTGCAGCGCGGCAAGCGGGGCGACCGCATGCGCGCGGCGGATCTGGTCCGCGTCGGCTTCCGAAACGCCGATCGCCCCGATCTTGCCTTCCTGCTGAAGCTCCGCGAGCTCGGCTACCGACTGGTTGATCGGCACCAGCGGATCGACGCGATGGAGATAATAAAGGTCGATATGATCGACTTTCAGGCGGCGCAGGCTGGCCTCGACCGCTTCGCGTGCGCCGATCAATTCGCCCGCGCCGCCGCGCCGATGCGTGAATTTGCTGGCGATCGTCAGCCGATCGCGGCGGCCCGCAATCGCACGGCCGAGCAACCGTTCGTTATGGCCGTCGCCATAGCCGCTGGCAGTATCGAAGAAGGTGATGCCAAGCTCGATCGCGCGATCGATCGTGCGCAAGGATTCCGCTTCGTCGGCCTGGCCATAGCTGCTCGACAATCCCATCGCGCCGAAACCCTGCGCGCCCACTTCGAACGGTCCGATCTTCGCCATGCGACTCTCCCAAGCGGCGTGGCTGCCGCTCGCATGGGATGCCGCCGGACTGCCGGGAGCGGCCACGCAGAAAAACTTCGCGCAAGATTAGATTCTATAATTCCCTAGTAGGAAAATAGGGAATTAAGGAGCGGCGCCCTGAACCAGCCGGAAGGGGCGATAATGAATCACCGTCGATTTGCGTATGCGGCGTCGGCCGCGGCACTCAGCGCCGCGCTGCTGGCGGGGGCGGCCAGGGCCGCGGATTTGGGGGCTGCGGCGTCCAGCGCGGCCGCCCCCGCCACCTCGGCCGAGGGAAGCGGGACGGAGAGCGACGCACTGCTCGGAAGTGCGGAAGTGGTCGTCACCGCGCGCCACCAGACGGAGCGTGCGCAGGACGTGCCGGTCGCGCTTTCGGTGATCTCCGGCAGCAATCTCGAGCGGACCGGCGCCTATTCGATCGCGGACCTGCAGCAGCAGACGCCCAGCCTCACCGCTTACAACAGCAACCCGCGCAACAGCTCGACCGCGATTCGGGGGATCGGCGTATCCAGCGCTTCCGACGGGCTCGACACGTCGGTCGGCGTCTATGTCGACAATGTCTATCTCGGCCGGCCCGGCATGGCGCTCGCCGACTTGGTCGATCTCGACCGGGTGGAGGTGTTGCGCGGACCGCAAGGCACCCTGTTCGGACGCAACAGTTCGGCGGGCGTGATCAATATCACGACCCGCGCGCCCAGCTTCGATTTCGGCCTCTATGCCGAGGCGTCGGGCGGCAATTACGGCTATAATCAGGAACGGCTTGCGATCACCGGACCGCTGGTGGACGGGCTGCTCGCCTTCCGCGTGACCGGCTTCAGCACGCATCGCAATGGCACCTTGCCCAACCTCAAGACGGGCACCACCGCCAACAGCATCGGCCGCACCGGCGGGCGGGTGCAATTGCTCGCGACGCCGACGAACAATTTGAAGCTGCGCTGGATCGCGGATTATTCGCAGGAGGACGATACGTGCTGCGTCAGTTCGACCAAGCTGGTCCTGCCGGCCAGCCTGAGCCCGACGACGGCACGCACACTCCAGGCGCTGGCGACGCTCGGTTACGCGCCCGCGCCGGGACGCTTCACGCGCAACAACGCCCCGCAGCAGATGCGGACGCACCAATGGGGCACGTCGCTCCAGGCGGATTGGGATCTGGGGTTCGCCACCGCGACTTCGATCACAGCCTATCGCCAATGGTATTTCAATCCGCTGCAGGACAGCGACTTCACCCCGTTGGACGTGATCCAGGTCAATGTCGCGACCACGCGCTACAGGCAATTTTCGCAGGAATTCCGGCTCGCGTCGGGGCCGGGCCGATTCAACTGGCAGGCGGGGGCCTATTATTTCCATCAGCGCCTGCGGGATCATTATATCCTGAACCAGTTCGGCTATGACGCATCGGCTTTTTACACGACCTATGCGCGGCTCGCGAACCCGAATGCCCCGGCGGTGACGATCGCGCCGGGGTCGCAATATCTCGATGATGTCGACACGCATGCCAACAGCCTCGCTTTCTTCGGCCAGGCCAATTTCGAAATCACACCGCGTCTGATCGCGACCGGAGGCATCCGCTATACGCACGACAAGCGCGTCGGCGTGTCGGACACGTCCACGGCGGGCACGCCCAATCCGGTGACGTCGCTGCCCTTCCACTATGATGTGGGGGTGAAGAACAATAATGTGTCCTGGCTCGGCAGCCTGTCGTGGAAGCCGGTCGACGGCCTGCTCGCTTATGTCACTTATTCGACCGGCTACAAGGGCGCCGGCCTCAACCTGAATGCGGCGGTATCCGACGGCACGCCTCTGGTGCTCCGGCCCGAAAAAGCCCGTTCGTGGGAAGCGGGTCTCAAGCAGCAATGGTTCGGCAATCGGCTGGTGCTCAACGTCGACATCTATCGCACGGCGTTATCGGGACTGCAGGCGAACATCGTTCCCAGCAACGGCAATCGCTCCTATCTCGCCAATGTCGGCGACGTGGTGGCCAAGGGTGTTGAAGCAGACGCGACATGGCGCGTCGCCCCGGTCCTGACGCTGACCGCGAACGGCGCGTATAACGACGCCAAATATAGTGACTATCGCAATGCGCCTTGCCCGGTGGGCGTCACCGGCACCTGCGATCTGACCGGCGGGCGCGTCTACCAGGCGCCGAAATGGACCGCCAACGCGATCGCGGACGTGCATTTCGAGACCGCGAACGGCGTTCGGCCTTATGGCATTGCGCGTTACGCCTATCGGTCCAGCATGTTCGGCACCGCCGACGATGGTCCCTACAGTCGCATACCCGGCTATGGCGTCGCCGAATTCCGCGTCGGCGCGGTGTTCAAGCAGGGCAAATATGACGTGTCCGCCTGGGTCGAGAACGCGTTCGACAAGAAATATTACCTCAACCTTTCAACGAACCAGATCGTGGGCGCGTCGCCGTTCGCCTTTGCCGGTCAGCTCGGTGCGCCGCGCACTTATGGCGTGACGCTTCGCGTAATCCTCTGACGGACAAACAAAAGCCCCCTTCCGCACGGCGCGGAAGGGGGCTCTGAAAGCCCGCGCTGCCTCATTGGGGGGAAAGGCGCGCCGGGCTTACGCCAGGCTGGAGGCTTAGGCCGCCTGACGATCGTTGACCGCGTCGACCTGCTGCGGCTGCCCATTGCTGGACGGCGTGCTGTCGATCTGGATCGTGCGGGGCTTCTTATGCTCCGGCACCTCGCGGACGAGTTGGATGTCGAGCAGACCGTCATTGTAGCTCGCGCCGGTCACCTTGATCGTGTCGGCGAGCTGGAAACGGCGCTCGAACGCGCGCTTGGCGATCCCGCGATGCAGGAACTCGCGACCGTCGCCCTCGGCGCCTTCCAGCGCGCGGCCGGTGACGATCAGCACATTGTCCTGCGCGGTGATGTCGAGTTCTTCACGGCTGAAGCCGGCGGTCGCCATCGAGATGCGGTATGTGTCCTCGCCCACCTTCTCGATATTGTAGGGCGGGTAGGCGTCGCCTTCGCCGCGGGTCGCGAAATCGACCAGGCGGTTCAAATTCTCGAAACCGATCGAGGAGCGCAGCAAGGGCGCGAAATCGAATGTACGCATGAATCAATCCTCCAAAAAAGCGATCGAACATAGAAGTGGCCCGCGAAGTCCGCCGGACCATCTGCCGCCGCCCCGAAACCGGCAACGGAGGCTGAAAAAGAGATAGGATCGGTCTTCCGCCGTTCAAGCGTCCGCAAGGGAAAGCGCGCTAACCACCTTTGTCCGTTCCGGAAATGCCGCGCCTGTGGCATGAGGAACGTGAAAGGATCGCTATGGCCGTCTTACGTGGGCCCGCTCTGTCAGACCGTGTCGCCGAGACGCTCTATACCGAGGCTTTGCTGCTCGCGGACGAGACGCATGCTTATTATGACCTGGCCGGTCGCGCCGAGCGCGAGAAGCTCGAACCCCGGGAACGCGTCCAGTTCGCGTGCGAGGCATTGAAGGCGACCACGCGCCTGATGCACGTCATCGCCTGGCTGGCGACGCGCCGCGCGATCGCGACCGGCGAATTGGCCGAAGGCGATCCGCGGTCGCCCGAGCGGCGGCTCGGCGAAAGCACGCCGAGCGATGCCAGCATCCTGGGTCTGATGCCCACCGCCGCGCGCCGCCTGATCCTGGCGGGAATCGACCTGCACGAGCGCGTGGGGCGCGTCGCCGCGGGGATCGAGGCGCCGATCGCGTCCGCCAGCCCCGCGCGCGCCTTGCTCCAGCGGTTGGAGCGGTCTTTCTGACTCACCTCGCCGGGTGCTTCGCTTTGGCTGTAACGCTGGCGCTGCCGGCGATGCTGTCCGCCGCCGGTCCCAAATTGCCGCCCGGCACGCCGATCTGCGCGCGGCCCGGCACTGTACCGATCTTCATTTCGCCGATGGGCGAGCCGTTCCGGGGGACGTCCGGTTCGCCTTATCCCTCCGCCGCCTGGTTCGCCGGCGCGGACAAGAACAAGGACGGCGCGCTCACGCGCGACGAATTCGTGGCGGACGCCTTGCGCTTCTTCGAGGCGCTCGACACCAACAAGGACGGCAAGCTCACGCCCGACGAGATCGGCCATTATGAGGCGGTAGTGGCGCCCGAAACGTCGATCTATTCGGCGCGGCCCGACGATTTCTTCGACCGCCCGCGCGGCGAACAGGATCGCGGCGCGATGGCCGATTCGCGCGATTATGGCGGACCGATGGGGGCGGGGCGCTATGCCTGGCTCAACGTCCCCGAGCCGGTGTCCGCTGCCGACCAGGATGTCGACCGAGTCGTGACGCGCGACGAATTCGCGACGAGCGCGGCCAGCATCTTCGAGCGGTTGGATGTGCTCAATCGCAACATATTGCGGCTTTCTGATCTTCCCCACACGCCGCAGCAGATTGCGATCGAGGGGCCTTGCCGCACGCC
>JAEKMC010000234.1 GCA_019508115.1 Sphingomonas sp.
GAAGGTCTTGTGGTTCATGCCGGGCACGTAGACGCGCACCGGATTGGCCGGATCGGGGTAGCCCAGACCCTGCTGGCAGGTGATCACCGGCGCCAGCGGGAAGGGCGCATTGGGCGTGATGGTGCCGTTCGCGTTGGCGCAGCCGAACAACTTGTAATTGAAGCCGTTCAGTTCCTGCTGACCGCCTTCGAACGCCTTCTTCTCATGCGTGTAGCGACCGCCGACGGTGACGCCGATCAGATCGATCGGGCGATAATCGATTTGGCCGAAGAAGGCGTAATTCTCCGTCTCGAGCCGGTTGGGGCCATCGACCTGAACCTGCCCCTCGGCGAAGGTCACATAATCGTGCAGATTGCCGGCTTCCTTGAAATAATAGGCGCCGAGAACGTAGTTCAGCTTATTGTCGAACGCCTTGCCGAGCAGCTGCAGTTCCTGGCTCAGCTGCCACTGCTTCATGGCGAAGCTCAGCTGCAGGAAGTTGAGCGGTGAGCCATCGGCGTCGAGGCCGGAGCGCCAGTCGACTTCCCGGTAGGCCGTGATCGATTTCAGCGCGACCGTGTCCGACAGATTGAAATCGACGATGCCGCCCACACCCCAATTCTTCAGCCGCGAAAAGCTGTTGCCGGTGGCATAGCTCTTGTCGGGATTGGCGATGACGTAGCGGCTGTCCCAGGGCAGGCGATCATTGGCCGGATTGGCGTCGACATTGGCGCTCGCATAGCTCGGTAGCTGGAATTGCGGATAGATTTGCGTGCCGGCGACACCGCACAAGGCCTGCGCGTTGCGCGCCGCGATCTGTGCCGACGTGGCGCCAATACAGAAATTGTAGAGCCCGCCGAACAGAAAGCCGGTCTGCCCCGTCGGATCGAAGGCGGTGCCGGGAAGGTTGGTGGTGCCGGCGAAGTTGCCGGGCAGATATTCGGTCGTGCCGAGCAGCTTGTTGGCGGAGGTTCCGCGGTCGCGGCTATAGTCGCCCGACAGCGTCACCTTCACCAGTCCACCCCGATCCCATTTCAGCTTGCCGCGCAAATTGATGTTGTCGCTCGCACCCTCGCGGCCCGCGCTGTCATAGCCGGATGCGGAAAAGGCACCGAAGGACGGCGCGTTACTGGCGCGCTGATCCGGGTAGGGAATCCGTTTGAGATAACCGTCACGCGACCGGACCCCGAAGGTGAGCGAGGAATAGAGGCCATCCGCGATCGGGAGATCGACCGTGCCCCGCGCCTGCAGCAGGCCATAGCTTCCGGTCGTCAGATCGCCGCTGAAATGGAATTCCTTGCCCGGATCGTGCGTCACGATCGAGATCGCGCCACCGATCGTATTGCGGCCGAACAGCGTTCCCTGCGGCCCCTTCAATATCTCGATGCGCTCTACGTCAGGCAGATCCTGGTTCGCACCGACGGTGCGTGCGAGATAGACGCCATCGAGATAGATCCCGACGCCGGGGTCGATCTTGAACGCGAAATCGTCCGATCCGATGCCGCGGATATAGGCCGCAAGCACTGCGGTCGAACCGGAGAAGGGCGTGCCGGCGTCCAGGTTGACGTTGGGCGCGATCGCCGAGAGCTGCGCGATGTTGCCGACCGCGCGCTCCCGCAGCGCCTGCGATGTGAAAGCGGAGATGGCGATCGGCACTTTCTGGACGTTTTCCGCGCGTTTCTGCGCGGTCACCACGATCTCGCCGATGCCCTGAGTTTCCGGGGCGGGCTGTGCCGCCGCCGCATCGGCAGCCGGAGCGGCCGTGTCCTGCGCCATCGCGGGCGCCGACGCCAGCGCGCTGGACGACAGAAGAATAGCTAAGGCCCTATACCTCATGAAAATCCCCTCCACTTTTTCCCCGGTCGTAATGCCCGGCATTTTGTGGGGAGATTAAAGGTGGGCGGAGGCGCCTGTCTTGTCGCTGAGCGAACCGTGGACTTGAGCGGGACCGAACTTATCTTCGCAATTCAGCGCGCGCGGGCGGCCCAACGCGAAGGCACCACGTCATACCGGCGACGGAAACTGCGGCTGAACGATGCCGAATCGTTGAAGCCGACGTCGAAGGCGATTTCCGTCACGCTGCGCCCGTCGTCCCGCGCCAGCATCTCGGCGGCACGCGCGAGCCGGTGATCGACAACGAAGGCCATGGGCGTCTGCCCGACTTCGCGCAAAAACGCCTTTTGCACGCCGCGCTCCGACATGCCGGTGCCGTCGGCGATCGCGGCGGTGTCCAGCGCCGGATCGCACATCCACTTTAGCGCGAATGCGACCGGTTTATGATCAGCCTTCGCTTCGGTCGGCGACAAGGACGAGCCGCTACACGCAACCCGCACCATCGACACCAGGACGGAATCGAAACCCGCGTCGATCATGTCGTGACGATCGGCTTCGGCCCACAATCCTTCGATCATGCGACGGAAGAGCGCCACGTTCGCCTCGTCGCCATTGAGCATTGCCGCCCGCCAGTCGCGGTCCTGATCCACTGCGCTGAGCGTACCCATCGGAATGTGAAGAACGAAGCATTCGTTCCGATCCGAGATATCGATCGCATAAGGCTCCGCATCGTCCGCAATGACGACGCTGCCCGCAGGTGCGACCGTTGTCCGCCCGGACTGGGTCAGGGCCAGCCTACCGCGACGGGGGAGGTGAAGCACGATGTGGCGGTGGGCGGAGGCGCCGGGCACGCGCTCCACCCTGGCGCGCTCGCTGCGCGCCACGGCCATGCCGACGCGGCCCAAGGCCCAGCGGGTGAGGTCGGCGCGGATGCCGTCCTCGGCCTTCACCGTCATGCCGGGGAAAGTTTCCGCCACCAGATCGCGCCAGTAGCCGCTGCGCCGTTCGGCGGGCACGAGCCGGGTCGAGAAATGCTCCATCCTCATCAGCGCCACCCTCTCCTGGCCGGCTTGAGCGAAACTCAGGCGTCTTCCAGCGCCACCGTGTTGATGATGTGCGGCTGGGTATATTCGTGGAAGCCCGCTTCTCCCAGCTCGCCGCCCAGTCCTGACTGTTTCGTGCCGCGGAAGGGAATGTTGGCGTCGATCGCCATATGCCGGTTGACCCAGACGGTCCCCGTGTCGATCCGCATCGCGACATCGGTTGCGCGCGCCAGATCCTTGCCCCAGACGGTGCCGCCAAGGCCATATTCGGAATCGTTGGCGCGGGCGACGACATCGTCAATGTCGCGATATTTGAGCACGGGCAGAACCGGGCCGAACTGCTCCTCGCGCACCAGCGGCGCGTCGTCGTCCAGATCGCGTACGATCGTCGGTGGGATGAAATAGCCGGGCCGGTCGAGCGGCGCACCGCCGGCGAGCACGGTCCCGCGTTGCCGGGCATCGTCGAGCAGCGCCCTGACCTTTTCGAACTGCATCTTGTTCTGGATCGGGCCGACCTGCGTCCCTTGCTTGGATCCGTCATCGACGACCGCCTCGCGTGCAAGCCTGGCCAGCTCGTCACAGAATTCATCGTACATCGGCTCGGGCACATAAGCGCGCTTGATCGCGACGCAGATCTGCCCGGCATTGGCCATCGCGCCGGTATAGACCTTCTTTGCAACCTGCTTCGGATCGACATCGTCGAGCACGATCGCCGCGTCGTTGCCGCCCAGTTCCAGCGTCACGCGCCTTACCCCGTCGGCAGCGGCGGCCATGACCTTCTTGCCGGTCGCGGTCGAGCCGGTGAAGGCGATCTTGGCGACATCGGGATGGGAGGTCAGCTTCGCGCCAAGATCATTCTGGTCGCAGATGATATTGACGACGCCCGCCGGCAGAGTTTCCTGGCAGATCTCGCCGAACAGCAGGCTCGTGAGCGGCGTCGTCGGCGCCGGCTTTGCGACCATCGTGTTGCCCGAGACGAGCGCCGGGCCGAGCTTGTTCATCAGCAGGATGATCGGGAAATTCCAGGGCGTGATCGCGGCGACGACGCCGAGCGGCGTGCGATGCTCGATGACTGTGTTGCCATTCTCCTGCTTGAGCATCCGGGGCTCTAGCCGCATCGCCGAGAAAGCGCGCAGCGTGAAAACGCTGCCCATGACCTCGTACATCGCTTGGTCGAACGGCTTGCCCTGTTCGCTCGTTAGCAGGCTGGCGAATTCGCCAGCGCGCGCTTCGAGCGCATCGGCAAGCTTCGCTACCAAAGCGGCGCGCTGTTCGATCGGAGTCGTAGACCATGCAGGGAAAGCCCGTTTCGCCGCTGCGACAGCGCGTTGCATCAGCGCCTCGTCCGCTTTGGGGCAGCTGGCAAAGGGCTGGGCGGTGGCGGGATTGATGACATCGAAGGCGGCGGCGCCCGCCACCAATTCGCCGTCAACCAGCATGCGATAGGCCCGCTCCATCTTGCTCTCTCCATTTTTTCCGCGCCGCGCCTCTGGCGTTCATCGTCGCCTTGCGCGAAACGCGGAATTGTTGAAACTTTGTACGCCAGGGATACAATCTTGGCAAGGCGGTCTAACGGACAGATGAAGCAAGTCACCGATCTTGACGGATTGCTGGGCTACCAGCTCCAGCGTTCCCATATGCTTGTCGTGGACGATGCGCGGGAGGCGCTGAAAATCCACGACATCACGCCGGCCAAGCTGACGGCATTGCTGCTGATCCGTGCGAGCCCCGGCTGCGACCAGACCGCGCTGGGTCGTGCGCTCGAGACCAATCGCTCCAGCGCGATGAAGCTCGTCAATTTTCTCGTTGATCGCGGCTTGGTCGAGCGCCGCCCGGGCCGCGACCTGCGCACCAATGCGCTTCACCTGCTGCCTGGCGTCGAGGATCGGATCCAGGAAATGCTGAAGGCGCTCAGCGAATCGGACGCGCGGATGAGCGAGCGATTGACCTCTGAAGAACGAGCGCGGCTCTTGAGCCTCCTACGCAAGCTCGGGCCGGCAAAAAACAAACGCCTGAAGAGAAGGGCCAATGAATGAGGGACGGGCATGGCGTTTCGCACGTCCCGCAAAATGTTCCTTCAGCGCTAAATTATCCTGCAGATTTGCTGTGCGACGCTGACGTGTGCGAGCCTTGGGGAAATCGTTTTGAGGTGCGCGTCAGATCGCCAGGCGCGGGCCCGGCCATCACTGCGCGCACACGTCGGTGCTGACCGACGACAATCGCGTGCTGCCGTAGACGGGCGACGTCTGGATCAGGATGCCCGCGGTCGAGCAACGCTTTAACTGAAATCGGACCTTACGGGCCTGGAAGTCGAGCGAGACCTTGCGGAATGTTTCCAGCACGTCTGTTCCCAGAAACAAGGCCGGCTCGTCGGCGATACCGAACACGTGGAACGGAGGCAGATCCGCGAAGGCGACCGGCAGGTTCCGGATGAGTATCCCGCCGATCTGAAGCTCCGGTATCACCGCCACCTGCAGGTCGATCTCCTTGCCTGTCACGCCGATCGCCTTCACCTGCTGAAACTTCTGACGGCGGCGGATGAGCTTGTCGCGGAGGATCGGGTTGCCGATCGTCATCTCGGCGCCGGTATCGATCACCGCGTCGAGCGATAAGCCACTCGCCCTGACGTGGGTCAGGATGAGCTGGCCCCGGCTCCGACGCGCGATGATCACGATCTCGTCGGGCAGCGCTTTCGGCGGCCTGGTTGCATCCTCGACCTTGATCAGGCGCTTCTCGAAATCCATCATGATGCGCTGCCGGACCAGCGCGTCGATGCCGATCATGCCTTGGCCGCCGACGTCGCCTTCGCGCAGCGTCGGCAGCTGCAGGTCTTGGATGGTGGTCGGGCCCAGCGTCAGGCTGTCGACCCTCACGCGATCGACGATGCTACGATCGGTCATGCCGTTGAGGAGAGCGGGCGTGCCGAGCGGAAGCTGAAGGTCGCGCGCGATGCGCCACCCGACGACCGAGGTGTCAGCGCCGCTATCGACGACGAACTGATAGGGGCCGTGGCCATTGATGTGCACTTCGACGGTGAGGCGCGTTTCCACCTGTCGCGCCTTCACGTCCTGACCGCCGATCGCGAGCGTGTCGTCGATGATGGCCGGACGCAGCGGAGGCATGGTCGACACGGACGGAGGGGCAGGTCGGGGCTTGCTTATGCGCGGCGCCTGTGCGGCCACGCCGACGCGGCTCGCGACGAGCAGCGCGAGCAATAGGACCAGACCATGACGAGGCGCGAACATGATGCGTCCTGTCCTTCCGAGGCGCGCCGACCCTATTACACTCGACGCGTGCGTTCGGGCACTCCCAATCAATATGGCTGGATTGCCGCGCCAAGACCCGTGTCTTGGCCATGCCCGTATGTGGATTGGACAACCAGCGTTCACGCTATAGGGTAGTAGCTATGACTACTACTGATTCGTTGACGGACCGGCTGTCCGCGCTCGGCTTCACCGAGACCGAGGCCCTGGTCTATTGCGAGCTGCTCAAAGGTGGGCCGGCGAGCGGCTATCGGCTGGCGAAGGCGGTCGGGAAGGCGCGCGCCAACGTCTATCAGGCGCTGTCCCAGCTTACGCGGCGCGGCGCGGCCTTGATCGACGACAGCCATGTGCAAACCTTCCGCGCAACCGATCCCGGCGAGCTGATGCGTGCGCTGGCGGAGGGATATCGGCAGAACGCCGAGACGGCGCGCACCGCGCTTCAGGCGCTTGCCGCGCCGGAGGCCGACGACCGCATCTATCATCTGAAGACGATCGACCAGCTGTTCGAACGCGCGATCGCGATGATCGAACGCGCATCCGCGACCGTGCTGGTGGACGCCTTTCCCGAAACGCTGGACCGCGTCCTGCCCGCGCTGGAGCGCGCGGCGGCGCGCGGGGTCGTGGTCGCGGCATTCGTCTATGACGATCGCGCCATCGCATCCTTCCCGCTGATATCCTCGACCGCCGCGCATTTCGCGCTCACCCGCTGGCCGGGGCTGCAATTGAGCGTCGTGGCCGACGCGCGCGAGCATCTGGTTTCATTGCTGGAGCGCGGCATGGGGCAGGTGCTGCACGGCATCTGGAGCGACAGCGCCTATCTGTCATGCCTGCAGCATAGCGGCCTAGCCGCGGAGATCCGGCTTGCCTCGCTGGCCGCGACGGGAAATCCGCTCAACGAGATCGCGCTGCTGCAAGCGCAGCCGCCCGGCTTGCACCATGTGATGCGGGATGCGGATGAACGGCCGGCCGGGGTGGAGGATGCCGCATGATCGGCGTGTTCGCGTTCGTGCTTGCTGCCCAGGCCCAGCCTATATCCGCGCAGATCGCGGCGAATCCCTATGGCCCGGCCGCGCA
>JAEKMC010000235.1 GCA_019508115.1 Sphingomonas sp.
AACGCGACTATCTCGACCGTGGCTCGGAGGGCCTGCGTAACCTCGCGCGGCTGCGGAACGTGACGGGCGTGCGTATCTTGGACAATATCGCCAAGAACCCCGGCGTTTACGAAACCGCGCGGCGCTGCACCGCTGCTCTGCCCCAGGCGCGAGATCGAGAAGCGATTGCCTTGCGGCGTCTCGCACTTCTGTATCCAGGCGCCAAATTCCCGCCCGTTACAGTCGCGGTTGGGCGCGGCAGACCCGCCGCCGTGGGCAGCCCGGTCTACGGTGTGATGATCGGTCTCGAGGCGCTCTGCGGCGTCAAATATTTCGATGCCGATTTGGAGGACCGGTTCGTGCATGTGATCGCGCACGAATATGTCCACGTCCAGCAAGTGCGGGCGCTCGTGGACGACGAACATCCGACCGTGCTCGAAGCCTCCCTGATCGAAGGCGCGGCCGAGTTCGTGGCCGAATTAATTTCGGACGGGGTCTCCGATCCGGGTGTCTGGGCCGAGGCGAAGGGACACGAACGCGAAATCGAGACGGCGTTTGTGTCAGATACGGACAAGACCGACTTGTCGAAATGGCTCTACAACGGCTCGCTCGATCGGGCGGGAGACCTTGGCTATTGGGTCGGCTACCAAATTGTGAAGGCTTACTACGCGCATGCCCACGACAAGCGCGGCGCCGTACGGGACATTTTGGAGATGAACGACCCCAAGGCTTTCCTCGCGAAGAGCGGCTGGCGTCCAGGAATCCAGTGAGACGTGCAATAACCCCTTACTCGGCATGGCATCAATAGACTCACGATCTGGTCACCCCGGCGCGAGCTTCAGGCCGGTTCGGGAAATCACCGGCGTGGATAAGCGAGACGACGGTAGAGCGCGAGCGTCAGCCTCGCCCAATGGATGTAGAATCCGCTCCAATGGGTGCGCCGCGCCAACGCAAAGACGCGGTGACTCCAGGCGCTGATCGACGCGCGGAAACGGTAGATCAATCTTCGCCGTAGCGGTGGGGCGACGGACGCCGGCCGCACCCGCTTCCGAAGCGGGAGCCTTGGCGGAAAGACGCGCAGGCGATAGGCGAGGCCTTCGCGACGGTGGCGCAGCCCGGCTGCCTGCGTCTCCGCGACGAAGGCGGCATCGACGGGCGAAAAAGCGAGCCGGCCAGGGCTCGACCCAGGCATCGCCGAACGAGATGTCGGCGGTTTCGGCAACCACGTCATCGCAATAATTGCAGGCCGGGTTCTGGAAGAACCCCGCGCCCCAATCCCCATCGGCGAGGTGCCACCAGTCCTTCCAACGCGTGCTGCCGTCGGCAAGCGTGAGATGGGCGGTATACCAATTCGCCGGCCGGTCCGGATTCTTGAGGCGGTACTCGACGGCTTTCACCTGCTCCAGGGGCGTACCCAACTGCCAGGCGAAACTCTCGACGAAGCGGGCGCTCTTCATATGTCCGCAGAACAGGCCGAGCGTGAAGGGAATCCGCTCGGCAAGCAGCGGGTCCTCACGGCGCAGCAGATGGACCGCCTTGATGAAGCAGGGAACGCCGATGATCGCGTAACGGCCGGGCACCGCCCGGATCTCGGCGAATATCTGCGACAGCTCGACCGGATAATAACGCGACTTTGCGCCGGCGCGGATGCCCTCCTCATCGCGCGAGATACGGTAGGTAAAGAAGCGGCCGTCGCGTTCCGGATCCGCGGCGACGACATGCGCGATTCCATCGATCAGGCCCCGGCGGAGAAGCTCGGCCGCGACCCAAGTGACCATTCCGCCGGAACTGCCGTCGGCGCGGAAGTCGTCCTCGGCGACGTGGCCGACATACGCCTGTTCGTAGGAACCGATCCGTGCATCGCGATGTATGGCCGCGGGAAAATTATCGGCGGCGATTTCATCTTCATTGTGCGCAGCAGGGGAGAAGGGGCAGATGCGCGCAAAGCCATCGTTTCGCGCCCTCGCCCAATCGCCCGATGGGGCGAGCAGGCCGCGACGATCGAACGCCAAGGCGGCCGAGCCTCTCGCGCAAGCGCCGCAGCCGACGCAGAGATCGGCGCCGACCACGTCGCTCGGCCTGAGCGCAGGATCAGCCAAGGACCGTGGCCAGATAGCGGCTCGATTGCTCGCGCAACGCGGCGATCTTCGCGCCGATACCATCGTCGAGCGGCGTTCCGAGCAGCTCGGCATAATGATGATGCGGCGTCTCCTCGGTCACCAGATGACGCTCGGCGCCGACGCGCAGCGTGAGATCCGACACTTTGTTGAACCGGTAATGAGATGGTACGCAGACGAACGGCCGGCGATGATGAAGCGCGAACACGCAGCCGTGGAAGAAGTTGGTCGCGACCGAGGCTGCCCCCGCGATCAGTGCCGAAAATTCCTCAGGCCCGGCCTCGATCCGCTGCTCGTCGGCCCAGTCGTTGCGATAACCGATGCTGATCAGCCTGTAGCCCGCTCTGTCGGCCCATCGGCGGACCGCATGCTGGAACCAATCCTGAAAGCTGTGGCCGTAGACGGCGACATAAGGTTTCTCGACCCCCGCCGCTCCCCTCGGCGGCGGGAATTGCAGGCACGGATCGAGAACCAACGCAGGGTCCTCACCCACGCTTTGGCGGATCAACGCGCGACTGTTCTCATCCCGAACCGAGAGCGAGGCGAAACCGCGAAGACGTTCCGCCCAGGCGGGGTCCATGCCCTCGTCCGCGCCATGATTGCCGAAGCTGGCCGCATAAGACGCGATCCGTTCGGCTTGCAGCCCTTCGCCGAAGAAGATCGGCTTCGCGCCATACCAGGGATGGCGAAAATTCCAGACTTCGTCGCTGCCGACCAGGACGAGATCATAGGGTCCCGCCTGTTCGGGACGATCGATCGGGAAGCGGCGCGATAGCGGCAATGCGTCGAACGCGGCGAGGAAGCGCCGCGTCTTGGCCGCATAGCGCGGATAATCGGTTCGCGGCGTCCGCCAGGGGAGCTGGGGCTGGAAAGCGCATCGCCATTCGGCGCGCGTGGCCGCGGGGGAATCATGGTCGAGCAGTTCGGCGTCATACCCCATGCGGCGCAACCCTTCGGCCAGGCAGCGCGCCTGCCAGTAGGAGCCGTAATTGATGCAGCGGTGAAAGGTGAGAATGCCGATCCTGCGCGCCGTGACCATGGCGGTTCAACGCCCGTAGATACGATCGAGCACATCCGCCGACCGTACAAATTCGTCGGCTTGCGGATCGAAGGCAGGCGACCGGGCGAGTTGGCGAACCCAGGCCGCAGCCGCGCGACCGCCCCAATCGTCCGGACCTTCGGACAGGCGCGTCGCCGACGTGCCTGCGAAATGGTCGGCGGTGAAGTCGTAAAAACTGCCCTGCACGTTACGCAGTGCGGCGCCACCGCCCGTACCGTAAAGCTCGGCGCGGATCACTGCGTCGCAGCCGGCGCTGATCCGCCAGGAGCAAGCGATCCGCACGACCACGTCGTCGGCGAGTGTCATCGTCACAACGGCATAATCCTCGACGACGTCGCCGCCGGGCGGGAGAGGCTTGCCGCCCGCGAACAGGTTCGACCGCACGTCCACGACATCCGGAAAATCGAGCAGCCACAAGACCAGGTCGACCAAATGCACGCCAAGATCGATCACGCAGCCGCCGCCCGACAGCGCCTTGTCGAAGAACCAGGGCTTGCCCGGTCCGTAGGCATTGTGGAACATCAGGTCGGCCGCAAAAACGCGCCCCAGCCGGTCCGCGCGCACGGCGTCCTTGATCCGCTGCGCGCCTTCGGTGTGGCGGTAGGAAAGGTCGAGGCCGAGCAGCCGGTCGGCCTTGCGCGCGGCATCGACGACCGCGCGCGCCTCGGTCGCATCGCGGCCGAGCGGCTTCTGGCAAAAGACGGCCGATCCGCCCTGCAGGGCGGCGATGGATTGTTCCGCGTGAAGCGCGCTGGGCGTCGCGATGACGATGCCGTCCAGGCCAAGCGCGAGCATCTCGTCGAGCGAGCCAACCACCACCGCATCCGCCGCGTGACGCTTCGCGTCGGTCAGCATTTCGGGCGAGGGATCGGCAAGCACGGCAGCCTCGGCCAGCCCCGCTTCAAGCATTTTCTCCATCCGGTGGCGGCCGATCCAGCCGACGCCGAGGAAACCCAGCCTGAGTTTTGCCCCACTCACAGCGTCACCAGCGCCTTGACGAAACCGTCCGGCTTGTCGCGTGTCGCATCGAGTGCCTCGCCCAGCCGATCGAGCGGATAACGATGGCTATAGAGCGGCGTCGGATCGAGACGGCCTGCAGCCACCGCGTCGATAGCCTCGCGAACACCCTGCCGCTGCACCTGCGGATCGCGCTCGTGCGCGTTGATCACGTCGATGCCCTTCCAGTTCCACATTTGCATATTGACCTGGCGCGGGCCGTCCTGGTGATAGCCCGCAACGATCAGCTTTCCGCCGAACGCGACCAGTTCGCCCGCCAAATCGAGCGGCCATTGCTTTCCGACGGCCTCGATCACGCGCTCGCACATCTTCTCGCCCGTAAGCTGCTTCACCTGGTCGATGATCGCCCAATGATCGTCCATCGGGATCGTCTCGGCGGCGCCATAGGTGCGCGCGAGATCGCGGCTGAAAGCGCGGCGGGATATGGCAATGACGCGCGCTCCGGCATCCGTCGCGAGCTTCGTCAGCACCGCGCCAAGGAAGCCGATGCCGACGATCGCGACGGTCTGACCGGCGCGGATGTCGCTGCGGCGGAAAATATTGAACGCGCAGCCGAGCGGCTCGCCCGGAAAGGGCTGGTCGCCAAGCATTTCGGGCAGCCTGAGCACGGACTCGGCGCCGGCAATGTCATATTGCGCGAAACTATGGTGCGAGAGCGCTGCCACCCGTTCGCCGACACGCACGTCGGTTACGCCCTCGCCCACCGCGTCGACGACGCCCCACCCTTCATGGCCGAGCCCGCCGGGTTCCCCCGGATAGGTCATCCAGGGCTGCCCTGCCCAGGGCTCGAGGTTGGACGCACAGACGCCCGAACCTTCCAGCCGCACGCGCACCTCGCCGGGGCCGGGCTCGGGCCGCTCCACCATGTCGATCCGCATCTCGCCCGGTGCGGTGAGCACCGCGGCCCGCATGCTGTGGTTCAACGTCGCTTCCCCTTATGCCGCACGCAACCAAATGATCGCCGATAGATTGGCAGTCGCATCATGACCGATCCGACCGGACCAGACCGCGACGCCTCGCAGGGCATGAGCGCGACGCTCATCACCAATATCGCGCGGCTGCGCGCCCGCGCCGAGGCCGAGGAAGCGGCGGCGCCGCTCGGTAGCCGGATCGCGGACCGCATCACCGCCTTCGCCGGCTCGATGACCTTCGTGCTGATCCACCTCGTCCTGTACAGCACCTGGATCGCGGCCAATCTGGGGTGGCTGCCCGGCGTGCCGCGCTTCGATCCCAGCTTCGTTATCCTGGCGATGGAAGCGTCGGTCGAAGCGATCTTCCTGTCGACGTTCGTGCTGATCAGCCAGAATCGCATGGCAGCGGCGTCGGATCGGCGGGCCAAGCTGGACCTGCACATCAATCTCCTTACCGAACATGAATTGACCAAGCTTGCCGATCTCGTGGCACGCATCGGCGAGCGGCTCGGCCTGCCGGAAACGGATTCCGAATTCCATGAGATCAGGCAGGACGTGGAGCCCGAGAAGGTACTCGACGCACTTGAGGAGGATGAGAATTCCGCATCGTCAGACTGAGGTTCCGGTATCGGCGATGAACGCCTCCAGCGCCGCATGCGCCTGATCGTCAGGCATCTGCCGGATCGGGTGCTTGCAGAAGAAAGCGGATGCCGGTTCGACCGGGCCGGCCAAGCCGCGGTCCCGGGCCAGCTTGGCGCAGCGTACCATGTCGATCGCGACGCCGGCCGAATTGGGACTGTCCTCCACCGACAGGCGAAGCTCCAGGTTCATCGGCACGCCGCCGAACAATTGCCCCTCCATCCGAATGAAGGCGACCTTGTTGTCGTTCTGCCACGGCACATAATCGCTCGGGCCGATATGGACATTCTCGTCGCTCAACCGTTCGGCGGCCACCGCCTGGACCGCCTCGGTCTTGCTGATCTTTTTCGATTTCAGCCGCGTGCGGTTCGCCATGTTTAGGAAGTCGGTATTGCCGCCGGTGTTGAGCTGATAGGTCCGGTCGAGCTTGACGCCGCGCTTCTTGAATAGATCGGTCAGCACGCGATGGACAATCGTCGCACCGACCTGCGCCTTGATGTCGTCGCCGACGACGGGAACGCCGCGTTCGCGGAAGCGAGCGGCCCAGCGCTCGTCGGATGCGATGAAGACGGGGATGTTGTTGACGAACGCGACACCTGCCTCGAGCGCGCATTCGGCATAGAATTCGGTCGCGGCCTGGCTGCCGACGGGAAGATAATTCATCATCACGTCGACCTCGCGGTCGCGCAGCGTCGCGATCACCTGCTCGCGCGTGGTCCCGGTCTCTTCGGCGAGCAGGAAGGTGCGGTCCTCATCGGGATAATCGAGCATATGGTCTGCCACCCCGTCGAGGACGGCGCCCATCCGCACCCTGGTGCCCGTCGGCTTGACGTCGGGGCAGAAGATGGCGGTCGAGTTGGGCTTGGCGAAGATCGCATCGGCAATGTCGCGGCCGACCTTGCGCCGGTCGATATCCCACGCCGCCACGAAGCGTATGTCGGACGGCCGATAGCCGCCAATCTCTTCATGCATCAGCCCCGTCAGATCATTCGCCCCTTCGCGATAGTGACTGATCCCCTGCACGAGCGAACTCGCGCAATTACCGACGCCGACCAGCGCGACATTGATGGGCTTGGAGGTGCGGGCGAGCATCAGGCCGCATTCCTTTCCGCGACCAGCCGCTCGTCGCGATCGAAGTTGAGGGTGCCGAGTTCGGGCGCCAGCGGCACGATCCCGTCGGCGATGAAGGGTGGCGCGATCGCCGGGCGCACATCCCCCGCGGGGGCATAGCGGTCGATCATCCAGCCGCAGAAATCGGCGAAGGCCTGCGGATCGCGCGCCGCGCTGGTATGGTGCGGCTCGATACCGAGATGTTGCGGCGTGAAGCAGAAGGTGACGGTCACCTCGAAATCGGCGAGCGCCTCCATCTGCCGATCGAACCAGTCGATCGCGTTGGGGCGGAAGCTGTCGGCCCAGGAGAGACCCGTGCGCAGGCGTTTGGTCCCCAATCGCTTCATCCACTCGACCGCTTGGTCGAGCCGCGGATCGTGGAAGTGGAACCACTGCATCAGCCCAACCTCCTGCGCATATCGGGCGTAGGTTTCGAGCGCGGGCTTGGGGCTGCCGTCCTCGCGGATCAGGCCCAGATAGAAATGCCGGTAATAAGACGAGCCTTCCGCCTCACGGTGGCGCGTCTCCGCGCCCCAGCTTACCGGCAGGTCGAACAACGAATACCAGAAAATGCGCGGAGCGAGGCCGGACAGAAGCTCAATCGTGCGTTGCAGGCCGAACTGCTGCACCTCTTCCGCCCCGAACGAGCTCACGCCGACCTCGGTCACCCACACCGGCTTGTCGGTGACGGCGCGGATTTCCGCGATCTTGTCGGGCCAGGCGGCGAGCGGCCATAAATTCCAGTCGAGCGGAAAGCCATGCACCGCGACCGCGTCGACCTGGTCCAGCGCGCCATAATTCTCCATCCGGCGCAGCCAATGCGGATCGATCGGCGACATGCCGCCCAAGACGCGCGTGACGCCCGGATTCACCTCCTGGATCGCCCGGCCGGCACGGATCACATGATCGGCGAACAGCGCCCATTCGGGATCGACGTTCGGATCCCAATGCGATTTGTTGTTGGGCTCGTTCCAGATCATCGCCGCTTCGATCATGCGGCGGCTCCTTTCGCAGGGTACGCGGCCATCGGTCCTCCTTGAAGATCGGCGAAGGGAATGTCGGCGACGCGGCAGAGATAGACCTCGTCCACCGGCCCCTGCTCTATCGAAAAGCCTGCCGCGCGCAGCATCGCTTCGACGCCGGCGCGGTTGGGCGCCCACCAATTGGTCCAGTCGTTCGCGAACTTGCGCTCGATGAAATGCAGCTTGGGGTAAGCGGG
>JAEKMC010000236.1 GCA_019508115.1 Sphingomonas sp.
CATCTGACCAGGCGTGAAGCGGAAATTCAGATCGTCCCAACCGCCCTCATAAAGTTCGGCCGGCAGGTGGACCGGCGCGCATCGTAATACCGCGCGCCGCGCCACCTCGGCTATCTGCTGGGCATAGGCATGGTTCGCCGGGCTGATCCCGGTTTGCTCGACCAACTGTGGGTTTCCCGCGACCGAACCATCCTTATTGTAACGCAGGCGTAGCGTCGTGACGATCTGCATTGCCGGTGTACCGCTCAATCCGCCGAGTTCGTAGCAGGGCTGGACTTGGCGCTTGATCGCGGCGGCGAGGCCGTTCATCGCGGCGCCCGTGATGGGCGCACGCGCGGTCTCTCCCTTCCCGGCCGAAGTGCCAATCACGCCCTTCAGCAACGCGCCAACCTTCTCGGATGCGGCGCGATCCGCCTTGGATTTGGCGTCGCTCCCCGCCTGCTCGCTCTTGGCGGTGGCGCGCACGTCCTTGAGGATATCGGTCAGCGCCTTGGCCGGCGGCTGCGGCTTGGGTTTGAGCGCAGGCACCGACGACGGCGGAGTTGGCTGCGGCTTGGCCTCGACCGGCTTGGGTTGTGGTGGCGTCGGGCTCGGCGCGGGCGGCGGCGCCTCCTGTGGCGGAGCTTGATCGGGCGCCTGCATCTCCTGCGGTGCCTCGGTTGCGGGATTAGGCGCGGCCGAGCGCAGGCCGACCGCGTCGACCAGCTGGACGTCCATCGCTTCCTGCGGCGGCTGCACGGGCGGCACGCGCTTGGCAATGCCGATCGTCAGTGCCGCGAACAGCAGCAGATGGGCGACGACCGCGAGGCCGAGCCCCTTCTGGTCGGTTCGCGCGATCACTTCTTGTCCTGCGCCTCGTTCGTCACGAGCGCGACCTTATTGAGACCGGCGCGGTTCAATTCGCCCATCACCTGCATCACCCGGCCATAATCGAGGCTGCGGTCGGCGCGCAGGTAGATTTGGGGCGCATCGGCACCGTGCGGCAAACCCGCCAGCTTATCGGGCAGGCCCGGCAGCGGGACCTCAACATCGTCGACATAGACCTTGCCGCTGGTGTCCAGGCTGATCTGCACGGGCTTTTGCTGCTGTTCGAGCGGCTTGGCGCGACTGTCGGGCAGGTTCACCGGCACGCCCGCCACCAGCAATGGCGCGGTCACCATGAAGATGATCAGCAGCACCAGCATCACGTCGACGAGAGGCGTGACGTTGATCTCCGCCATCGGCGCGCGCCTGCGACCATGGCCGCGGCGGGGCGCTGAACCCATCGCCATCGCTCAGGCCTCCCCGTCCAGCTCGCGGCTGAGGGTGGTGTGAAAGCCGTCGGCGAAGCGATTGAGCCGCGCCTCGACCATGTCGAGCCTGTGGACCATGCGATTATAGGCGATGGTCGCGGGAATGGCCGCGAACAGGCCCAGCGCGGTCGCGAACAGCGCCTCGGCAATGCCCGGAGCAACCGCGCCGAAGCTGGTATTCTGCGACGCCGCAATATCCGCGAAGGAACGCATGATCCCCCAGACCGTGCCGAACAGGCCGACGAACGGGCATACGCTACCGATCGTGGCGAGGATGTTCAGGCCATTCGAAAGCTGCTCGACCTCGGCGGCGGACGCCGTCGCCATCACCGATCCCAGCCGTTCGCGCGTCGCGGCCTTGTCCACATGGGATTTGGCGGTCGATTTGCGCCATTCGGTCATGCCCGCGGAAAAGACGCGCGCGGCCGGCACTTCGGATCGGCTGCTGGCCTCATGAAAGCGGTCGATATCGCTCGCCTTGGCGAAATCCTTCTCGAACTCGGCATTCTGCCTATCGGCGCGACGCAGCACGCCGCCGCGGCCGAAGATGATCGTCCAGGTCCACAGGCTGGCAAGCAACAGGCCGATCATCACGACCTTCACGACGATGTCGGCGTGCAGGAAAAGCGCGACCGGCGAAAGCGCCGCCTGGGTATTGGTAGTGACGGTGATGCCGTTCATTGCGCTTATATTGCTCCTTCATAACCCTGGAACGCTTCAACCCAGGCGGCTGGTTGACGCCGGGGCCGACCGTCCTTGCCGACAAAGGCGACGGTGATGAGACCTTCGACCAGTAACTGGTCGTCGCGGATGACTCTTTGCTGAATGACGCACGCCGCCTGGCGCACCTGCTCCAGCCGGCTGACGATCGTCAACGCTTCGCCGAGCCGCGCCGGGCGCAGATATTTGAGATCGGCCGAGGCAACGACATAGATCCCCTCACCCGCATGTTGCGCGACGGCGATGTCGATCCCGCACAAGGCCAGCATGTCAGTCCGCGCACGTTCGAAAAAGCGCAGGAAATTCGCATGATAGACCACGCCGCCGGCGTCCGTGTCCTCATAGTAAACGCGCACCGTGAAGCGATGCTCGCGATCGATGAAGCGGCCGGAATACGGCAAATCGGAGGGCTCACCGGACATCCTGAACAGCCTTAGGGAAGCCCGATGCGCAAAAAAACCCCTTCTGTCAGGGCCGCGCTCTCGGGAGATTAGCCGGCCAGTCTCAGCCACTCCCGCGCGGTGGACCGGCCCCAACTGGGCGGCCTGGGTCCCGGTCTGCCTTGGTGCCTTGATGAACGAAATGATTGATTATCGTTAATCTGGCGCTGGCACCGCATCGCCCGGCTGCTGGGCGGCCGGAATATGGCCCAGCTTAGTTGCTCCATTTCAGCTACTTAGATGTAAAAACGGTGTAATACCCGCTCTCATTACTACCAAAAGATGTGTAACGAAAATGCTACAGCTGTGCGTCCATTTTCGGACATCTGATATGGTCACATTTACACCCGATGAACGTCGACGCATCTTGGCCTCAGGCTATGGCGTATCGCAGGATAGCGCTGAAGCATTCACTTCGTCCTGACAGGGGCGGGACGACTACGGGGCAATCTACATATGAAATCATTCATTTTCGCGCGCCGTCTGCTTTCGGGCTCGGCGCTTCCTACGTTGGCGGCAATCGCCATCGCATCTGCGGTCGCAGCGCCGAGCTTTGGCCAATCCGCGGCGCCTGCTGAACCAGCTGCCGCCGAGGCGGGCGAGCAGGAAATCGTGGTGACCGGCTCGCTGTTCAAGCACGCCGAGACCGCGACGCCCTCGCCAGTCAGCGTACTCACGGCCGAGAATCTCGGAAAGGCGGGAATCACGAACATCGCTGACGCCGTGCGTTCCGTTTCAGCGGATGGCGCCGGATCGATCGGCACGGGTTTCCAGGGTGGCTTTTCCGCTGGCGGTTCAGCCGTTTCGCTGCGCGGCGTGGGTGTTTCCTCCACGGTTGTCCTGGTCGATGGGCTGCGTTCGACCAATTTTCCGCTGAACGATGACGGTCACAATGCCTATGTCGATCTCAATTCGATCCCGATTACCAATATCGAGCGCGTCGAAGTCCTGAAGGACGGCGCTTCGTCAACCTACGGTGCCGACGCGATCGGCGGCGTGGTCAACATCATCACCCGCAAGCACATTGTCGGGGTGGAGGGCGGCGTCGAAGGCGGCACGTCTCAGCGCGGCGACGCTTCGAAATACAAGGCTCATATCGCTGCCGGTTACGGCGACTATTCGTCGCAGGGCTTCAATGTCTATGTAACCGGCGAATATGAGCATGACGGCCGCGTGAGCAATCACGACGTCGGCTTTCCGTTCAACACGCTCGACCTGTCTTCGATCGGTGGCAAGGACAACAACCGCGCCGACGATACGCTGACGACGGCGACGCCCGATGCGATCGTGACGCGCGTCCACCAGACCGACCTGAACAATCCTCTTGCCGGCAGCGTCACCAACGCGACGAAGCCCGCCCTTTTCCAAACGTTGAGCCCGACCTGTCCCTACGGGACCTTCACGGTGAATACAGCGAGCCAGATCGGCACGGCATGCAAGCACAACCTCCAGGACGAATATCGCCAGATATTGCCGCTGCAAGAGCGCTACGGCTTCAGCGCCCGGCTCAGCTTCCGGGTGAGTGACGCGATCGAAGGCTATGTAACCGGCAGCTACATGCATGATCGCGTGAACATCATCGCTCCCCCGAACGCGATCCGGCAGTTGCAAGCGTTCGGCGCTTCGCCATCGACCGCCACCAGCAATCCGGGCATCGTGCTTCCGGTCTATATCTGCTCGTCCGGCACGAATTGCGCCACGGCTGCGGATCGCAAGCTCAACCCGAACAACCCCTATGCCGCCGCATATGCGTCCGACCCCGCAAATGGTGCGGCGCGCATTTATTACCTGTTCGGAGACATGAAGTCCGGCAGCTCGCGCACCAACCAGGTCTATCGCATCAGCAGCGGCCTGACCGGGCATTTCGGCGATAGCTGGGACTGGAAGATCGACGGCGTTTATGCGCGCGATAATCTTGGCATCACCGATTATGGCTGGGGCAACAACGCTGGCGTAATCAAGGCGGTCAACACCGGTTCGTACAATTTCGTCAATCCGAAGGCGAATTCGGCGGCGGTTCGCCAGGCGGTTGCGCCCGATATCTTCACGAAGTCGAACTCATGGATCGCGACGATCGATGCGTCGCTCAGCCGCACTCTCTTCACCTTGCCGGGCGGTGACGTGAAGGCTGCTATCGGCGGCCAGTTCCGCCGCGAATCGCTGACCAACAACAGCCGCAATCCGAACCTGGACGTTGACGGCCTCAACACATCCGCCGCATTCGGCAAGCGCTCGGTTTCGGCCGGGTTCTTCGAGGTCGACGCACCGATCCTGGATCAGCTCGATGTCAACGTGTCGGGCCGTTATGACCATTATTCGGCAGGCTATAATCACTTCTCGCCGAAGGTGGGCGCCAAGTTCACGCCTGTGAAATGGGTCTCGCTGCGCGGTACCTATTCGAAGGGCTTCCGGGCACCGACCTTCGCGGAATCGAATCCGCGCAGCTCCTATGCCGGCTTCTCCAACTACACTCCGAACGCGGCCTTCATCGCCGCCCACCCCAACAATCCCGCCTACTCGACCGTTTATTCGCTCGGCAGCGGCGCGACCGGCAACCCGGACGTGAAGCCGGAAAAATCGCGTAACTTCACGCTTGGCGCTATTTTCCAGCCGAAGTCCGCGATCAGCTTCACGGTCGATTACTTCAACATCAAGAAATCGAACCTGATCGTTGGCGGCCCGCTCGGCGGGGCGGCCCGTACCGCTTATTACTCTGTCGCAGGCAATAATTATGCTTCTGCGGCAGCGGCGGCGGCGGCGGGTTGCGCGGCGGTGGCAGCGGTCGGCGCGGGCTATTCCTGTAACGCGATCGATGCGGCCGATCCGTTCAGCCCGAACGCTCTCCCGCGCGTCCTGATCATCAACGTGCCCTACGTGAACGCGGACTATGAGGTCATCTCTGGCCTCGACTTCGCCGCCCAGGCCGCGGTTCCGATCACGTCGGACCTGCGCTGGACGGTTCGCGCGGAAGCGACGAAGACGATCAAGTTCAACCTGCATACGAACGGCGAAGTCCAGCGTTATGCTGGTACGCTCGGTCCGCAGGAGCTTTCGTCTGGTAACGGTACGCCGCGCTGGCGTGGTAATTTGCAGAATTCGTTCGAATATGGACGGTTCACGCTGACCACCACGACCTATTTTGTCGGCCGTATGAAGGAAGTTGCCGCAGACGAAGGCAGCCTCGATCTCAGCTGCAGCGCCGCACTTTATGTGGCAGCCGACGGGTCGGACAAGTTCTGCCACGTCCGGAGCTTCACTTACACGGACGTGAACCTGAACATCCGCGTCAACGAGAAGTTCGACTTCTTCGCGACGATGGGCAACGCTTTTGGCGCCCATGCGCCAATCGCGCCGGCTGGCTACACCAGCTCGCCGAACTACCTCACCACCTGGCACACGCCCGGCCTGATCGGCCGGACGTTCCGGGCGGGCGCGAACTTCAAGTTCTGATTTCTACGGACTTGATCAAAGAGAGGGGCGGCTCACCGAGCCGCCCCTTTTTTGCGCTAAAATCAGGCTTCTAACCTACCGTGAGCGCTAGCTTGCCGTCGGCATCTTCGACCGAGACGGTCGAACCGTCCGGCACCTCGCCGCGAAGTATCGCCTCGGCGAGCGGGTCTTGCAGATATTTCTGCACCGCCCGCTTGAGCGGCCGCGCGCCATAGACCGGATCGTAGCCGACGCGCCCCAGCCACTCCCGCGCGGCATCGGTAAGCTCGAGCGTCACCTTGCGGTCGGTCAGCAATTTCTGGACGCGGCCGACCTGGATATCGACGATCGGGCCCATGTGGCTCTGCCCCAGCCGATGGAAGAGGATGATCTCGTCCAGGCGGTTGAGGAATTCGGGCCGGAAATGCGCGCGCACCACCTCCATCACCTGCGGCTCGACGCTCTCGGTCGAGGCGTCGTCGGGCAGGTTGGCGAGATATTGCGAGCCGAGGTTCGACGTCAGGATGATGAGCGTGTTGGTGAAATCCACCGTTCGCCCCTGCCCGTCCGTCAGCCGTCCATCGTCGAGCACCTGGAGCAGGATGTTGAACACATCGCCATGCGCCTTTTCGACCTCGTCAAACAATACGACCTGATACGGCCGGCGCCGCACCGCTTCGGTCAGCACGCCGCCTTCCTCATAGCCGACATAGCCGGGAGGCGCGCCGATCAGCCGCGCGACGCTATGCTTTTCCATGAATTCCGACATGTCGATGCGGACCATCGCGCTGTCGTCATCGAACAGGAAGCCGGCCAGTGCCTTGGTGAGCTCGGTCTTGCCGACGCCGGTAGGCCCCAGGAACAGGAAGGAGCCTAGAGGCCGGTTCGGATCCTGCAGGCCGGCGCGCGCACGGCGCACCGCACGGGCGACAGCCGCAACCGCATCGGCCTGGCCGATTACGCGCGCGCCGATCACCTGTTCCATGCGCATGAGCTTTTCGCGCTCACCCTGGAGCATCCGTTCAACCGGAATGCCGGTCCAGCGCGCGACCACGCCGGCTATATCCTCGGCAGTGACCTCCTCGCGCACCATGGCGCCCTTGGCGGCGCCCTGTGCTTCCGCCAGCTGCTTTTCCAGCCCGGGGATCGTGCCGTAGGAAAGCTCGCCCGCCTTGGCTAGGTCGCCCGAACGCTGCGCCTGTTCAAGCGCGGTGCGCGCCTGGTCGAGCTGTTCCTTGATCTTGGTCTCGGCGTTGATCTTTTCCTTCTCGGCCT
>JAEKMC010000237.1 GCA_019508115.1 Sphingomonas sp.
GGCGAACCATGCCTATGCCCAGCAGATAGCCGAGGTGGCGCGGCGCGCGGTATTACGATGCGCGCCGGTCCACCTGCCGGCCGAACTTTATGAGGGCGGTTGGGACGATCTGAATTTCCGCTTCACGCCTGGTCAGATGCAATGAGGATAAGAGGATCGATGAAAACTTGGCACCTGCTGGCCTCGATCACCTTGGCCCTGCTGCCCGGTGCAGCCACCGCGCAGAGCACTCAGCCGCAAGGGCCGGGGCCCGCCGCCGGCGCCGGTCCCGCGCCGGGACAGCGCCTGACGGTCGACATCACCGGCGGCATCTCGAACAAGATGCCGATCGCGATCCCCGTCATGCCGACGCCCAACGCGCTGCCGACGCCCGCGGGCTCGACCGATGCGCTCGGCAACCAGGTGTCCGAGATCATCACCAATGATCTCAAGAATAGCGGGTTGTTCGCGCCGCTTTCGAAGGATCAGCTTCGTCCGGTCAGCTTCCCGCAAGTGTCCGCGCCCGATTATGGCGCCTGGCTGCCGACCGGCGCACAGGCTTTGGTGCAGGGCTTCGTCCAGGCCAATGGCGACGGCACGCTCACCGTCGGCTGCTATCTCTACGACGTTTTCGCCAAGAGCGAGATGGTGCGTCAGGGCTTCGTCGTGAAACCGGCCGAATGGCGGCGCGGCGCGCATAAATGCGCCGACACCGTCTATTCGCGCCTGACGGGCGAGGGGCCTTATTTCGACAGTCAGGTCATCTACGTCTCGGAGACGGGGCCCAAGAAGAACCGCACCAAGCGGCTCGCGATCATGGACCAGGACGGCGCCAATCATCGCTTCATCACCAACGGCCAGAGCCTAGTGCTGACGCCGCGTTTCGCCCCCAACCGCCAGACCGTGGTGTTCATGTCGTTCGAGAACGACCAGCCGCGCGTTTATGTCTATGACGTGGGTTCCGGGCGGAAACGGCTGGTGGTCAATCAGCCTTATACGACCTTCGCACCGCGTTTCTCGCCCGATGGACATTCCATCCTCTTCTCGATGATCGTGAACGGCAATTGCGATGTCTATCGGGTCGCCGCGAGCGGGGGCGCGCCGGTGCGGCTCACGACCTCGCCGGGCATCGATACCGGCGGCAGCTATTCGCCCGACGGCAGCAAGATCGTGTTCGAAAGCGACCAGTCGGGCACACAGCAATTGTACGTGATGAATGCCGACGGTTCGGGTCAGCGCCGGATCAGCTTCGGCGGCGGACGCTATGCGACCCCGGTCTGGAGCCCGCGCGGCGACCTCATCGCCTACACGCATCTGGGCGGCGGCTTCGCGGTGGGCGTGATGGGCACGGATGGGTCGGGCGCCAAGGACCTGACCAACGGCTGGCAGGACGAAGGCCCGACCTGGGCGCCCAACGGCCGCGTGCTGATGTTCTTCCGTACCGCCAAGGGCTCGGGCAAGGCCGATCTCTGGTCGGTCGACCTTACCGGCGTCAACGAACGCGCTATTCCTACCCCGCTGGATGGATCGGATCCGGCATGGGGACCGTTACTTCCCTGAACTGATATCCTGATTCACATCAACAGAAGGACTACGCGCATGAACAAGACGGCCACGCTACTGGCGACGGCAGCCCTGATCGGACTTGCCGGCTGCGCCAAGAAGCCGCCCAAGCAGCTTCCGCCGGCACCGCCGTCGCAGACGACGACCACGACGACGACCACGCCCCCGCCGGCCACCGAGAATGGCCCAACGCCGGGCTCGCGCGCCGATTTCGTGTCGCAGGCGGGCAGCGACACGGTCCATTTCGCGACTGACAGTTCGGATCTTGATGCCGAGGCGACCAGCATCCTGACCAAGCAGGCGGCTTGGCTGGCCAAATTCCCCAACGTGCGCGTCACGGTCGAGGGGCATTGCGACGAGCGCGGCACGCGCGAATATAATCTCGCGCTCGGCGATCGCCGCGCCAATTCGGCCAAGAACTTCTTGGTCAATGCCGGCGTCAACGCCGCACGCATCAGCGTGATCAGCTACGGCAAGGAACGCCCGATCGCGACCGGATCGGACGAGGAATCCTGGGCCCAGAACCGCCGCGCCGTATCGGTGGTGCCGCAATAACAATCCCAATCCTCCCCGCGCGAAGCGCGGGGAGGGGGACCGCTCGAAGAGCGGTGGAGGGGCAGAATCCTCGGTTGCCGTCTTGGCCCCTCGACCACACCGCTTCGCGGTGCGGTCCCCCTCCCCATCTGCGATGGGGAGGATTTCTCTACCTCTCCGTCATCAGCACGAAGTCGCGCAGTGCTCGCGCGTCATGCAGGGCATTGTGTGGCACCTGGCTGTTGCGTGCGGTGGAGAAGCCGGGCGTGCGCAGGAAGTGGAAGCGCAGGTTGGTGAGATCGACGATCTGCCCGTCGCTCGTCTGGATCAGCCGGCAGAAGAGCGCGATATCCTCTGGCCAGTCGCACACAATCTCCGGGGCTGGATCGGTACCGAGATAGGCGGCGATATCGTGCGCAGCCGCGACCCGATCCAGCTCGTTATAGAGCATCGGCGGCACGCTCCGGACATAGGGCATGACGTGCTTCGCGACCCAGGGTAGGGGCTCCTCGGCCAGTGGCACGATCACGTAATAATCCTGGTCGCCTTCCTCAGGCACGAGCGCGAGGCTGATCAGGCTGCCGCCGAACCCGTTATATTCGGTGTCGAGGAAGTAGCGCATCAGCCCTTCTTCGGCGCGTTAGGGGCCGCGGCAGACGAACCGGCCGGTTTTTTGGGCGGGTGCGCGACCTCCGGATGGTTTCCGTCCAGCGCCTCGTCGAGCAGGCGGGCGAGGCGGATGCCGCCCTTGGCGACCTGCAGGCGCAGTACCGGGATCAACTGCTCGATCTTGGCTTCGTCCATCGCGACCTTGGCCGGCGCGGGCGTGGCGCAGGGATCGGCGATCAGGCTGCCATAGACCTGCGTTCTGGCAAGTTCCCAGCTTTCACGGCTCCAGTCCTGGATAGTGCCTTTAGCGAGCTCCGCGCGCTGCTCGGGTGGGATGTCGGAAAGGACGCCAAGCCCACCCGGCGGCGAGGAAATGGCGCGGTCGGCGAGCAGCCCGTCCCAGATCGAGTGAAGATTGGTGCGCGGGATCACGCCGTAGCTGGCCTTGACCTTGTTGCCGCCCTGATCGCCGTCATGCTCGGCGCCGTGCAACGGCTGGTGCAGGTCGCCGACGAAATGGACGAGGAAAGCCAGTGCCATCAACCGGTCGCGCGTCGGCAGTTGGCGATCGGCGATCATGCGCTGGGCACGCGCGATCTGGGTCGAGACGCAATTGCCGCCCGCACACGGCTCCTTGAGGTCGAATTGTTTGCAGATATCGACGTCCTGGAAATGCCAGGCATAAGCATAAGAGAAACGATCGCCGAGCGTCTTGATGCAGTCGGGCCAGACCGAGGCCTCTTCGATCGTGCGCGCCGGGCAAGTGGGCGTCTCAAGTTGTTTCTGCTGCTTCAGCAACCACAGAATGGACTGCCTTGTCCGCGGCTTGACCAGCTTCATCGCCACTTCGGCGGTGGTTTCGTGGCCGTATTCCCACCAGGCGGCGGCGGGGGAGGACAACAGGAGCGAGGCAATCACGAAGAGTGCCCGAATGCGAAAGCGGATCATGCTTCTGTCCGAACGGATTTGCTGATCCGTTCGCCCTGAGCTTGTCGAAGAGCTGTCCTGTCTCCTCCTCAAGGAAGAAGGACAGGGCTTCAACAAGCTCAGCCCGAACGGGAATATATTGTCCGCTCTAGGCTGCGCGCGCGACCGCACAAGAGCCTAATCGCCTTGGGAAATTGCGCGGCGCGCATTTTTCCAAGACGTGAATTAGCCTCTCGCCGACGACGCGACCTTGATTCACGAAGCAGCCATCCGGCTGCTTCGACCAAGGTCGTGTCATTCGTCGCCGTAGATCGCAATTTCAGGCGCGGAATCATGCGTCTGCATCGCGCGGTACATGGCTTTGGTGTTGAACGCCCAGCCGCCCGACCCGTCGGGCGACACCACGATCACGCCGCCCTTGCCGCCGAGATCGCCCAGTTCGTCGACCAAAGTGTCGGCGCTGTCCTCGATCGACCAGCCGGCGAGGCGCACGCGCGCGCAAATCTCGTGCGCGACGCCGAGGCGGATGAAATATTCGCCCGATCCGGTGCACGAAACCGCCGCTGCGCGATCGTCGGCATAGGTGCCGGCTCCGATCAAGGGCGAGTCGCCGACCCGGCCCCATTTCTTGCCGGTCAACCCGCCGGTCGAGGTAGCGGCGGCGACATGGCCCTGTGCATCCACCGCGACCGCGCCGACCGTGCCATATTTCATCGCTCTGTCGAACGGCATGTCGGGACTGGCGAGGATCTCGTCGAGTTGCCGGCGACGCTCGGGCGTCTCGAACCAATCGGGTCCGGCCGCCTCGATATCATGCGCGCGGGCGAAACCATCCGCGCCGGCACCAGCAAGGAAGACGTGCGTGCTGCGATCCATCACCTCGCGCGCGAGCAGGATCGGGTTCTTCGTCGATCGCACGCCGGCCACCGCGCCGGCATTCAGGCTGGCTCCGTCCATAATCGCGGCGTCGCATTCGATCCGGCCTTCCGCCGTGAAGACCGATCCGCGACCGGCGTTGAAATGCGGGTCGTCTTCCAGCACGCGCACCGCAGCCTGAACCGCATCGAGCGCCGCCCCGCCCGAACGCAAGAAGCCCGCGCCAGCCTCGATCGCGGCGGCTAGGGCCCGTCGCGCCGCCCGTTCTTCTGCGGCGCCCAGATTGTCGGGCGTCATGCTGCCCGCGCCGCCATGGATGACGATGGTCCAGGTCGGCGCGGGGTCAGTCATGCGCTGGGTCTAGACCAGCAATGCGTTCGCGGGAACCGGCTTGACGGCGGTCCGGCGCTTCAGTCCGATGAGTGGGCGCAAAGGCTCGATCGCGCGTCCGATCAGGTAGAAGGCCCAGCACCCCGCGGCTGTTGCAGCGACCAGGATCAGGAAGCGCTCCAATCCCGTGGTCGGCGTGCTCAGCAGCCAATAGCCGGCGGCGACGATTGCCGTCTGATGGATGATGTAGAAGGGGAAGACTGCCTCCGCGAGCATCGGCCGCCATTTGCTGTCGCGGTTCCAGTGTGTCTCGGCGACACCGACCAAGGCAATGATCGCGCTCCAGGCTTCGGTCGAACGGGCGATCCGATAAAGGAGGCCGAGCGTATAGCTCATCCGCACGTCACCCGGATAAGCGAGTTCCGCCCAGGCCAGATAGGCCCAGCCCAGGATTGCCGCGACCGCCGCCGGCTTCCACCAGCGGGCGACCGTGCTGCGAACGGCATGCGAGTTGCGCAACAACACGCCGAACAGGAATGCGCTGAAATAATCGAGATGCGCGCTCCAGTCATTGACCAGCAGATGTGTGTCCGACCAACCCGGCGAGACGAAATTGTGGATCAGGAAGAAGGTGGCGGTACCGAAGGGCAGCAGCGCCGGTCCGGCTAGAAGGCGTTCGGCAATGCTCTTCGCGGCGGCGATCCATGCCTTGGGCAAGGTCAACAGGGCACCCCACACGAGCGTATAGACGAGCAGATACACGACGAACCAGAGGTGCATGTAGGTCGGCATGAACACGCCGTGGAGTTGCTGCGGCCGGTAATAATCGTGAGCCAAGAAATAGCCGAAGCCGTGCGCATAGCCGTGCTGCGTGACCAGCTCGACCCAGGGCTGCGGCGTCACGATCACCGCGATCCCAAAGAGGAGGGGGATGCCGAGCCGCGCGAGGCGCGAGCGCATCAACGCGCCGATGCCGGGGCTGCGCTCGAGCAAGGCCGCGCTGGCGAAACCCGACACGACGAACAGCAACGAAAGTCGCCACGGGTTGGTCAGGAACATCGGGACGACCGCCCATCCGATCGGCGGCGTCATTTTCACCGAAAAGTCCCACGGCACGAATGCCATGCCCACATGATAGAGGATGAGGAGTTGGAAGGCGCCGATCCGCAGCCAATCCATTCCATAATGCCGACCTGCCGGCTTGCCCGTTTCCATGTACCGTTTCTCCACTGGCGATTGCTGGTGAAGCGGGGCTAGATCGGTGCCGCGTCGGCGCGCTATCGGCCGGGGATGTCCGGCGGCAAGGCGGGGATGAGCGAAATAGCATCAGGGACGAACGGCGGGGATACTGGGGCGAGCGGCGCCCGCCGCAAGCTGGCGCTCGGCATGGCGACGGTTTTCCTGCTCGTCCTGGCGCTGATCACGATCGGCAATGCCGAATCGATGATCAGCGATTTCGCGGCCGCCGGCGTGCGCGAAACCCTGGCGCATATCTGGATCTGGCAGGTCACCAGCATCCTTGCCTGGCTATGCGTGTGCGTGCTGATCTGGTGGGGCGTCGCGCGAATCCGTCCGCCACGCTTCCAATGGCCGATGGTGGCGATCCTGTTCGTCATCGGGCTGCCGATCGCGTCGGCCTGTCATATCGGGCTGATGATCGCCTTCCGGAGCCTGGCCTATGCGGCGGAGGGGGCGCGCTATCAATTTCAGGGTGGGATCGCGAGCCCGTATCTCTACGAATTCCGCAAGGACGTGCCGACCTATCTCCAATTCGTGACCTTGGCCGCTTTGTGCCAGTGGCTGCTCGCGCGCGTCGGAACCCAGGCGCCTCAACCGGACCTCGAAAGGGGCCGTTACCTTGCCGTCGGGGACGGTGCGGTCACGCACCAGGTGCCGATCGACGAAATCGTCCAGGTCGCGGCGGCCGGCAATTATGTCGAAATCGAAATCGGCGGGCGCACCTTGCTTCATCGGGCGACGCTCGCGACGATGGAGAGCGAATTGGGTGGCCGTTTCGTGCGCATCCATCGCAGCCGGCTCGTCAATCGCGATGCTATCCGCAGGATCGAGACCAATCAGTCAGGCGATTTCGAGGTGCTGCTGTCGGACGGCACTGTCGCAAAGGGCAGCCGTCGTTATCGCGCGGATTTGGAACAGCGTCTTTGAACCGTCAGCCTGTGCCGCTATATGGCGGCACATGTCCTCTGTACGTCCCTGGCGCGACATAGCGCGCCGTCCATCGCGCCAGATCATGGTCGGCACCGTGCCTGTGGGCGGCGATGCGCCGATCACGGT
>JAEKMC010000238.1 GCA_019508115.1 Sphingomonas sp.
GCGATCGTTGCCGCCGATCTCGGTCTGCTCGCCCTCGCGCGCGACGCGGCCCTGCGCATCGACGCGCAGGTTCATCGTCGATTTGCGGCCGCAGCCGCACACGGCCTTGATCTCATTGAGGCTGTCGGCGAGCGCGAGGAGATATTGGCTGCCCTCGAACAGCTCGGCCTGGAAATCGGTGCGCAGGCCGTAGGCGATCACGGGGATGCCATGCGTGTCGCAGAGGCGCGCGAGCGCGAACACCTGCGCGCGGGTGAGGAATTGGGCTTCGTCGACCAACACGCAACTGAGCGGAGCGCGGCCATGCTCCTCCAGGATCGCGGCTTCGAGATCGGTATCGCGATCGAACAGATTGGCTTCGCGCTCCAGCCCGATGCGCGAGGTGATCGTGCCCTGGCGGAAGCGGGTGTCGATCGCGGCGGTCCACAGCATCGTCGCCATGCCGCGCTCGCGATAGTTGAAGTCGGCCTGGAGCAAGGTGGTCGACTTCCCCGCGTTCATCGAGGAATAGTAGAAATAGAGCTTGGCCATAAGGCGATCCTATGGCGGATCGGGCGGCAGGGGTGAAGATGTCTCTCCCCGCCGGGGCGACCTTCGCCCGTCACCCCAGCGCAAGCTGGGGTCTCAGGAAGTGGGAGCAAACCTCATGAGATGCCAGCTTCCGCTGGCATGACGGGGTGGGCTAAGCGCTTGAGCATGACCGACCTGCCGATCCATGCCGTGCTGCCCGAGCTGCTCGCCGCGCTGGATGCGGGGTCGAGCGCGGTGCTGGTGGCGCCGCCGGGCGCGGGCAAGACGACCGCGGTGGCGCCGGCCTTGCTCGACCGGGAATGGTGCACCGGGCGCGTGCTTTTGCTGTCGCCGCGGCGGGTGGCGGCGCGCGCGGCGGCGGAGCGGATCGCGGAGCTTGCGGGCGAGCCGGTCGGTCAGCGGATCGGCTATGCGACGCGGCTCGACAGCCGTCAGTCGGCGGCGACGCGGCTGCTGGTGGTGACGCAGGGCATTTTCGTCGCGATGGTCCAGGCCGATCCGGAACTGGCGGGGATCAGCGCTGTGCTGTTCGACGAGGTGCATGAGCGCAGTCTGGATGGCGATTTCGGGCTGGCGCTCGCGCTCGACGCGCAGGCGGCGCTGCGGCCCGAGCTTCGGCTGATCGCCATGTCGGCGACGTTGGAGGGCGAGCGCTTCGCGCGGCTGCTCGGCGGCGCGCCGGTGATCGAGAGCGCGGGACGGAGCTACCCGATCGAACATGTCTATCTCGGCCGGCGCGAGCAAAGGATCGAGGATGATATGGCGCAGACGATCCGGCGTGCGCTGGCCGAGACCGATGGCGGCGTGCTCGCCTTCCTGCCGGGCGTGGCCGAGATCGAGCGGACTGCGGAGCGGCTGACCGGCCTCGCGCCCGAGATCAACCTGCACCGGCTGCACGGTCAGATCGATCCCGGCGCGCAACGCACGGCGATCCGGGCGGAACCCGCCGGCAAGCGCAAGCTGGTGCTGGCGACCGCGATTGCCGAGACGAGTCTGACGCTGGATGGCGTCTCGACCGTGGTCGACTCAGGCCTCGCACGGCGGCCACGCTACGATCGCGCGGCGGGGGTGACGCGGCTGTCGACCGAGCGCGTCAGCCAGGCGGCGGCGACGCAGCGCGCGGGCCGCTCTGGGCGGCAGGGGCCGGGGACCGTGTATCGTCTGTGGGAAGAGGCGGCGACGGCGGGGCTCGCGCCTTACGATCCCCCCGAGATCGCCGAAGCCGATCTGTCGGGGCTCGTGCTGGCCTGCGCGATCTGGGGCGTGACCGATCCCACCACATTGCGCTGGATCGATCCGCCGAGCGCGGCGGCGATTGCCGAGGCCAAAAGGCGGCTCGCGAGCTTCGAACTGATCGACGCCGACGGGCGGCCGACGCCGCATGGGCAGAAGGTGGCGCGGCTGCCGGTCAGCCCGCGGCTCGGCCACATGCTGGTCGCGGCGGGCGAACATGGCTGGGGCAGGACTGCCGCCGAGGTCGCGGTGTTGCTGTCGGAGCAGGGGCTGGGCGGCAATGATCCGGACCTGGAGACGCGGCTTCGGCGCTGGCGGAGCGAGAGCGGGCGGCGGGCCGAGGCCGGGCGTGGGCTGGCGCAGCGCTGGGCGAAGCTGGCGGGCGGCGGGAGCGGCGAGGGGCCGGTCGGCGCGTGCGTGTCGCTGGCTTTCCCGGATCGGGTATCGAAGCGGCGCGGGGGTGACGGCGCGGACTGGATCGCGGTCGGCGGACGCGGGTTCAGGCTCGACCCCGCCTCGTCATTGGCACGCGAAGAATGGATCGCGGTGGCCGAGACGCAGGGATCGGCGGCAGGGGCTCGCATCCTGTCGGCTTCGAAGATCATCGAATCCGAACTGATGGACCTGTTTGGGAGCCGTATCGAAAACCGGCGGACGGTGACCTTCGATCCGGCGACGGGCGCGGTGCAGGCGATGCGCGAACGGCGGTTGGGCGCTATCCGGCTAGCGTCGGGTCCGGACAGCGCGGCCGACCCGGCCGAGGTCGCGGCAGCCCTGGTCGAGGGTGTGCGCAAGCATGGGTTGGGGCTGCTGCCTTGGTCCGATGCGGCGCGTGCGCTGCGCCAGCGGGCGGGGTTCACGGGAGGGACGGATCTTTCCGACGACGCGCTGATCACGCGGCTCGACGACTGGCTGCCGCCGCTGGTCGAGGGCAAGCGCAAACTGGGCGACATCAGTGGCGGCGCTTTGTTCCAGGCGCTCGAAAACCTGATCGGGTGGGAGGACAAGTCGGCGATCGACAAGCAGGCGCCGTCGCACTTCACCTCGCCGCTCGGGACGACGCATGCGATCGATTATGGCGCGGAGGGCGGGCCCGCGGTCGAGCTGCGCGTGCAGGCCTTGTTCGGGCTGGCCCAGCATCCGATGATCGGGCGCACGCCGCTCGTGCTGCGGCTGACCTCGCCCGCCGGCAAGCCGATCCAGACGACGGCCGATCTGCCGGGTTTCTGGAAAGGGAGCTGGGCGGCGGTCGCGAAGGAGATGCGCGGACGCTATCCCCGCCATCCCTGGCCCGACGATCCCACCCAGGCGGACCCGACATTGCGGACGAAGAAGTCGACCGCGCGATCAAACCCATGACCGTCATCCCAATCCGCATTCGCCGGGATGACGGACAGAAAGCAGGGTTCTATATTTGCCCCAACTCCTTGGGGGAAACATGAAGACGATCACGCTCAATCTGACGCTGGTGGCGGCATCGGCGGTGACGCTGGCGGCATGCGATCAGCAGCAGCCGGATCACTGGATCGCGCAGCAGGATACGGCGGTGTGCGTCGATCACAGCGGCAACCGCGTGCCCGATGCGGATTGCCAGAATTATCATGGCGGCGGCGCAAGCAGCGCCTTCCTCTGGTATTATCTCGGCCGCAGCAGTGCGGTGCCTTATTATGGCGAGCGGGTGTCGGGCGGTTCGTTCACGCGGACATCGGGCGCGACCTATTTCCACGCGCCGGTCAGCACGGCGATGACGCGCAGCGCGGCGGTCGCGCGCGGCGGATTCGGATCCTCGGCGCGCTCGTTCGGCGGCTTCGGCGAATGATCCGTGAGCAGGTTGCGCCACGCCCGGACTGGCAGGACAAGGTCGAGGCGCGAGGGCTGATCTGGCATACCGGCGACGGCAAGCCTTATTGGGACGAAGGCACTTATTATCGCTTCGACCGGATCGAGGTCGACCTGATCGAAGGCGCCACCGCCGAGCTCTACCGCCTGTTCCTGGAGGCGGGGCAGGCGGTGATCGACGATCCGCAGGGGCTGAAGATCTTCGGCATTCCGGATTATTGCCACGCGGCGATCCGCAAGGCGTGGAACGACGAGCCGCCCGCGCTCAATTTCGGGCGGTTCGACCTGGGTTATGACGGAACCGGCGCGCCCAAATTGTTCGAGTTCAACTGCGACACGCCAACCTCGCTGCTCGAAGCGGCGGTCATCCAGTGGGATTGGAAGCAGGAGGTTTTCCGACAGAGCGACCAGTATAACAGCCTGCATGAACGGCTCGTCGGCAAATGGGCCGACCTGCGCACGCTCATTCCCGATCGGCTGGTGCATTTCGCGCATGTCGCGGACGCGGTGGGGGAGGATACGGTGACGGTCGCCTATCTGCGCGACACGGCGGAGGAAGCGGGGCTCAAGACCAAGGCGATCGCGATCGACGATATCGGCTGGGACGGCACGCGCCACATGTTCGTGGATCTCGACGAGCGCGCGATGACGACGATCTTCAAGCTCTATCCGTGGGAATGGCTGACCAACGAGCAGTTCGGGCGCAACCTGATCGACAGCCTCGACACGACGATCTGGATGGAGCCGATCTGGAAGATGATCTGGAGCAACAAGGCGATCCTGCCCGTGCTCTGGTCGATGTTCCCCAATCATCCCAATCTGCTGCCGGCGAGCTACAGCCCGATGGCCGGCAATGTCGTGACCAAGCCGGCTCTGGCGCGCGAGGGGGCGAATGTGGCAATCCACCGCGACGCGACGATGATCGCGGCGAGCTCCGGCGCCTATGATGGGAGCCAGATCATATATCAGGCGCTGTACGAATTGCCCGAGACCGCGCCGGGCTGCTTCCCGGTTCTGGGAAGCTGGATTGTCGACGGCGCGCCTGCCGGAATGGGAATCCGCGAGGACGGATTGATCACCGGCAACACCGCGCGATTCGTGCCGCACGTGATTGGGTAACCTGACCCTCCCCCTTCAGGGGAGGGGCTTAGTAGCTCTTGATTCCTCGTGCCGTCACGGTATCGAGCGGACATGGTTCAGGCTCGCATTCGTCAGCGTATCAAGAGCAGCATGCAGTCGGGCCGCGCGCTCGAGGGCAAATGGATCCTCGAATATGAGCCGGCGGAGGCCAAAAGGCCCGATCCGCTCACCGGCTGGGCGGGATCGGGCGATACGCGCGAACAGGTTCGGCTGGGCTTCCCGACGCTGGAGGCGGCCAAGGCCTATGCGCAGGCGAACGGCCTGGATTACCAGGTCAGCGTCGCGGGCGTGGAGCGCAATCTGAAGCTCCAGACGTATGCCGACAATTTCAAGGGTCCCGACATCTCGCTATGAGCGCGGCCGATCCTCGGATCGACGCTTTCATCGCCAAGGCCCAGCCGTTCGCGCGGCCGATATTGTCGCATCTGCGCGACGTGATCCACCGCGCCCTCCCGCAGGTGGAGGAGGCGATCAAATGGAGTCGCCCGTCCTTCCTGAACGAAGGGCGCATTGTCGCAGTGTTCGGCGCATTCAAGGCGCATGCCTCGCTCACGCTTTGGAAGATGGGGGAGGCGACGGGGCGCGAGGAGGATGGAATGGGCCAGCTCGGCCGCCTGACCAGCCTCGCCGACCTGCCCGACGATGCCGAACTGATCCGGCTGATCCAGGAGACGGCGAGCGCACGCGAAACCGCGCCGCCCAGGCCGAAGAAGCCGCCGCGGCCCGAGCCGCCCGTGCCAGAGGCGCTCGCCGCCGCGCTCGCCGCATCGCCCAAGGCGCAGGCGGCGTGGGACGGCTTCGCGCCCAGCCATCGCCGCGACTATTCGGAATGGGTGAGCGAGGCCAAGCGCGCCGAGACATGCGCAGCCCGCGTGGCGCAAAGCGTCGCATGGATCGCCGAGGGTAAGCAGCGGAACTGGAAATATCAGGGCTGAGGCGGGGCCGTGCGGACCTCCGCACGTGCGCCGGCCTCACCCGATAGCGTCAGAGCGAAACCGGCCGATAGGCCGCGGATCGGAGACGGCGCGCATAGGCCTCGGCGAATTGGTGATGAATCTGTTGAACCGCCGGATCGCCCGCTTTCTGAGCCATCTCGCGGCAATGTCGCTCGCGTTCCCGGTAGTAGATTTCGTCGTCATTATCGGCGCGCATCCTCACGCCTCCATCGCGCTCTACAAGCGGCAGCTTTTGGGGGCTGTCAGCCGGGGCTTGCCTGTGATGCGAGTCGCCCCCGCTGTGGATAAATATACGCCCGTTTCGGTGCCGCGCATAATCACCTGGATCAAGTAGCGCCAAGCGCCTGATTCCGAAAGCGGATCGTCGCGAGGGCACGTGTCCGGCGGCGATCCAGCGCGTCAATCCGAGTCGTTGGAGTCTTTGTCCGATTGCAAGGCGGCGCTTTCCAGTGCGCTCGCCATGCGCGCCTCGTAGAATTTGGCGAGTTGGAGATGCGCGATCCGGACGCTGGGATCGGTGGCCTGCTCGGCGGCCTTGCGGCAATGCTCCGCCCGATCGCGGTAATAATGAAGATCATCCAACGAACGCGAGGCAATCATGATCAAAGCAGAACGGATCAGCCGCGGCCTGCGTTCCCCAAGAATTGGCTAACATGGGTTTGAACTTGCGGCATTATTTTCCCGTGGCGATCTGCTTCCGTTCGCGGATGATCGCGTCCAGCTCGGCGATGCGGTCGCGTTGCGGCGTGCCGGCGGGCAACCCCTTGAGCCGCGCCTCGGCCCACAGCCGGTTGCGCTCGCCTTGCAATTCCTTGATCGATGGCTCGGCCATGTCTGCTCCTTTTGGCTGCGCTGACCCCTTCCCGTCATGCCAGCGAAAGCTGGCATCTCCGCTAGCAGAGACCGGTGCCTGCCTCCCGAGATCCCAGCTTCCGCTGGGATGACGCTGGGCGGGGCGGCCCATATAGGGAGTGATGCGCGCGAAGGCGACCCGGTCCTCCTAATCGCTGTTGCCGCATCGCCGATCACGCCCCATGCTGGAATGAACCCGGCGAGACGGTCGGGTCTTGCGAGGGAGGATTGAGTGAGGCTGTTCGGACGGGTGGCGGCGTTGTGCGCCTTGGCGGGGCTGTTCTGCGCGGCGCCGGCATTGGCGCGGGTCGAGAAGATCGCGGTCCATGGCACGTCGCTTGAGGGCAATCTCGAGGGCAATAGCGCCGACCGGACGGTCTATGTCCTGCTCCCGCCGAGCTATGACACGGCGAAGGCGCATCGCTATCCCGTCGTTTATTTCCTCCATGGCTATCAGACCAAGGCCGAGCAGATCATGGGCTGGGGGCCTATGGAGCAGCTCTACGAAGCCGCGATGAAGGGGACCGGCCGCGAATTCATGGTCGTCGTGCCCGACAGCTA
>JAEKMC010000239.1 GCA_019508115.1 Sphingomonas sp.
AACGCACGACATTCAGGCCACCGCTGACGTCGAAATCGTCCTCCTTGGAGCAGCTCGCCAGAATCGGGAGCAGGACAAGTGCGGGGAGAAGGCGACGGATCAAGGGCATATCCTAAGGCGGACCGACGATAAGGCGGGCACTCATAGGAAGCGGCTATCGCTGGAGCAAGTGATGGCTTAGAGGAACGCGATGGACGGAGCCGCCGCCCCCCAATCAGACAAGCCGCCGCTCGATCTCCTGATCGCCGCGCCGCGTGGCTTTTGTGCGGGCGTCGATCGCGCGATCCGGATTGTCGAGCTGTCGATCGAGAAATTCGGCGCGCCCGTCTATGTTCGCCACGAAATCGTGCACAACCGCCATGTGGTGGAGGCACTCAGGGCCAAGGGTGCGGTTTTCGTCGAGGAGCTGGACGAGGTACCCGATGGCGTACCGGTGGTCTTCTCCGCGCACGGTGTACCCAAGGCAGTACCGCACAAGGCCGCCGAGCGCGGACTTGATTATATCGATGCCACCTGCCCGCTCGTCTCCAAAGTGCATCGCCAGGCCGAGCGGCTGGTCGAAGCGGGCAAGCATATCGTGTTCATCGGGCATCGCGGCCATCCGGAGGTGGTCGGCACGTTCGGTCAGATCCCGCCGGGCACGATGACGCTGATCGAGACCAATGCGGACGCGGAAACGGTGGCGCCCACGACCCCCTCCATGCTGGCATTCCTCACCCAGACCACGCTCTCGGTCGACGACACCGCGCAGATGGTGGCGACGTTGAAGCGCCGTTTTCCCCTGATACAGGGCCCACGCGGCGAGGATATCTGTTATGCGACCTCGAACCGCCAGCTCGCGATCAAGCACATCGCCGCGCAATCCGATGCTATCCTGGTGCTGGGTGCATCCAACTCCTCCAACTCCGTGCGGCTGGTCGAGGTCGCGGAGCGTGCCGGCACGCGCGCCAAACTGATCGAATGCGCCCAAGCGCTCGATCTGAGCTGGCTGGAGGGCGTACGTACGCTCGGAATCAGCGCGGGCGCATCCGCGCCGGAAATCCTGGTGCGTGAACTGATCGAGCGTCTGGCCTGTCATTTCGAGCTCCGCGAGCGTGAGATCGACGCGCCGAAAGAAGCGATGACGTTCAAGCTGCCGCGTGCAGTGGCCGCCGCCTGAGCGAAACGGAAGGGGGCAATGGCGGTCTACACCCAGGTATCGGCGGAAGCGCTGTCAGCGCTGCTCGACGACTATGACGTCGGAAGCCTGGTCTCCGTCAAAGGGATCGCCGAGGGTGTCGAGAATAGCAATTACCTGGTCGACACGACCGACAATCGCTTCATCCTGACGCTCTACGAAAAGCGCGTGGATAGCGCAGACCTGCCCTTCTTCATGGCGTTGCTCGATCATCTTGCGGATAAGGGCCTGCCGGTGCCGCGCGCGATCCGCGACCGCGCGGGCCGCCAGATCCGCGAAGTAGCGGGCCGTCCCGCCTGCCTGATCGAATTCCTGCCTGGCGTTTCGGTCAGTCATCCGACGCCCGCGCAGGCCCGCTCCACGGGCGTCGCACTCGGGCGGATGCATGCCGCGCTTGCCGATTTCACATGCGAGCGCCCCAACACGCTGGGCCTCGCCGGCTGGCACGCGCTCGCGGCACGCTGCGGAGAGGATCTCGACCGGATTTCACCTGGCCTGGGTCGGCGCGTCGCGGATGAGCTGGCTTGGCTCGACCAGCATTGGCCGTCGAATCTGGTCCGCTCGGTAATCCATGCCGATCTCTTTCCCGACAATGTGCTGATGCGCGGCGCTAGCGTGACCGGCATCATCGATTTCTATTTTGCCTGCTCCGACGTACGCGCCTGGGACGTCGCGGTGACGCACAGCGCCTGGTGTTTCGAGAATGACGGCACCGGCTATCGTGCCGCATGCGGCGAGGCACTGATCGCGGGTTATGACGAGACATTCGGCCTGTCGGATGAAGAACGCGCAGCTTTCCACGCCCTTGCACGCGGATCCTGCCTGCGTTTCATGCTCACCCGCGCCTGGGACTGGCTCAACACTCCGGCTGACGCGATGGTGACGCGCAAGGATCCGCTCGCCTTCCTGCGGCGGCTCGATTTCTACCGCGACGCCGCGCCGGAGATGCTCGGCCTGTGAGCGAGCTGACTTTGGTTCACATGGCGACCGATGGCGCGTGCAAGGGAAATCCCGGGCCGGGCGGCTGGGGCGTGGTGATCCGTGCCGGCGACAAGGAAAGGGAGCTTTCGGGCGGCGAAAAGCTCACCACCAACAACCGGATGGAACTGACCGCCGCGATCAAGGGCCTCGAAGCACTGAAGCGCCCCTGCAAGGTCGTGCTCTCGACCGACAGCCGCTACGTGATCGATGGGCTGACCAAATGGCTCGCCGGCTGGCAGCGCAACGGCTGGCGGACCGCTGCAAGGCAACCGGTCAAGAATGCCGATCTCTGGCAGGAACTGATTGCCGCCGCCGCACCCCATCGCATTCGATGGGAATGGGTGAAAGGCCATGCCGGCCATCCCGAGAACGAACGCGCCGACAAATTGGCAAGCGATGCCGCGATCGTGGCGAGCCGCACATAGCGACACCCCGCCATGTCCAATCGCCGCGCAAGGGCTATGGCGTGCGACTTCCCCGAAAAATGCTTCAAATATAAGCAGACAATCTTGGGGCTGGTGCGTGGACGCGCTTATTGCTAATAAGTCGCACGAACATTTTTAAGGCCATAGCGTGCGTCTCGACCAGCTTCCGCTCCGCCAGCAATCGCGCATCGCATCGATCGATTGGGATGGCCTTTCCCCGCGTGAGGCACGGCGGCTGCGCGAGCTCGGCTTCGACGACGGCGTCACGATCGAGGCGCTGCACCGTGGCGCGCTCAAGGGGCCGCTGGCCTGTCGCGTCGGCCGCATGATCGTCGCGCTGCGACGGGGCGTGGCCGCGTCGGTCATCGTGGAACCCGCATGAACCCCGCATCCATGGTAGCGTTGGTCGGCAATCCCAATGCCGGCAAGTCCGCCTTGTTCAATGCGCTGACCGGCGCCCGCCAGAAGGTTGGCAATTATCCGGGCGTCACGGTCGAGCGGAAGGTCGGACGGATGGCGCTCGACGACGGCCGTCCGCTCGAACTGGTCGATCTCCCCGGCACCTATAGTCTCGATCCGCAAAGCCCCGACGAACAGGTGACGCGCGACGTGCTGTTCGGCCGCCAGGAAGGCGAGCGCACGCCCTCGGCGCTGGTGGTGGTGGTCGACGCGACCAATCTCGACAATCATCTGCGCTTCGTTCTGCAACTGGTCGCGCTGGGCCTACCGACCGTGGTCGCGCTCAACATGATCGACATGGCGACGCGCGACGGGCTGGAGATCGACATTGCCCGCCTCTCGGCCGAGCTCGGCGTGCCGGTGGTGCCGACTGTGGCGGTACGCAAGCGCGGGCTCGACGAATTGCGCGAAGCCCTGGGCCGTGCGGTCGGCGGCGGCGGCAAGGCCGTCTTCGCAACCGGCGAACCCGGCGAACTCTCCCGGTTGCAACGTGAGGCGCGCCGTATCGCCGCCGCCGTCACGACGCAGCACCGCCAGACCAACTTCTGGACGCAGCGCGTCGATCGGATCGCGCTCCATCCGGTGATCGGCCCGATCCTGCTCGGTGTCCTGATGTTCGTCATGTTCCAGGCCGTCTTCTCGTGGAGCCAGGTGCCGATCGAATGGCTTGCTTCGCTGCAATCCTGGCTTGGCGACCAGGCGATCCGCCATCTGCCCGACGGCGTACTTCGTTCGCTGCTGGTCGAGGGCGTGATCAACGGCGTCGGCTCGGTGGTGGCCTATTTGCCGCAGATCCTCGTCCTGTTCTTCTTCATCCTCATGCTCGAAGCGTCCGGCTATATGGTCCGCGCCGCCTTCCTGATGGACCGGTTGATGTCGGGTGTCGGCCTGTCGGGCCGCGCTTTCATCCCCCTCCTCTCCTCCTTCGCCTGCGCGATCCCTGGCATCATGGCGACGCGCTCGATCGACGATCAGCGCGACCGCCTCACGACCATCCTGATCGCGCCGCTGATGACATGTTCGGCGCGCTTGCCCGTTTATGCCGTCGTCATCGGCGCCTTCATTCCGGCGAAGCGGGTATTACCGGGCGTCGGCCTGCAGGGGCTGGTCCTGTTCTTCCTCTATCTGGCAGGCATATTGGGTTCGATGATGGTCGCCGCGGTGCTCAAGCGCACCGTGACCAAAGGCGGCGGCGGCGGCTTCATGATGGAGATGCCGAAATATCAGATGCCGGTGTGGCGCGACGTCGCGATCGGCCTGTGGCAGCGCGCTTATGTGTTCCTGCGCCGCGCCGGCACGGTGATCCTCTGGGTCACGATCGCATTGTGGGCGCTGACCTCCTTCCCGAAGGCACCCGATGGCGTGAAGCAGAGCGAATATTCGATTGCTGGCCGGATCGCGTCGGGCATCGAGCCGATCGTGCGGCCGATCGGCTTCAACCATGCGCTCGCTTTGGCGATCATCCCGGCGATGGCGGCACGCGAAGTCGCCGTATCCGCGCTGCAGACCGTCTATTCGATCGATTCGGGCGATGACGAGAAGCTTGGCCAGCAACGGCTCGCCACGCGCCTGCGCGGCGCCTGGTCGCTGCCGACCGCACTCGCTTTCCTCGCCTGGTTCGTGTTCGCGCCGCAATGCCTCTCGACGATCGCGGTGATACGGCGCGAGACCAACGGATGGTTCTGGCCGGGCTTCACGCTCGTTTATTTATTTACGCTCGCGTGGGTCGCCGCGGGCATTACCTTCTGGACCGCGACCGCGCTCGGGCTTTAAGGTCCCTCCCGAAACAGCATCACGAGCGGAGAGAAGAACATGGCCGGTTCGGTCAACAAGGTGATCCTCGTCGGCAATCTCGGGCGGGATCCCGAATCGCGCAGCTTCCAGAATGGCGGCAAGGTGGTCGAACTCCGCATCGCCACGTCGGAAAGCTGGAAGGATCGTAATAGCGGTGAGCGCAAGGAAAAGACCGAGTGGCACACGGTCAAGGTCTTCAGCGAAGGCCTGGCCAACGTCGCCGAACGCTATCTGCGCAAGGGCAGCAAGGTCTATCTCGAAGGCGCGCTGCAAACCCGCAAATGGCAGGACCAGAGCGGCGCCGACCGCTATTCGACCGAGATCGTGCTCCAGGGCTTCAACGCGACATTGGTCCTGCTCGATCGCCGTGAGGGCGAAGGCGGCGGCAGCAGCAGCAGCTGGAGCGAGGATGCCGGCGGCAACGACTTCAATTCCAGCTTTGCGGGCGCCGGCGCCTCGCGCGGGGCTGCAGGTGCCGGTGCAGGCGGTGGCCGCCCAGCCGCGTTCGACAGCGATTTGGACGACGACGTTCCGTTCTGAGGTTGGCTGGAATGCAGCCTGGGTGAGCCATCATGCCCGCATCCGCCGTACCACCGGCCAAGGCGGCAAGTATTTCCAATGCTTGAAGGCGCACGCCCGGCTTGATATGTCGCTGGCCATGCATATCGCTGCATGTATTCCGATCCTGATGGCTCATGCGCGCGCTGGCGCGTGCGTTGCTCGTCGATGCGGGATGCCCCATGCAGCTTTCGATACTCTGCCCGACTCCTGAGGTTCAGCTCGATTGGCGAGCGGCTTATGCTCGCCTGTCAGAGGCGTTGGAATCCGTCGGATTGCGGACTCGCATCCTCCCCTGGACAGAGTTGAGCGATCCTTCGGTCACGATGGCGGCTGCCTGTTTGGCGTGGGGCTATCACCTTCAGCCGGGCCGGTGGATCGCGCTCCTGCGTCCCTTCCTCGGCACCGGAACGCTGGCCAATTCGGCGGAATCGCTGATCTGGAACTCCGATAAAATCTATCTGAAACGGCTGGCACGATCCGTTCCGGTTGTGCCGACCCATTTCTGCTCGACGCTGGACGACGTGACCGCTTCTCAGCTGCGCCGACGCTTCCGCTCGGAAACGCTCGTCGCCAAGCCACGTTGGGGAGCGGGCGCGCATGGTCTTACCTTCCTCCACGACGGCATTTCGGTTCCGCCGCTTCGCGACGTGCTGGTCCAGCCGATGCTGACTGCCATCACCGAGGGAGAGATATCGCTGATCTATTTCGACGGACGATTCAGTCATGCCGTGCGCAAGCTTCCCGCCGCTGGAGAGCTGCGGGTACAGGCCGAATATGGCGGCCGCGTCGAGGATTTCGCAGCTTCGGACGCGCTGATCGAACTCGGCCAAAGCGCGATCAAGGCCGCCCCCGACGCTCTGACCTATGCGCGGGTCGACGTCGTGAAGGGCAACGATGGACGGTGGCAGGTGATCGAGCTCGAGGCGATCGAGCCCGAACTGTTCCTGCATCTGGCGCCGGACGGCGGCCGCGCGCTGGGCGAGGCGTTCCGAAAACGATTGTCTATTTTTTGTCCTTGAGCGCCTTGAGTATCGCAAAGGGACTCGCATCCTCTTCGCCGAGGACACCCGCCGCACGGAGCTTTTCCTCGGCACCAGGCGCGCGCGGGAAGGGATCGAGGGCAAGCGCCATCGTTTGCGCGACCGCTTCGCCCAGATCGATCGAAGATCCTTCATAGTCGATCTGGTCGAGATCGCTTTCCGCCAGCTCGATTTCGTCCGCGTCCGATACGGCGCCAAGGGGAACGAAGCGCAGCGCGAAATCCTCGGCGATCCTCGCTGGAACCGGCTCTCCGCTCGCGACGCAGGCTTGCGTCACCTCGCCCTCGAGCCGCCCGGTCGCGGTGACTATGTCGCCATCTCGCGCCAGGCCTTCCCGTACCACAGCGCGCGCCGCGTCGCCCGGAACTGTGCCACGGTAAATATTACGGTCGATCGCGCCGTCGAGATCACCGCCCGCAAAAGCTTCGCGCAATGCGCCCAGCCTGCCGCCAAGCGCCCCCATCATCCGGCCGATATGCTTGCCGACGACGATGTCGCCGATCCCGCGCTCGCGCAATTGCCCGTCCATATCCTCGACGAATATCTCGGTAAGATAGGCGGATGGCGCGCGGCCGGGCTCGCCCTCCTCCTCCAATCGCAGCAGCACCAGGCTCAGCACCGCCGCGACCATGTCGAAGCGGCCATCGAGCGTGTCGGGCACCTGGCCCGCCAGATACCAGGCCGGCCGGCGCGCTTCCGTCACGACAGCATTGTAGAGCGGCGTCAACGCGTCGCGGTCCTTGCGGCCGAACAGACGATTCAGAACTCCCATTCACCCCATCTCCGTGCGCCCCGGCTTGCGGAGCCGCCAAGCCCCGCATATTGAGGCGCGAGCGCGCGGTTGCAATCCCGATGCGTGATGACCTGATCGGCTCAGCCTGGGTTCAGCCTGGGGTCGCCAGGCAGAAAGTACGTCGGGAAAGGGTCTTACGGAATGACGGGATCGATCAAGCGCGGGGCGATCGCGGCGCTGGGCCTATTGGGCTTGGGCGGCTGCGCGCAGGTGCAGGATCATAAAGGCTATGTCGTCGACAACAGCCTCATCAACACCGTCCAGCCCGGCGTCGACAACAGGGATTCGGTCGCCAAGACGCTCGGCCGCCCGACGTTCGACAGCCAGTGGGACGGCGGCAAGACCTGGTATTATCTGGCGCGCAATACGCGTCAGCTGGCGTTCAGCACGCCGACGCCGGTTTCGCAGACGCTGCTGGCGGTGCGCTTCGCGGCCAATGGCGACGTCGCATCGGTGCAGCGCACCGGGCTTGAGACGGTGCGCGAGGTCAAATTGTACGGCAAGAAGACCCCGGTCCTGGGCTCGCACCGCACCTTCTTCTCGGAACTGTTCGGCAATATCGCGCCCGGCACGAGCGACAGGGCAGCCAGCGCCGACAATCCCGGCGGCTGACTTGCGACGCGCTGGAGTCGTTTTCGCTAAGGTGGAATCGGCCCTGAAAGCCCTCTCCCGCGGGGGAGAGGGAGCACCGCTTCAATCAAACCGAAAACGACTCTAGGCGGCGCCGACGGGAGCCGGCGCCGCTCCGGCGTCAGCGCGCGATTCCCGCCCCTGCCAGCACCGCCAGCGTCAGCAGTTCGGACGCGGTCGCGGACATGGTCGCGATCTGGACCGGCTTCTCCATTCCGACCAGCATCGGCCCGATCACCGCATCGCCATCCACCTCGCGCAGCAATTTGGCCGAGATATTGGCCGATTGCAGCCCCGGCAGGACGAGCACGTTGGCCGGCCCCGACAGGCGGCTGAATGGATATTTTTGGCGAATATTGGGATTGAGCGCGACGTCGGGCGCCATCTCGCCTTCGAACTCGAAGCCGGGATTCCGCTTTTCCATCAGCGCGACCGCTTCGCGGACATTATCGATCCACTCGCCCGACGGATTGCCGAAGGTCGAATAAGACAGGAAAGCAACGCGCGGCTCATGCCCCATCCGGCGCGCGACCGCGGCGGTATGCTCGGCGATCGCGACCAGCTCCTTGGGCTCAGGCCGCTCGGTCACCATCGTGTCGGCCATGAAGACGGTGTGCTTCTTGCCGATCACGACATGGATGCCGCAGGGGCGCCGCCCCTCGATCGGATCGATCACGCGCCGTACCTGCCGCAAGGTCTTGCCATAGGTGCGCGTGGTGCCGGTGATCATCGCGTCGGCATGGCCGAGCTGGAGCAGCAACGCGCCGAAGATGTTGCGGTCCTGGTTGACCATGCCCTCGACCTCACGGCGGAGGTAACCGCGCCGTTGAAGCCGTTCGTAGAGATAGTCGACCATTTGCGGCACGAGCGGCGAATGCCGGCTATTGTGCAATTCGAAGCTCTCGGGGTCGTCGATACCGAGCGCGCGGAGCTTTTCGGGCACCTCGTCGCGGCCGACCAGCACCGGCGTGCCGTAGCCGCCGTCGCGAAACGCGATCGCGGCGCGCAGCACCACCTCTTCCTCCGCCTCGGCGAAGATCACGCGCTTGGGATTGGCACGCGCATTGGCGTGCGCGAGCGTCAGGACCGAGGTCGCGGGGCTGAGGCGTGCGCGCAGTTCCATGCGGTATGCGGCCAGATCCTCGATCTGCTTGCGTGCGACGCCGGTCCGCATCGCGGCCTCCGCCACCGCCGCGGGGATGATCTCCATCAGGCGCGGATCGAACGGCGCGGGAATGATGTAATCGGGACCGAAGCGCGGCGCATGACCGCCATAAGCCGCGGCAACCTCCTCCGGCACCTGCTGGCGCGCGAGGCTCGCGAGCGCTTCCGCCGCGGCGATCTTCATCTCTTCATTGATAGCGGTCGCGCGCACGTCGAGCGCGCCGCGAAAGATGAAGGGGAAGCCCAGCACGTTGTTGACCTGGTTCGGATAGTCCGACCGGCCGGTCGCCACGATCGCATCGGGACGCACCGCCTTGGCCTCGGGCGGCGTGATTTCGGGATCGGGATTGGCCATGGCGAAGATGATCGGGTTCTTCGCCATCGTCTTGACCATCTCAGCCGGCAGCGCATTCGCCGCGGACAGGCCGAGGAACACGTCCGCGCCGACCAATGCTTCGGCGAGCGTGCGCCGGTCGGTCTTGACCGCATGGCCCGACTTCCATTGGTCCATATGCTCGGTACGGCCCTCGTAGATGACGCCGGAGCGGTCGCACATGATGACCTTGTCGGCGGACACGCCCATCGCCTTGATCAGCTCGGTACAGGCGATCGCCGCCGCGCCCGCGCCGTTGACGACGACATTGATGTCCTTGAGTTCGCGCTTCGTAAGGTAGCAGGCGTTGATCAGACCGGCCGCGGTAATGATCGCCGTGCCGTGCTGATCGTCATGCATCACCGGGATGTTCATGCGCTCGCGCAGCGTCTGCTCGATCACGAAACATTCGGGCGCCTTGATATCCTCAAGGTTGATTCCGCCAAAGCTGGGTTCGAGCAAGGCGACAGCGTTGCAGAAAGCGTCGACGTCCTCGGTATCCAGCTCAAGATCGATCGCGTCGACGTCGGCGAAGCGCTTGAACAGCACCGCCTTGCCTTCCATCACCGGCTTGGAAGCGAGCGCGCCCAGGTTGCCCAGGCCGAGGATCGCGGTGCCGTTGGAGATGACCGCGACCAGATTGCCCTTGGCGGTGTAATCATAGGCTTTGCCCGGATCCGCGGCGATGGCGAGCACCGGCACCGCCACGCCCGGCGAATAAGCCAGGCTGAGGTCGCGCTGCGTCGCCATCGGCTTGGACGCGATGATCTCGATCTTGCCCGGGCGACCGGACGAGTGGAATTCGAGCGCCTCCCGCTCGGAAAATTGTACGTTGCTGCCCTCGCCCACTTTTTTGGCTCCAAATTCTTCTCGTGCGCACCCCTATCCGCCGTTTTGGCTCACGTCACCCCATTGCGGATAACCGGCTTAACGGGCTAGTCGCCTCGGCTCACCAGAATCAGGGAAAGACACATGTCGGACACGATCGCAGCGGATCAGCTGCGCCTCTTCATCGAGCGTATCGAACGGCTGGAAGAGGAAAAGAAGGGCATGGCGGACGATATCCGCGACGTTTACGCCGAGGCCAAGGGCCAGGGCTATGACTCCAAGACGATGCGCGCGATCATCCGCTTGCGGAAGATGGAAAAGGATGCGCGCGACGAGGCGGAATATTTGCTCGACACCTACAAGGCGGCGCTCGGCCTGGCCTGATGTTGAAGGATTTGGTGCCGCGCGCTAGACGGGCGGCACCATTCCCCTCCCCCTTCCTAGAAAAGAACCTTGGGCGCCCATGGCCGGCCATTCGAAATTCAAGAATATCATGCACCGCAAGGGCGCGCAGGATAAGAAGCGCTCCGCCCTCTTCTCGAAGCTTGCGCGAGAGATCACGGTCGCGGCCCGCGCGGGACTGCCCGATCCGAACATGAATGCGCGCCTGCGCGCCGCGGTCATCACCGCGCGCAAGGAAGGCATGCCCAAGGACAATATAGAACGCTCGATCAACAAGGCGGCGGGCAGCGATGCCGACAATTACGAGGAAATCCGCTACGAGGGCTTCGGCCCCGGCGGCGTATCGTTGATCGTCGAGACGCTGACCGACAACCGCAACCGCACCGCGACCAACGTCCGGCTCGGTTTCTCCAAGAATGGTGGCAATCTGGGCGCGCCCAATTCGGTCAGCCACGCCTTCGACCGGCTGGGGCTCATTAGCTACCCAGCGTCAGCGGGCAGCGACGAGAAAGTGTTCGAAGCCGCGCTCGAGGCGGGCGCGGAAGATGTCGAGAGCGGCGAGGACGGTCATTCCATCTGGACCGCGCTCGACAATCTGCACGAGGTCGCCAAGGCGCTCGAGCCGGTGCTGGGCGAGGCCGAAGGCGTCAAGCTCGCCTGGCGCCCGCAAACTTTGGTCGCGGTCGACGAGGCACAGGCGGGCACCCTGCTCAAGCTGATCGACGCGCTCGACGACGATGACGACGTCCAGACCGTCTGGGGCAATTACGACATCTCCGACGAGATCATGGAGAAGCTTTCTTGATGCTTCCTCCCGCAAGCGGGAGGAAGTGCTGATCCTGATCGGCCTCGATCCTGGCTTGGGAACCACCGGCTGGGGTGTGATCGCGGCGGAGGGCAATCGTCTCTCCCATATCGCCAACGGGCATATTCGCACGGACAGCGCAGCCCCGCTGCCGGCACGGCTAGCCATCCTGCACGAGGCTCTCGCTGCACTCTTCGCCACGCACCATCCGCGCGCGGCCGCAGTCGAGGAGGTGTTCGTCAATATGAACCCGCAATCGACGCTCAAGCTGGGCCAGGCGCGCGGCGTGGTGCTGCTGTCGGCCGCGCTGCACGGGCTGGAGGTCGGCGAATATGCGCCGACCCTGGTCAAGAAAGCGGTGGTCGGCACCGGCGGCGCGGAAAAGGCGCAGGTCCATGCGATGGTGGCGCGGCTTCTGCCGGGCGTGAAGATCGCCGGCGCGGATGCCGCCGATGCGCTCGCGGTGGCGATCACCCACGCGCACCATCTGGCGAGCGCGCGGCGGCTCGGTTAGGGTCGGCCCATGATCGCCCGCCTCTCCGGAATTCTCGCCGAAACCGCCGCCGATCATCTCGTGATCGACGTGAGCGGCGTCGGCTATCTCGCTTATGCCTCGGCGCGGACCCTGTCCGCGATCGGGCCGATCGGCGGGAGCGTGCTTTTGCTCACCGAAATGCAGGTGCGTGAGGATGCGATTACATTGTTCGGATTCGGATCGGCCAGCGAGCGCGACTGGTTCCGGCTGTTGACCGGAGTCCAGGGCGTGGGCGGCCGCGTCGCGCTTGCCATCCTGTCCGTGCTCGATGCGAACGAGCTGTCGCGTGCCATTGCCAGCGGCGACAAGGCGATGATCGCGCGCGCCAACGGTGTCGGGCCCAAATTGGCGCAGCGGATCGCGATGGAGTTGCGCGACAAAGTTGGCGGCGTGGCGCTCGGGCCAGGCGCGGCGCACGCGCCGGTGGGCTCAGCCAGCTCGGATGCCATTTCAGCGCTCGCCAATCTCGGCTTCCGCCCGGCCGAAGCGTCGGCGGCGGTGGCAGCGGCAAGCGACGAGCTTGGGCCTGATGCCGGCCTCGACGCGCTCGTCAGGCTCGCGCTTCGCAAAGCGGCGCGCTGATCAGATCGGCGTAAGCAACGGCGCGCCGGCGAAGAAGGCGGCCAGATTGGCCAGCCCGAGGTCGGCCATCGCCTGACGCGTCTCACGGGTCGCGCTGCCCTGGTGCGGCAACAGCACGACATTATCGAGGCCCAGCAGCGCCTCCGGCACATTCGGCTCGTGCCCGAATACGTCGAGTCCCGCAAAGCCAAGCCGGCCATCCTGAAGCGCGGCCACCAATTCCGGCTCGTCTACGACCGAACCACGCGAAACGTTGATCAGCGTGCCATCCGGTCCGAGCGCGTCGATCACCCGCCGGTCGACGAGACCGGCAGTGGCCGATCCACCCGAGACGGCCACGATCAGAACATCTGCCCACGCGGCCAGTGCAACGGGGCCGTCGAAATAAAGATACTCAGCCCCCTCCCCCTTGGGGCAGCGAGAATGATAGCCGATTTGAGACGCGAATGGCGCGGCGCGGGCTGCGATCGCCTGACCAATCCGGCCGAGCCCCAACACGCCAACCCGGCGTCCGCTGGCCCGGCGCGTGAGCGGTGGCAGGCCTTCGGCAGCCCAGCGGCCCTGCCGAACATAAAGGTCATAAGCGGGCAGTCGCCGCGCCACGGCGAGCATCAGGGCGATCGCAAGATCGGCAACGTCATCGGTCAGAACGTCGGGCGTATTCGTGACCGCGATCCCGCGTGCGCGGGCATGATCAACGTCGATCCGATCATATCCCACGCCCACGAGTGAAATCATTTTCAGGTCGGGCGCCGCATCCATGGTTGCGGAATCCATTCCGCTGCCGGCGCAGAGAGCGGCGCGGATGCCCGGGCCCGGCTCTCGACGCAGATCATACACGTCGCCGGCGTGCTCGAGGCACCTCACCGCGGGTTCCTTGACCAGCATCAGCAAAGGCGGCTTGGATGGCATGGAATATCCTTTGCAGGGGGCATCGACGCTCTAGCATGGCGGCGTTATGTCGGAAGCCATGATCGAAGGTGATCGCCTAGGCGCGTGGCGAAGCGCTCGATCATGTACTGTTCTTCGGTCCGCCTGGCCTCGGCAAAACCACCCTCGCGCAGATCATTTCACGCGAGCTGGGCGTGGGGTTCCGCGCGACGTCGGGACCGGTCATCGCCAAGTCCGGCGACCTTGCCGCCCTGCTCACCAATCTTGAGGAAGGCGACGTCCTTTTCATCGACGAGATCCACAGGCTCGCGCCCGCCGTCGAGGAAATCCTCTATCCAGCGATGGAGGATCGCGCGCTCGACATCATGATCGGCGAAGGGCCTTCGGCGCGCAGCGTGCGGATCGATCTGCCGCGCTTCACGCTGGTGGGGGCCACCACGCGCCAGGGCCTGCTGACCACGCCGCTGCGCGATCGGTTCGGCATTCCGGTCCGGCTCAATTTCTATTCGGTCGACGAGTTGGAGCTGGTGGTGCGGCGCGCCGCGCGCCTGCTCGGCTTCGCTATATCCGATGATGGCGCCGCGGAAATCGCACGGCGCGCGCGCGGCACCCCGCGCATCGCCGGCCGCCTGCTGCGACGCGTGCGCGATTTCGCGCATGCCGCGGGGCACGTCGTGGTCGAAGCCAAGGATGCGGACGCGGCGCTCAATCGGCTGGAAGTCGATGCGTTGGGACTCGACGCGATGGATCGGCGCTATCTCAATATGATCGCCGATTTCTACGGCGGCGGCCCGGTCGGCGTGGAGACGCTTGCGGCAGGCCTTGGCGAGCCGCGCGACACGATCGAGGAAGTGATCGAACCTTATCTGATCCAGCTCGGCCTGGTCGCCCGCACCGCGCGCGGCCGCGCTCTCAATGGGCGCGCCTGGACGCATCTTGGATTGCCGCAGCCCAAGGGCGCGCAGGACGGGCTATTCGACGGATAAGCGGCATATTCCTGCGTCCGTGATGGGTCAGGTTCCGCTTTCTGCTTATTCGACCAGCGGATTCCCCGGTCTCATCGGAATTCGGCAATGGTTCGCAACGGCTTCCGCCCACGCCCCAACCTTATCGATTTCTTCGCCGTAAGCCGCCTGCGCAGCGGCTTGTTCACTTCCGCGCGCCTCCGCATCGAAGGCGCGATCATGACGCTTGGAATCTTCGAACCGGGCAGGCGAATGCGCCGCCCTCTCGAGCTTTGCCGGATCGAGCTCGAACAAGCCCGCGAGTCCCTGCATGACGGCAGGCAGGTTTGCCAGCATGGTACGGCTGTCCACCGTCCGAATACGTTGCGATCCATGTGCGCGTGCCAGCCTAGCGAATTGCGCATGCTGTTGCAGCCAAGCCAGTGCGGCAACTTGCAGATCGGTCTGTAGCCATCGATCCTGGGGAGAAAAACCAGGGTCGATTTCCGGCAGCAGATCAAGGGCTTGGCTAAGCTTGCGCGCCCAGACACGGGCAAACAGGCCCTTTGCGGCAAGCGAGCGGAGAAAATCGGGCAGCGGACTATAGAGGAAAAGGGCATGCGCATCCGGACGCATCTCCAGAACGTCGTCGATCACCGCGTTGGCGACATTGCTAGGTTTTATGATGGTCGTCTCCCCGCGCGCCATGGGCCGCGCGTACAATGCCAATAGAGCGGCAAGGGCAGGTTTGACGTCGATCTGCCGTTTCGATCTCCGCAGGAGCTCCGCCAGGTCGTTTAGTCCACTGGGCTCCTTCAGGCCCATCGATACGCCTTCGATGTCGAATAGCCGCGCGAGCAAGGTCGATGCGCAGAACGCCGAATGAAAGATGAAGTGAAGCGGCTGTCGCGGCAGCCTGCCCGCTACCTCAGCGATATCGTTCAACGAAATGGCGGTACGCGGAATTGCCGCATCGAAATATTCGTTCGACAGGAAGGTGACGGACCGATGCCCCGCACGCGGCAAATGGACGAATTCCATCAATCCCTTGTCCGCATGGAGGTGATGCGGAAACCATTCCGGATCCTCCACGATTTCGGCGGGGGCCGCCGGGGTGGACGGTCGATCTGGCTGCATCATGGCCTTATGCCCCGTTGCCAAGCAGACCGGAAGAGGCGAGAAATCGGGATATGATCGCATTCAATCCTGCGCTCGACCCGCGCGAACTTGCCGTCGATTATGCCGTTCGTAAGAGATTGCAGATCCGCGACGTGCTGCTGCCTGAGAGCGCGCTCCATCTCCACAAGGCATTGCTCGAACACACGCCGTGGAGCCTTGTCTTCAATGACGGTCCGAAGGTCATTGAGCTCAAGCCGGAGCAACTGAGCCGGCTTACGCCCGAGGACAGCCGTCGCATCGGCGAGGGCGTGCATCGGGGTGCCCAGACGGGATACCAATTCCTTTACAATATATACCCGTTGCTGGCCGAATATTTTCGGCCGGGCGCACCACGCACGCCGCTGTTCGATCTGTTCGAGTTCATGAATAGACCCGCGACGCTCGATTTCCTGCGGGAGGTGACCGGCATCCCGTCGATCCGATGGGCGGACGGGCAGGCGACCCTCTATCGCGCCGGTCACTTCCTGAAATACCATACGGATGAAACGCCCAGCCAACGGCGTGCCGTCGCCTACGTGCTCAATCTCACCGAGGGCTGGGGCCGTGATTGGGGCGGCTATCTCCAATTCTTCAACGATCGCTACGATATCGAGGAAGGGTATCGCCCTCTTTTCAACGCCTTGAACCTGTTCACGATACCGATGGATCATTCGGTCAGCATGGTGACGAGCTATGCCCCTGGGCTGCGTTTCTCGATAACGGGCTGGTTGCGTGAAGATGAACCGCCTGGGCCGATCGCCGGCTGGCGCTGACAAGGCGGCGCCTGGCCTGAACAAAAAAAGGCCGCCTCCTGCGAGGCGGCCTTTTTCTTGGATTGTCGATCCGATCAGAAGCGGAGACGGACACCCGCGCGGAAACTGCGGCCGATCGCATCATAATCGCTGGCATCGGTTTCCGCACCCGTCGTGTCGCCCGGCAGGTTCGAGTAGATCGGCGGGGGCGTGATGTTCAGCAAGTTGTTCACGCCCACGAAGAAGCTGAAGTGATCCCCGACATCGAAGTTCACCCGCACATCCTGAATGTAATAGGCACCGATACGCGCCCGCGGATCACGAGGATTCGTGACCGCCGAACCATCCGGATTCGTCAGCTGCAGAACGAACTGGTCATCCAGATAGGAACGGCCAAGATATGAACCGCGATAGTTCACAGTGACGGGTCCGCGGGTCCAGTCCAGCGTGACCAGGAACTTATCCTTGGGCGTGCCGATCTCGCCGGCAAACGGATCCTTGGCCTCGTTCGGGAGCGGCTTGGTCCAGCCTTTCAGCATGTGGGTATAAGCGAGCATTCCCGAGAGCGTGCCCCAGGAGCCAAGCCCCTGTCTGTAGCTGGCGGTAAGGTCGATCGCCGATTCCAGAATGCCGCCGCTATTCGTGGCAAAGGCATTGACGAAGGTCAGAGCGCCGACACTGGCCGTGCCCTGGGTCGCGGCACGGCGGGTAATCAGCGTACAGAATACCGGATTGCTTCCATCATAGCAGCCGTTCAACTCGTTCTGGCGAGGGGTGGTCACGATCGCACCCGTGATGTGCGTCCGCGTATAATCCACCGTCAGGCTGAAGTTGCGCAACGCATGGATCGAGCGCGGATTGATTACCATGCCGGCGGTGAACGTCCGGCCCTTCTCCTCGTTCAGGTTGGGGTTGCCGCCAGTAAATCCGCTAATGCCTTGCTGGTCGGATTGCGTCAGGGTGAACTGGCCATTCTGCGCGATATTGGCCGCGACAAGGGAGTCGGCACGGCAACGTGCGGCATATTGGCCGCTGCTGGTCGCGGTCACGCCAAGGCAGGGATCCTGCACACCGGTCGGGAAGGTTTGCGAAAGACCCGAGAACAACTCACCAATGTTCGGAGCACGAGTGGCTAGCGCGACCGACGCCCGGAAAGTGATATCGGGAATGGGCGAGTAAATCCCGCCATAATTATAGCTGTAGACCGTGCCAACCGAGGAATATTTGGAGACGCGTCCGGAAGCCCGCGCTTCCAAGCTATGGAAGAACGGCTTGTCCGTAAGGATCGGCACATGAAGTTCGCCATAAGCCTCCTTCACGTTGAAGGTGCCCGATGTATTCGGCAGCGCGTTGCCGCTGGTCGCGCCCTGCGACGTCAGCGAATCGAACACGACGGCACTGCGCTCCTTGCGGTATTCGACACCCGCCGCGACACGGATCGGGCCGGCGCCCCAATAATCGCCAAGCTTGCCGTCGATGTTCGCACCGGCGTTGATCTGCTCCGCGAAGGAGGAGATTGTGGTGTTGGTGCCGACATAGGCGGCCGCGCCAGGCGACAAAGTGTTGGGCCCAAAGATATTGGCGGGCACGCAACCTTCAGCGCGCGCATTGATTCCGGCACATTGTATCCAGGTGCCGTTCGGCGCCTGGATCGCGCCCGGAGCACCGGCCGCCGCGGGTGCGACCGACAAAGCGTTACGCATGTGCTCCAGATTGATGGCGCCGCCGCTGACCTGATCGTCCTGCGTGCGGCCGTAAGATCCAAAGACCTCATAATGCCAATTGTCGGACAGGGCGCCCTGTACGCCCGTGGTCAATTCATAAGTGAATCGGTTGGCGGTGGACGTCCGATCACCGACATCGGTCATACGACGTTGAAACTGGACGTCAGGCGTGCCGTCGCCATCATCATCGCCGGCGATGGCCAGAATGTAGGAAGGGACCAACGGATTGATGAAAATCGAACCGTCCGGCATTTTCGTGCCCAGGCTGATCTCACCGGTTTCGTGGTTCACGCCGTTCGGATCGAAGGACGCAAGCGGCGTCGGTTCGATCTGAGTACTGGCGCTGCTGTGCGTAAAGGTTCCGTCCAGGAACACGTTGGCAGCCGAGGAGATTTCATAATTGGCGCGCAACGCCATCGTATAGCGCTCGAGCGGGGTCGAAATATAACGATACGATTGACGATTGAACTTGTCCGACTGAGGCACGGGGAACGGGCTGCCATCGCCACGGATGTTGCCGAAATCACCGAAGAAGCTGCCGACCGGAAGATAGCTCGAACGGACCGGACGATCGATCAGGAAGACATCGTCGATGATCCCAGTGTCAGCGCCACGGCTGCTCTGGTCAATCATGCTCCGCGAACGATCGCGCGCCAAGACCGCGTTGTCCTTGGTATAGCCGCCATAAACCATGATGTTGCCGCGATCGTCCGCGAAATTCGTGCCGAACGTCATATCGGCTTGCTTGCTCTGGCCGTCGCCATATTGGGTCACGCCGGCCTGGACATTGCCCTCGA
>JAEKMC010000240.1 GCA_019508115.1 Sphingomonas sp.
GCCGAGATGGCGCTGCCGTCCATCTGCACGCCGTCGGTACGCATGTAGGTGATCGCGCCTTGCTCGTAGAGATCTTGCGCGACGCGCATCGTGTGGCTGGCGGAGAAACCCAGCGTGCGCGCAGCCTCCTGCTGCAAGGTCGAGGTGGTGAAGGGCGGCGGCGGATTGCGCGTTAGCGGCTTGGTCTCGACGCTGGCGACCGAGAAGCGGCCCGCCTCGACATCGGCCTTGGCGGCAGCTGCATCATTGCCATTGCCGATCGACAAGCGATCGAGCTTCTGCCCCTTCCAGCGGATCAGCCGCGCGATGAAGGGCACGCCATCCTGCTCCATGTCGGCGGCGACCGACCAATATTCCTGTGCGCGGAACAATTCGATCTCGCGCTCGCGATCGACGATCAGGCGCAGCGAGACCGACTGGACGCGGCCCGCCGACTTGGCGCCGGGCAATTTGCGCCACAGCACGGGCGAAAGGGTGAAGCCGACCAGGTAATCGAGAGCGCGCCGCGCGCGATAGGCGTCGATCAAGTCTTCATCGAGCGCGCGCGGATGCGCCATCGCATCGAGCACGGCGGACTTGGTGATCGCGTTGAAGGTAACGCGCTCGACCTTCGCGGGGAGCGCCTTCTTCTTCCGCAGCACTTCCTGCACGTGCCAGGAGATCGCCTCGCCCTCGCGATCGGGGTCGGTGGCGAGGATCAAGGTGTCGGCGCCCTTTGCCTCGTCGGCGATGGCTTTGAGCTGCCTGGCCTTGTCGGCATAAGGCTCCCACTCCATCGCGAAGCCGTTGTCGGGATCGACCGAGCCGTCCTTGGGCGGCAGATCGCGGACATGGCCATAGGAAGCCAGCACCCGATGGCCGGGTCCGAGATATTTCTCGATGGTTTTTGCCTTGGCGGGGGATTCGACGACGACGAGCTTCATGAGCGCTTTTTATGTCCTTACGTGTACGCGCGAGGGTGGAGAGCCGCACAGGGGTGCGTCAAGAGACCTTGGGCCACCTCTTCAGTTCGGCTTTAATATGGGGGCTGGCGGCTGCAAGGGAAGCTTGCGGCTAATCGAGGGCAACGCGTCCCCCGGCATGGCGAGCAAGCCGCCCCGCCAGTTCCAGCTCGAGTAGAATTAAGTGCAGCGCCGCCGGCGCAAGCCCTGACTGGCGCAACACTTCGTCGAGCGGGACCGGGATCGGGCTCAGCAAGGTCAGGACCGCCTGACGGTCGCGGTCGGCAATCTCGACGACACCGTCCGGAATGAAGGCATCGGCAGGTGCGGCGACCCGGCCGGAGCCGAAAGGCCGCACCGCCTCGACCACGTCGGCGGCGGACTGGATCAGGGTTGCTCCATCCCGGATCAATTGGTTGCAACCCTGCGCCCGTGGATCGAGCGGCGAGCCGGGTACCGCCATCACCTCGCGCCCATAATCGGCCGCCAGCCGTGCGGTGATCAGCGAACCCGATTTGGGTGCCGCCTCGACCACGAGGGTGCCGAGCGCGAGTCCCGCGATGATTCGGTTGCGCGCGGGGAAATGGCGCGCATGCGGCTCGGTTCCCGGCGGCTGCTCCGAAACGACGAGGCCGCGCGTCTGCATTTCGCGCTGGAGCGCCTCATTCTCAGGCGGATAGACTATGTCGAGGCCGCTCGCGATGACACCGATCGTGCCACCTTCCAGAGCGCCGCGATGCGCGGCCGTATCGATGCCGCGCGCCAGGCCAGACACGATGACGAAGCCAAGATTGCTCAGTTCGACAGCAAGCTGGCGTGCGAAGCGCACCGCCGCGGCCGAGGCATTGCGTGCGCCGACCATCGCGACGGTGGGCCGCGCGAGCAAACCGATGTCGCCTGCGACGCTCAGCACGGGCGGCGCGCCTTCGGCTTCGGCCAAAAGCGCGGGATAGCCCGGCCGTCCGGCAAACAGATAGGTGCCGCCGGCGCGCTCGACCGCCATCGCCTCGCGTTCGACGTCGGCGAGGCTGGGGATGCGCGGCGCCGATCCACCACCACGGCGGGCGAGGTCCGGAATCGCATCGAGCGCAGCCTGGGCGGTGCCGAAGCGTGCAAGCAATTGGGCAAAGGTGACCGGACCGATCGAGGAGGTCCGAATCAGGCGGAGGCGCGCCAGCCCATCGGCGTCCACCGCCGGCTCAGCCCTGGCCACGTCCGCCGATGCGCGGCTCGGTGCCTTCGATCAGCCGCTCGATATTGGCGCGATGGCGCCACACCACCACCAGCGCCAGCGCAAGGAACATGAGCGTGAGATCCACCTTGAAGAAGTAAGCCGACGCCACCGGCGTGACCGCCGCCGCCGCCATGCCGCCGATCGAGGAGCGACGCGAGATCAGCAATGCCAGCAGCCAGGCGGCGACCGCGACCAATCCGGTGGGCCAATGCAGCGCAAGCGTGATTCCGAGCAACGTCGCCACCCCCTTGCCGCCCTTGAACCTAAGCCAGACCGGGAAGACATGGCCCAGGAAAGAGCCGACCGCGGCGAGTGGTCCGGAGCCGGGGCTGATTGCCTCCGCGATCAGGACCGCAACCGCGCCCTTGCCACCGTCGAGCATGAGCGTCAGCGCCGCCAGGCCCTTGCGTCCGGTCCGCAGTACATTGGTCGCGCCGATATTGCCCGAACCGATCGAGCGCGGATCCTGCGCGCCGAAGGCCCGCGTCACGATCACGCCGAACGGGATCGCGCCGAGCAGGTAACTGCCAATCAGAATGAATGTGGGCAATGCCCAGCCGTCCACCGAAAAATCCCCCTATTCGGCAAAGGATTACGCAATCGCCCTGCCAGGGCAATTGATCTCGATCAAACAGGCCAAGAGCTATCCTTTTCCTGTCCAAATCGGCTCGAAAGCGCAGGAGCCCTTACAAAAAAGGGGCCGACCGACTGTCCGCCCCTTACGCAATGTTTTCGCGGTTAGGCTATCAAAAATCGTTGGCATAGGCCTCGTTGCCGACAAAACCCATTTTAGCGATGTTCGCGCGTTTGATCACGGCGAGCACCTTGTCGACCTGTTCGTACCGCGCGTCCGCGTCGGGGCGGATGCGCAATTCCGGGATCGGATCCAATGTCTGCGTTTGATCGAGATAGGCCCGCAAGGCGCCCAGATCGACCGGCGTGCCATTCCAAAGCACCCGGTCCGCGTTGGTGACCGCGACTTCATTCTCGTCCGGGAGCGGCATTTTGGGTGGGGTTCGCGCCGAGGGCGTGTCCAACTTCACGGCATGGTTTTGCAGCGGGATCGTCAAGATGAACATGATGAGCAGAACCAGCATGACGTCGATCAACGGCGTCGTGTTGATATCCATCATCGGTGCGGCGTCGGTGTTTTGAGATTTCATGGCCATGGCTACCACTCCTCCATCCCCGCATACGCGGGATGCGATGATATATGGTCTCATCACGAGGATCAACCGGCTCTTGCTTCGCCGGGCTCAGCCGCCTGACCGCCGCGCCATCCCGGCGGCGCACACACAAAAAAAGGGCGAGCCTCAAGGCTCGCCCCTCTTCAATCTTGTGGGTTCGCCAATCGATCAGAAATCGTTGGCGTATGCCTCGTTGCCGACAAAGCCCATCTTGGTGACGTTGGCGCGCTTGGTCTGCGCCAGCACCGCATCGACAATCTCATACCGCGCAGCCTGCGCAGGACGGATGTGCAATTCGGGGATGGGGTTCAAAGTCTGCGACTGATCAAGATACTGACGCAACGTGATCAGATCGACCGGCGTACCGTTCCACAAGATCTGATCGGTCTCGGTGATCGCCACTTCATTCTTGGTCGGCAGGATCGGCGGCGGCGGCGTGTTGGTGGGTGCCGGCAGGTCCAGCTTCACCGCATGGGTCGCCACAGGGATGGTGATGATGAACATGATGAGAAGCACCAGCATGACGTCGATGAGCGGCGTCGTGTTGATGTCCATCATCGGCTCGCCTTCGGCAGCGCCGGAGCTCATGGCCATATTCGTTAACTCCTAGTTTCGGCGCTTATTCGACCGCGGCGTGAGATTGGCCGGGATCGGGCTGCGAGATGAAGCCGATGCGGGTGAAGCCGGCGCGGGACACGTTGGTCATAGCTCCGCCGACACATTCCCAGCGGGTATCGATATCGCTGCGGATATGAACCTCGGGCATATTGTCCGCGGTCATGTTCTGCGGCCCGCCGAGCTTGTCGATCTCGGCCTTGAGCTTCTTGACCGAACGGTCGAGCAGCTCTTGCGCGGTGACCTTGGTCTGGCCCCAGTAAACCTCGCATTTGCCATCCTTGCCGTTCTTGATCGAAAGGACGACATTCTCCGGCTTGCTGGTGGTCACCTCATAAGCAACCTTGGGCAGGCGAACCGGCACGGTCTGAATCACGACCGGCACGGTGATCAGGAAGATGATGAGCAGAACGAGCATGACGTCCACGAGGGGCGTCGTGTTGATGTCCGACATCGGGGAGTCTGATTCGGCGGGGCCGACACTCATCGCCATGGGCGAAATTCCTATCCTTTACACAGGCGCGGAAGCGCACCTGCCGTCAAAGCGGCGGGCGGAGCCGAAGCCCCGCCCGAGCCCTAACATTAAGCCTTGGTCGCGGTCGGCGCCTTGACGGCGGGAGCCGGAGCGGCCTTCACCGTGCCGAGCGCCGGCCTCAGGGCGCCGTTCGACACCATGTAAGCGTGCAGATCGGTGGCGAAGGTGTCGAGCTGTTCCGCGACGACCTTGTTGCGGCGGATCAGCCAGTTGTAGGCGAGCACCGCCGGAACGGCGACGACGAGGCCGAGCGCGGTCATGATCAGAGCTTCACCGACCGGGCCGGCGACGGCGTCGATCGAGGCCTGACCGGAGGCGCCAATCTTGATGAGCGCGCCGTAGATGCCGATGACGGTACCGAACAGGCCGACGAACGGCGCGGTCGAACCGACGGTGGCGAGCACCGCCATGCCGCTGCCAAGGCGCGAGTTGATCGCGCCGGTCGAACGGTGGAGCGAAGCACCCAGCCATTCATGCTGGTCGACCGGATCGATCAGCTTGGTATGCTGGTCCTGCGCGAGCAGGCCGTCATCGACGATCTGGCGGTAGGCCGAGTTGCGCTCCAGCTTGTTGGCGCCGTCGCGCAGCGTCGGGGTACCCCAGAAATTGCTGCGGACGCGCTTATACTGGTTCAGGACCTTCTGCTGTTCGAACAGCTTGGTGAACATGATGTACCAGGTCGCGAGCGACATGATCACGAGGATGATGAACACGGCCCAGGTGATGGGGCCGCCCTGGTGGAGCGCGCCTGTGAGGCCGTAGGGGTTCGAAGCGGCGGCGGCGTGAGCGCCAGCGGCGGGAGTAGTCATGGTCTCAACGGTCCTTCTAATTAGGTTAAACGGCGCGGCGCGGCATCCCGCGACGTCTTGTTCGAAAAATCATTCAGAGGGCAGAACCCACTTGAAGCGCAGCGACTGCGTCTGCTTGATCGGGTTGCCCGCGGCATCCTTGGCCGGCGCATAGCGGCCGCGGCGTGTCATCAGACGGCAAGCCGTGTCATCAAGTACCTGCGATCCGCTCGAAGAGACGACGTGGCAATTCTCCACCCGACCCTGCTCGTTGATCGTCCAAGCGATGCCGCTGGTGCCCTGCTGCTCCTGACGAACCGCCTCGGGCGGATAATCGTCATTCGTGATCCATGAATGGGGATCGCCCTTGGCCTGCGCGGCCTGCGAAATCACCGGAGGCGGCGGAGCGGGAGGCGCTGAAACCGTGATCGGCGGAGCGACCGGCGGCGGCGTCGGCACCGTCATGATCGGCGGAGCGATCGTCGGCGTCTGCACGAGAGGCGGCGGCGCCACGATCGGCGGCGGCGGCACGTTCGTCTGCTGCGGCGGCGGTGGCGGCGGCTTCTGCTCGGGTGGCGGCGGTTGGTCCTTGATGTCCACGACCTTCAGATCCTGCGCCATCTTCTTGACCACATTGAAGGCAAGTCCGGTGACGAACGCATATCCGAGTATAACGTGGAGCAGAGCAACCAGCCCGATGGAGACCACCTTACGAGGGGTCATTGTTGGTTGGTCAGCGTAAGCCATTAAAGAATGACACTCCCTCCGATCCGTGAGTTAGAACACCGCCCTTTCCGGTGCTCGAATGATACGGGCGCGCCAAGCTCTGTGTCTTGGTCCTGCCGCACGAGCGGTGTTCCTATCGCGACGGTTCGAGCCTTGCAAACGCTTTATGGTAACGTTTAGCCCCCTTCGCGGCTTGAATCTTTCGCTCATGGCGTGGCAAGGCCGCAAAATGATGCGTTTCACAGCCTATTCGAGCCTTATCCTGCTTTCGGCATCATCTGTCGGCCATGCGGCGACACCTGTCCCATATGGTGGGCTGACCACCGATTATAGTTATGTGGAACTTGCCGACATGGCATTCGCCGCGCCGCAGACCATCGGCGCGACCATAACCGAGGCGATACCGCTCAAGGGAGAAGCGGCGGCCGGCCTCGATCCGGGCAGGACGCGTTATTATGTACAGGCGGACGTGACCGCGCTGATCAGCGGAACCGGGGTGCCGTCGCACGTCACCTATCTGGTCGACCTGCCCAACCCGCCCAAGGGCAAGCTCAAGCTGAAGGGCGTTCCCGTCCTGCTGCTTGCCGCAACCACCGGAAATCCTGGGGAATTACGCCTGGTCGGCCCGCGCGCACAGGTGCCGCGCACTCCTGAGAATGAAAGCAGGCTGCGCGCGATCCTGACCGCCGCGGTGAGCCCGGATGCTCCACCCGCCATCACGGGAATCACGCGCGCCTTCCACGTGGCGGGCACGCTTCCCGGCGAGAGCGAGACGCAGATATTCCTGCGCACCGCGGACAAACGGCCGATCTCGCTGTCGATCCTGCGCCGCCCGCACGAGGATCCGCGCTGGGCGGTGGCCCTGTCCGAACTGGTGGACGACAGCGCCGCGCCGCCCAAGCCCGACAGCCTGCTCTGGTATCGGCTCGCCTGCGGCCTCCCGCGGACGCTGCCCGACGACGCGGTCGCGAGCCTGGCCGAGCCCGACGCGCAGGCCGCGCGCGACGATTATCAGGTGGTGTTGACCGGTCTCGGCCATCGGCGCTGAAACCGGTCCTAATCCCGCATCATGTGCAGGAAATCGCGCCGATAGCTCTCCAGATTCGCGCCGCCGTCGACGAACAGGGTCTGCCCGGTGACGGAGGGTGCGGCGAGCAGATAGGCGACCGCCTCGGCGATATCCTCGGGGGCCGAATTGCGTTCGAGCGGCATCGCATCGGCAAGGCGCTGCCATTGCGATTCCTGGTAGGCGTCGCCTGGCAATGTGTTTCCCGGCGCGACCGCATTGACGCGGACCGCAGGCGCGAAGGCGCGTGCCATCACGCGCGTAACCGAGGCAAGCGCGAGCTTGGAGACGGTATAGGCCGCCTGATCGACCGGCGGATTGGCCACGCGCTGATCGACGATATTGACCACCGCGCCCGGCCGGTCGCTCGCCAGCGCGGCGGCGAAGCTCTGCGTCAGCAGCATCGGCGCGACGAAATTGACGTCGAGATGACGGGCGAGCTCGGCGCGCGACAGTTCGGGCCATTGGCCCTCGCTGATGATCGACGCGCAATTGACCAGCGCGTCGGGCGCGCGTCCAAAATGCGCCTTCACCTTGCCGACCAGCGATTCGACCTCGCCGGGAATCGCCAAATCGGCGGGAAATATCGCCGATTCGGTGCCATGCGCCGCGATCGCTTCGGCAAGCGCCGGATCGGGATCGCCCGCGCGGTGCGCATGGAGCGCGAGATCGTAACCGCCCGCGGCGAGCCGCGCCGCGATCGCCGCGCCGACGCGATGGAGCCCGCCCGTGACGAGCACGAGCATCAATGGCGCTCGCGCACCAGGGTCATGCCGATCGATTCGCCCGCCTGCGACAAAGCCAGCTTGACGATCTTCACCTCGACCCGCGTCACGCGCGCATCGCCGCCGAAGATCGTGTCGACGATGTGATCGGCGACCGCTTCGACCAGGGTGAAATGGACGTCCCTGGGCAGCCCCTCCTCCACCGCGCGGCGCAGGTCGAGGTAGTTCTTGGACGCGCTCAGCGGCGTGTCGTGGTTGAAGCGGCGCGGCGCCGCGATATCGGCGGTGACCGAAACCTTGAGCGGCTGCGGCATGTGCGTCTCTTCGGAATAGATGCCGGTCAACACGTCGATGACCAGATCGCTGACTTCCAGCCTCACGAAATCATTCGACGAGCCCGTTTCGGGCACGAGCACCAAGGGCTTGGGATGGTCGATCGCGGTCATGCTTGGTCTCGCTTCTGTAACGGGCGGCCCCTAGCAGGGCATGAGAAGCGCGGCCAGCCGGGTTTCCTTTCGCCCATCTTGCGTTATGGGCCGCACCCTTTCCCGTTCCGGAGCTTGCCTTGTTGATCACGCTGTCGCCGCTTGCCGATGCCGATCCGAATGCCGTCGAACTGCTGCTCGACGGGGCTTTCGGCGCGGATCGCCGCGGGCGCACTGCCTACAAGCTGCGCGACGGAATGTGTGTCATCCCGGACCTGTCGCTCGCGGCATGGGAAGACGAACGGCTGGTCGGCGCGCTGCAATGCTGGCCGATCGCGCTCCACCATGATGCGGGCGAGACGCCGCTGATACTGGTCGGCCCGGTCGCGGTCGATCCGGCGCGCCAGCAACAGGGAATCGGCCGCGCGATGATGCGCAAGATGCTGACGCATATCGAGGACCGCGAACCGCTCATCCTGATCGGCGACCCCGAATATTATGGCCGTCATTTCGGCTTCATCGCCGATCAGACCGCCAATTGGGACTTGCCGGGACCGTTCGAGCGGCGCCGCCTGCTGGCGCGGACCGGCGGACGCGATCTTCCTTATCGCGGGATGTTGGGGCCGCGCCGGGGCTGAGGCCCCTTCCCCACTTTCCCTTACCGCTCTAACGGCATGGCCATAACGGAAAGCGCGCCACCTCCATCCGAGCTTGCGGGCCTGTCGCTCGCGGAAATCGCGCGGGCGGCATCGGAGCGGCGGCTGCCGCCGGTCGAACAATGGAACCCATTGCGTTGCGGCGACAGCGCGATGCGGATCGCACGCGACGGCACCTGGTTCCACGAAGGTGCGCCGATCAGCCGGCCAGCGATGGTGCGCCTGTTCGCGAGCCTGTTGCGGCGCGAGGCCGACGGGCGACATGTGCTGGTCACGCCGGTCGAGAAGCTGGACATATTGGTCGAGGACGCGCCGTTCGTCGCGGTCGAGGTGCGCAGCGAGGGGATTGGGCGCGAACGGCGCATCGCCTTTCGCCTCAATACCGACGAACCGGTGATCGCGGGGCGGGACCATCGACTGCACCTGGTCGACGGCCGGCCCTATCTGACCGTGCGCGCAGGCCTTGAGGCCGCGATCGCGCGGCCGGTTTATTATGAATTGGCGGAGCTTGCGCTGGAGGAAGGCGCGGACCCGCTTGGCCTCTGGTCGGATGGGTCTTTCTTCCCCTTGAGCACGGAGTCATGAGCCTTGCGGA
>JAEKMC010000069.1 GCA_019508115.1 Sphingomonas sp.
GGTTCGCGCGGGCGAGCGCACTCCCGACCAGAAATTGGTCACCGCCGTGCTGGCGGTCGTCGACCGCATCGGCGAGATCGTCGAGGCGATCGATGCCGGCGCCGCGCTCGACGACAGCGGTGAGGAATTGCTGATCGCGGCGCTCAATGCCGGTGCCGAAGCGGCCGCCCCTGCGGCGCAGCAGGCGCCGACCGGCCAGCGCGTCGCCAATCGCAGCGTGCGGTTGTCGACCGAGCTGCTCGACCGCATGATGTCGGGCATGTCGGACATGGTGCTGGCGCGGAACGAACTCGCGCGCCGCATGCGCGACCAGAATGTCGATCCGACGATCGAAGCCGCGCTCGACCGCCTGTCGCTGACGGTGGCGGAGATGCGCGACACGGTGACGCGGACGCGGATGCAAAAGGTCGATGCACTGTTCTCGGCCTTGCCGCGGATGGTGCGCGACACCGCGGCCGAGGTCGGCAAGTCGGTGCAGCTCCAGATCGAGGGATCCGACGTCGAACTCGATCGCGAAATGATCGAGATGATGCGCGATCCGCTCGTCCATATCATCCGCAACTCGATCGACCACGGTATCGAAAGCGCCGCGGAGCGCCGCGCGCTGGGCAAACGCGAAGTCGGCCGGCTGATCGTTTCCGCGCGCCAATCGGGCAATCAGATCATCCTGGAAGTCGCCGATGACGGCCGCGGGATCGATACCGACCGGCTGGTCCAGAAACTCACCGCGTCGGGACAGTCGCGCGGCCGCGATCTGTCGATGCTGAGCGACCGCGCCAAGCTCGACCTGATCTTCGAACCAGGGCTGTCGACCAAGGACGAGGTTACCGCGATTTCCGGCCGGGGCGTCGGGATGGACGTCGTGCGCGCCAATATCGAACAAATCGGCGGACGGATCGATCTGGTCAATGCCAAGGACCGCGGGCTGCGGATCCTGATCCACGTGCCGCTGACATTGTCGATCATCCCCGCGATCGTCATCGGCATTGCCGGCCAGCGTTTCGCGGTCACGCGCCAGGCGATAGAGGAGATCGTCAACGTTTCCGGCGACACGATCCGCATCGACCTGCTGGGCGACACCCCCGCGGCGACGGTGCGCGATCGCCGTATGCCGCTGGTCGACCTCGCCGCCTTGCTCGGCCTGCGCGAGGCCGACCCGGTCGCGGCCGACATGCTGGCGATCATCAGCGCCAGCGGCGGCAGTTTCGCGGTCGCGGTCGATTCGGTGCTCGATCATGAGGAATTGGTGATCAAGCCCGCCTCGCCGGCGGTGATGGCGACGGGCATCTATGCCGGCCAGACCTTGCCCGACAGCGGATCGCCGATGCTGTTGCTCGATTGCGCCGGGGTCGCCGCGGCGGCCGGAATCAACTTCTCGCGCGATACGGCGGTCGAAGAGGATGAGGAGGCCATCGAGCCCGAGGCGATCTCGGCCGACGCGCTGCTGTTCGACGATCTCGACGGCCGACGCCGCGCGGTACCGCTGGCGATCGTCGACCGGGTCGAGACGATCGATGCGTCCAATGTCCGGTTCAGTGGTGGCCGCATGCGCTTGCTGGTCGACGATCGGATCGTTCCGCTCGCCGCGCTCGGCGAGATCGAAGGACATGCCGAACTGGCGGTGCTGAGGATCAAGGACGGCGACGCCGAGATCGCCTATGCGATCGCCGAGCCAGTCGACATCGTGGCCATTCCCGCCGACATCTCGCCGTCCGCGCAGCCGGGGCCGATCCTGGGCGTCGTCGTGATCGGCGACGAACAGGTCGAGCTGATCGATCCGCAATGGCTGCTTGGTCCCGACGCCCTGGATATCGTCCGGCCCGGTGCGCCGCTCTGCCTGATCGACAGCCAGTCGGACAGCTGGATCGCGACTTTCCTGAAACCGGTGCTCGAACAAGCCGGCTATCGCGTCTCGACCAAGGCGAGCGCCGACGAACAGCCGGCGGTGATCCTGACCACCGACGCCGCGCCAGCCGCGGCTCGCGACGGCCGGGTGCTTCGCCTCAGCAACGACCGGCGCGACGCCGGCGGCGACGATCGCGTCTATCGCTACGACCGCGCCGGATTGCTTGCCGCGGTCGCCAAACGGGTGAATGTGGCATGAGCGAACAGCTGTTCCTGATCGCGCATATCGCCGGCCGCGGGGTCGCGATCGATTCGGCTCAAGTCGAATCGGTGGTCGATATAGGCGCGGTCATCCCGACGCCGCGCGCGGCGCCGCACATTCGCGGGCTGGCCGCGTTGCGCAGCCGCGTGGTGACGGTGATCGACACGCATGCCGCGCTCGGCCTGCCCAAGCTGGCGATCGCCGGATCGCGCGCGGTCATCACGGTGGTCGACGGGCATCATTACGCCGTGTTGGTCGACAGCCTGGAAGACGTCGCGCCGTTCGTCGCCGCGCCGCTGCCGCCGGGGATCGGGTTGGATGCCGGGTGGCGCCAGGCGGGTTGCGGCGCGGTCGAGCGCGACGGCGAGCCGATCCTGGCGATCGATCTCACCGCGCTTGTCCACGGACCATCAAACGACGCGAATGCAATCAATTAACCGGGTGATCACGGTTTAGCGGGTATGCCCTTCCACGGGCCTAGTAACAGGGTGTTTCGGTCATGAAGACGTGTCTGGTTGTCGATGATTCCAAGGTGATCCGTAAGGTCGCCCGCCATATCCTCGAGACGTTGAATTTCGAGGTGAGCGAAGCCGCCGACGGCAAGGAGGCGCTCGATAGCTGCATGGCGTCGGTGCCCGACGTGATCCTGCTCGACTGGAACATGCCGGTGATGAGCGGGATGGATTTCCTGCGTGCGCTCCGCGACACCGCATTGTCGAGTCGGCCCAAGGTGGTGTTCTGCACGACCGAGAACGGCATGGCCTATATCCGTGCCGCGATCGAGGCGGGCGCCGACGAATATGTGATGAAGCCGTTCGATCGCGAAACACTGGAATCGAAGCTCCAGATCGTCGGCCTGGCCTAAGCGCGCCGGTGCCGTGGTGGCGAGCAAGCCTACCGACATTCCCGATTTCGAGGCGCCGCCCTCGGTCCTGATCGTCGACGATTCGGTCGTGCCGCTTCCTGGTGGCCGGCGCCGTGCAGGACGCCAAGGCGGCGCTGGCCTTTCTGGCGCGACACCGCGTCGACGTGATCCTGCTCGATATCGAAATGCCGGGAGTCGATGGGCTGACCGCGTTACCCGACCTGATCGCGGCTGGGCAGGGTGCCCGCGTGCTGATCGTGTCGTCGGCCTGCGCCGATGGCGCCGCGTCGACGGTCCAGGCATTGGCATTGGGTGCGGCGGACACGCTGGTCAAACCCGAAGTCGGCGCCTTTGCCGGGCGGTTCAGCGATCAGCTCAACGAACGCCTCGTCCGGCTGGTCGAAGCTGACGAGGTCGTGGCGCCGCGCACTCCGGCGGCGGCGATCGCGCCGGGCAACGATTTTGACGTGGTCGCGATCGGCGCCTCGACCGGCGGCATCCACGCGCTCAGCCAATTGCTTCGGGCGATCCCTGCCGAGTTCCGCTTGCCGATTCTGATTACCCAGCATCTGCCCGAATCGTTCATGCCCTATTTCGCCGCGCAGGTCGCGGTGCTGGCCAATCGTCCCTGCGAAGTGGCGGAGGACCGCGTCCGCGTGCGTCCCGGGCGCATCCTGATCGCGCCGGGCCGGGCGCATCTGCGGTGCGTCGCGATGGGCGATGGCGTGGCGATCCGCCTGTCGACCACGGCTGCGGCCAGTGGCTGCCTGCCATCGGTCGACCCGATGCTGCAATCGGTGGCCGAGGTCTATGGCGCGCGCGCCCTTGGCGTGATGCTGAGCGGGATGGGGCGCGATGGCGCGATCGGCGCGGGGCATTTGTCCGCCGCCGGTGGCAGCGTCGTCGTCCAGGATCGCGCATCTTCGGTGGTCTGGGGCATGCCGGGGGCCGTGGTTGCCGGCGGAATCGCGGATGCGATCCTGCCGCCCGACGAGATCGGCCAATTGATCGCGCGCCGTCGGCGGCCTTCATGCTGACCCCGCGCCCCGCCGGCGCGGTCGCGGAATTCATCGCGCTCCTCGAGGCGCGTACCGGGCAGCAAATGGGCGCCAACCGCAACTGGCGCGTCGAAACCGCGCTGAAGCCGGTGATGCGCGATACCGGCCACGACACGTTGGAAAAGCTTGCCGAGGCGATCCGCGCGGATCGCGGCGGACCACTGGCCGACCGCGTCGTCGACGAATTGCTGAACCAGGAGAGCTCGTTCTTCCGCGACGCGGCGGTGTTCGACATCGTCGAACAGGCGGTGTCGGCGATCCCCGATACGCGGCGCCCGCGAATCTGGTCGGCGGGATGCTCGACCGGGCAGGAACCGCTCAGCCTGGCGATGCTGTTCGCCGAAAAGCTCGATCATCAAATGCCCGAGATCCTTGCCACCGACGTTTCCGAATCGGCACTGAACAAGGCGCGCGCCGGGCATTATACCCAGTTCGAAATCCAGCGCGGCCTGCCGATCCGGCGGATGATGCAATGGTTCGATTCGGTCGATGGCGACTGGATTGCCAATCCTGGGCTGACGCGAATGGTCTCGTTCCGCCGCATGAACCTGGTCGCCGACTCGCTGCCGATCGGCCGCTTCGACGTCATCCTGTGCCGCAACGTCCTGTTATATTTCTCGCTCGACATGCGCCGCGCCGTCCTCGGGCGCCTCGCCCAGGTGCTGCGGCCCGACGGAGTCCTGGTACTCGGTGCCGGCGAGACGGTGATCGGCCAGACCGACGCCTTCCGCCCCAGCCAGCGCTATCGCGGGCTGTACGAGCCGAACTGGGCCGCCGCCGCGGCTGCGTGATTCCGGAAGCAGCGGGACGGTTTACTTTCGTCGCGCTTCGCCGCAATCCAGCGGGCGTGAGCATCGTCGAAACCCCGTCGCCCAATTTCAACGAGCGGCAGCTGCCGGTTTCCATGATCGTGCTGCATTATACCGGCATGGAAAGCGCCGAGGCCGCGCTGGCGCGGCTGACCGACCCGACCGCCGAGGTGTCGGCGCATTATCTGATCGACGAGGATGGCACGATCCACCGCCTGGTGGCCGAGGACAAGCGCGCCTGGCACGCCGGCCAGTCGCATTGGCGCGGGATCACCGACGTCAATTCGGCCTCGATCGGGATCGAATTGGTCAATCCGGGCCACGAAAACGGCTATCGCCCCTTTTCAGAGGCGCAGATGGAGGCACTGGTTCCGTTGATGGCGGGGATCGTCCGCCGTTACGGCATCACGCGCGGCAATATCGTCGGCCATTCCGACGTCGCGCCCGCGCGCAAGGACGATCCGGGCGAATTGTTCGATTGGGAAAAGCTGGCAAGCCTTCGCCTTGCGCTGCCCCGGCCCGCCAAATATCTGACCGATCCGCTGTGGAGCGACGCCAGCTTCCTGCTCGCGCTCGAGCGGTTCGGCTATGACGTGGTCGATGGCGAGGCGGCAGTGCGCGCCTTCCAGCGCCGTTTTCGGCCGAGCCGGATCGACGGTGTGATCGATGGCCAATGCCGCGCGATCCTGCTGTCGCTGTTGACCGGCGGCGACAAGGGGGCCGCGACACGGCGCGGCCGCAAGGGTGGAAGTTATTGATTTCGCTGCGCTGAGAGGTGCATCCCCCGTTCAGCTTGCCGAACGGGATACCTCCCTGCTATTCGCGCCGCTGCCAGAGGGCCGGGCGGCCGCCGGCATGCGCAAGCGTGCGGGAGGAAAGTCCGGGCTCCGCAGAGTGAAGGTGCCGGGTAACGCCCGGCGGGGCGCGGGGTGACCTTCGCCTTAGGGACAGTGCAACAGAAAGCAGACCGCTCGGTGTTCGGCCCAAAAGGCTCCGAGTAAGGGCGAAAGGGTGCGGTAAGAGCGCACCGCGCTTCCGGTAACGGCGGCGGCACGGCAAACCCCACCTGGAGCAAGACCGAGTAGGGACGGCATATGGGGTGACTCGCCCCCGTCGTCCGGGTTGGTTGCTTGAGGCGGCGCGCGAGCGTCGTCCTAGAGGAATGGTCGCCCAGTTCCGGTGCAAGCCGGAATGGACAGAACCCGGCTTACAGGCCCTCTGGCGAATTTTCCGGCGGATCGGCCATAGCCTATTCGCGCCGAGCCCTTATGTAGCCCCAATGGCGCGTTCGACCCGATCAACCGACTGGGGTTTTCCCCGCTGGCGCGGCTATGGCAGCGAACGCGGCGCGACCAAGGTGCGGCTGTGCGATCGCCATGGTTGCGAACAGCCGGGCGACTGCCCCGCGCCCAAATCGCCCAACAGCCCGGAACGCTGGTATTTCTGCCAGGAGCATGCCGGCGAATATAATCGCGGGTGGGATTATTTCGAAGGATTGAGCGCGGAGGATGCCGCCGCGCGCGAGGCGGGCGAGCGGCGCGACGCGTCGGGCTTTGCCGGGACCGCACATTATGGCTGGGGTGGCTCCGGCGACGGTAGCCGATCGCGCGACGAGATGCGCGCGCTCGACGTGCTGGAGCTGGAAACCGACGCCAGTTTCGACGAGATCAAGATGGCATGGCGCCGGTTGGCCAAAGCCAATCATCCCGACGCGCGCCCCAACGACAAGGAAGCCGCCGAGCGCTTTCGCCTGATCCAGGCGGCGTGGGACGTGCTGCGCCAGGCAGAGGAACGGCGCGCGGCCTGATCGCTCTGCCGAGCGACGGCCCCTCAGGCGTAGCGGGCGGCGGTCTCGCGGATCAGGGCGATCATGTTGGGAATGCCTTGCGTCCGGTTGGACGAGAGCTGCCGAGTCAGTTCGAACGGGGCGAGCGCGGCTTCGATGTCCGTGCCGATAATCTCCGCGGGCGTGCGGTCCTGCACCGTGAGCAGCACGAGCGCGATGATGCCCTTGGTGATCGCGGCATTGCTGTCGGCGAGGAAGTGGAGCCGCCCATCCGCGCTGCGCGTCGGATAGACCCAGACCGCGGCGGAGCAGCCGCGCACCAATGTGGCATCGGTCTTGAGCGCCTCCGGCATCGGCTCGAGCTCACGGCCCAGTTCGATCAGGAGCCGGTAGCGGTCGTCGGCGTCGAGAAAGCCATACTCTTCGAGGAGGTCGTCGATGCGGGCCATGGGCCGCGCGGCTAGCAGAGGCGGCCGCCGCGCGGAACCCATGTCGGTTTGGCTCAATCAATATCCGACGGCGAAGCGCTGCCGGATGTGATGGGGATGCTCGATCTCGTCGACGAACGCGATCGCATAATCGGCGAACGAGATGGAACTGCCCTCGGCATTGGCGACCAGCATATCCCGGTCCAACCGGAAGGTGCCGAGCCGTGGCCCTTCGAACAGCAAGGCGGCGGGGGAGAGGAAGGTCCAGTCGAGATCGTCGACGCTGCGCAGATAGTCGAGGAAAGCGATGCCGGCCCGCGCCTCGGCCTCATATTCCTTGGGGAAATTCGGCTGGTCGATCAGCCTTTTGCCGGGCGCGACCTCTAGGCTGGCCGCGCCGCCGACCACCAGATAGCGCGACACGCCGGCGGCACGGACCGCGCTTACGAGCTTGGCCGGATCGCAGTCCAGAAAGTGGACCGCGCTCACCACGGCGTCGTGATCGGTCAGGAGCTTTGCGAGCCCGTCCGGATCCGCGACGTCTCCGGCGACTCTCTTCACCTGCGGGTCGGACAAGGCTCTATCGGGATGCCGTGCAATCGCGGTGACGCTGTGCCCGCGGCGGACAAGTTCGGCGGTGATTTCCCGGCCCGCACGGCCGGTTGCGCCGATCACGGCAACATTCATCTTGTAGCTCCTTTGTGGTTTCTAATGGAAACCAGCTAGGCAATTAGCTACCAGCTTCCAAGAACGCACTTTGATCCCACCTGGTCACCCCGAGGAAACCATGACCGGCGACGCCTTCAATCCGGATTGCCCAACGCGCCAAATCCTCGACCGTATCGGCGACAAATGGGCGATGCTCATCCTGCTCATGCTGGCGCAGGGGCCGAGGCGGTTCAACGATCTGCGCCGCCGCATCGGCGGCATATCGCAGAAAATGCTGTCGCAAACGCTGAAGAGTCTCGAACGCGATGGCCTGGTGAGCCGCGCGGTCTTCGCCACCGTGCCGGTGACGGTGGAATATCGGCTGACACCGCTCGCGGACGGGCTGATCGGGTTGATGGGATCGATCACCGTCTGGGCCGAGCAGCATCTGGGCGACATCGCAGCTGCACGCCTGCGCTACGACGCCCTCGCATCCGCGTCAGCTTCGCGCGATCTCGCGTAACGCATCGGTCAGCCGGTCGACGTCGGCCATGCTGGTGGCGAGCGCGGGCGTGACACGCACGCAACTGCCCGACCCAAGCCCGTCGCGATGGACGGTGAAGATGCCATATTTCTCGAGCAGCAACCGGGCGAGCGCGACATTGTCGGCGTGCGATGTCCGGCCGGCGAGGCGGAAGGCGGTGATTGCGCCGTAACAGCGCGGATCGTCCGGCGTCAGTATCTCGATGCCGGGAATATCGCGAGCGGCGTGGACCCAGCGGTCGCGCAGCGCCTTCAGCCGCGCCTCCTTGGCGGCCAGGCCGACCGAAGCCTGAAAGTCGAGCGCCGCGGGTATGGCGAGCTGCGCGCCATAATCCGGCGTGCCGGTGTGAACGCGCGCGCGGATGTCGTCCGGCCCAAGATCGGGCTCGGCCGGATCAACATCGATATCCGCCAGCCGCCCGCCCCGGACGCAGATCGCACCCACGCCGAGCGGCGCGCCGATCCATTTGTGCAGGTTGATGCCGATGAAATCGGATTTGAGATCGGGTAGCCGGAAGTCGATCTGGCCGACGCTGTGTGCGGCATCGACGATAGCGTCCACGCCTTTGCCGCGCGCCATCGCGGCGATTTCCGCGACTGGCAGGACGAGGCCGGTGCGGTGGCTGACATGGGTCAACAGCACCATCCGGATATTCGGATGCGCCGCAAAGGCGGCGGCATAAGCATCGATCAGCGCCTGGTGGCTTGCGGGCAAGGGCAGCGCGATGCTGATCACCTCGACCCCGCGCCGGGCCTTCAGCGATTCGATACAGGCTCGCATCGAATCATAATCGAGATCGGCATGGAGTACCGCGTCGCCCGGGCGCAGCCGATTATAGCCCAGGATCAGCGCGCGCATGGCCTCGGTCGCGTTGCGGGTGAAAGCGATCTCCCCGGTGGCGACCCCCATCTCGCGTGCGACCAGGGCGCGAATCGCCTCGATCTCGCTCGGCATCTCGCGCCGCGCATAGAAACTCGTGTCGCGGTTCACCCGCTCGATCTGCGCGCGATAGGCGGTGAGCACCGGCTTCGCCATCATGCCCCAATTGCCATGTTCGAGCTGCACGACCTTGCGCGTCACGTCATATTGGGCGGCGATCTGGGCCCAGCGTTCGTCCGTCGTGGCGAAGGCCGGCATGGCGGTGGCCAACGCGGCGGTGCCGAGCAGGCCTCTGCGGGTCATTTCCATCGCCTTCTTCCCTGTCGACCATTGCGGCCGATCAAGGTCTAGACGCGCCGGGCCGGGCTACGCTAGGGGGCGCTGTCACGCCGTGCGGGTGTGGTGAAACTGGTAGACGCGCCGGACTCAAAATCCGGTTCCGAAAGGAGTGTCGGTTCGAGCCCGACCACCCGCACCATCCTTTTCGAAACCAAAGAAAACGGGCGACGGATTTTCCGCCGCCCGCTTGCCTGTCGGTTTAGCCGGCCCTCAGTCGCAAAAACGGACCCGGACGTAGCGGCGCGCCCAGCCGTCCCAGCGCCAGTCGGTGCGGCAATAGGGGCCTTCATAATAATAAGGCGGGGGCGGAGGCGGGGCATAATAAGCCGGCTCGTCATAATAATAACGCGGGCCGCTGCTCGCGATCGCCGCGCCGGCAGCGAGGCCGAGAATGCCCGCGGCAACGGCAGCACCGCCGCCGCCATGATGGTAATGGTGATAGCCACCGTAATAACCGCCATATTAGCCGCCATGGTAGCGCGCCTCGGCCGGAGCCGCCGCACCCAGCGTTACGCCGCCTAGCGCCAGCGCCGCAGCGGTCGCAGTCAGGAACTTACGCATATATCCTCCAATCTTGTCGGCGGACCCGGACATCCACCTCGCTCGCCGGCATACGCCGAGTCGCCTGAACCGACGGGGAATCAGACGTTTATCAAACGTTCACCGTAACGAAGGGCTGCTCGGTTCGTCGCGTCTTGCTCCGCGGTTGGCAGGCGCGGCCTCTATCCTGTAGAGCTGAGCCCGATGGCGCGTACGCTGCTTAAAGAAGCCCCGTTCTTCGAGGACAAGAACCGCGCCTTCTGGACACTCCAGTCGGCGGGGTGGGCCGGCTATTTCCTGCTGCGCGCGTTGACCGGCCTCGCCAACGGCGCGAGCTGGCTGTTCGTGGTCCCGACCGCGCTCGCGACGGCGACCGGCTATTCGCTGACTTTGCTCATGTCGGCGGCCTATCGGCGGCTGTTCAATATGCGCCCGCTCGCCACATGGGGCGGATCGATCACGATCCTGATCATCGCCTCGATGGTCTTTTCCTCAATCGAGACCTGGGCGCACGCGACCACCTATCGCGTTGTCGGGCCGATGCCCGAAGGCATCCAGCTGCTGTCGGCCATCCTGCTCGACTTCGCTTTGCTCGCAGCCTGGTCGGCGCTCTATTACGGCATCAATTTCTACATATTGGTCGAGGAGCAGCGCGATCAGCTGTTGCGACTGGAAAGCCAGGCCTCGTCGGCGCAGCTGGCGATGCTGCGCTATCAGCTCAACCCGCATTTCCTGTTCAACACGCTGAATTCGATCTCGACACTCGTCTTGCTCAAACATACCGAGCGCGCCAATGCGATGCTGTCGCGGCTGTCCTCCTTCCTGCGCTATACGCTGGTGAGCGAGCCCGAAGGCGAGGTGACGATCGCGCAGGAGGTGGAGACGCTCAAACTCTATCTCGATATCGAGAAGATGCGGTTCGAGGAAAGGTTGCGCACCAGCTTCGATATCGATCCGGCGGCGGCGCATGCCTGCATCCCGTCTTTGCTGTTGCAGCCCCTCGTCGAAAATTCGATCAAATATGCGGTCACGCCCAAGGAAGAAGGGGCGGATATCGCGGTTGCGGTCCGCCGTTTGGGCAATCGCGTTCATATCACGGTCAGCGACAGCGGCCCAGGAACGCAAGCAGGCTATAGCGACGGCGGGGGCTCAACCACATCCTCCACCGGCGTTGGCCTGGCGAATACGCGGGATCGGTTGGCACAGGCCTATGGCTCCGACCATCGCTTCGAAACCGAAGCTGGTCCCAGTGGGTTCACTGTGACGATCGAGATACCATATCAGTCGAACACGACGAGGGCATGATTAGATGACCATCCGTACCATCCTGGTCGACGACGAACCTTTGGCGATCCAGGGCCTTCAGCTTCGGCTGCAAACGCACGAGGATGTCGAGATCGTCGACACCTGCACCAACGGCCGCGAGGCGATCCGCTCGATCAAGACGCACAAGCCCGACCTGGTGTTCCTCGACATTCAGATGCCGGGCTTCGACGGCTTTTCGGTCGTGCAGGGGCTGATGGAGGTCGAGCCGCCGCTGTTCGTCTTCGTGACCGCGTATGGCGACCATGCGCTGCGCGGGTTCGAGGCGGGCGCGATCGACTATCTGATGAAGCCGGTCGAGACCGAGCGCCTGGCCGACACACTGGAACGCGTGCGCCAGCGCCTGTCCGAAAAGCGCGCCGCCGAAGAGGTGGTCCAGCTCAAGGAAGTGATCGCCGAGCATGCGCCCGACGCGGCGGAATCGATGCCGGAGAGCGCCGATGCGCATGCGTCGAACCGCTATGAGAAACTGATCAACATCAAGGATCGCGGGCAGATATTCCGCGTCGACGTGGATTCGATCGAACGGATCGACGCCGCGGGCGACTATATGTGCATCTATACCGGCGACAACACCTTGATCCTGCGCGAGACGATGAAGGATCTGGAGAAACGCCTCGATCCACGGCGTTTCCAGCGCATCCACCGCTCGACGATCGTCAATCTCGACCTGGTCAAGCAGGTCAAGCCGCACACCAACGGCGAATGTTTCCTGGTGCTGGGCTCAGGCGCGCAGGTGAAGGTCAGCCGTAGCTACCGCGACGTCGTGGCAAGGTTCGTCCACTAAAGAAATCCTCCCCACGCTTGCGTGGGGAGGGGGACCGCCGCCGAAGGCGGTGGTGGAGGGGGGCATGACACGGGCATTCGCCTAATCGCAATGCCCCTCCACCATTCTGCGGATGGTCCCCCTCCCCGCGAGCGGGAAGGATTTTTGGGTTACCCCTTCTCGATACCGGGAACATCCTCAATCCGCTCGGCGAGGAAGTCGACCAGCAGTCGCACGCGCGCGATTCCGGACCGTTCCGGCACGATCAACAGGTTGAGCGGGACGGACGGCAGCGAAAAATCCGGCAGGACCGGCTCCAGCCTGCCCGCGGCGAGAAGATCGTGGACGATCCACAAATGCGCCGGCACGATTCCCCGCCCGGCGGCGACCGCCTCTCTGGCGGCAAGCCCATGATCCACCAACAGCCGCCCGCCGAACGGGATTTCGTGGCGTTTGCCGTTCCGAGCCTGCAACACGAGCATGTCGCTGCCGGCGATATTCGACATCCTGATGCCCTGATGGCTTGCCAAATCGCCTGGATCGGTGGGCCTGCCATGCGCCGCGAGATAGTCAGGCGCGGCGACGAGCATGCGCCGTGATTGGCCAAGCGCCCTGAGCTTCATCGAACTGTCGGTCAGAGGACCCAGGCGTACGGCGACATCCACGCCTTCGCGAACGAGGTCGATCCGTTCGTCGGTAAGGTTCAGGTCGACCGCGATATCCGGATAGCGGTCCTGGAAAGCAAAGAGGATGCGGCTGACATGCAAGATGCCGAAAGCGGCGGTGCACGAGATCCGCACCGTTCCCGCGGGCGCTCCGCGCGTGCTGCGCGCCTCCTCGGCGGCCTGCTCGACCAAGCGGAGGATCTGAACGCAATGGGTGTAATAGCGGCTACCCTCCTCGGTCACCGTGACCCGCCGCGTGGTCCTGCTGAGCAGGGGGACGCCGATACTTTCCTCGAGTTCGCGCAATTGCCGCGTGACCGTCGACTGCCCGACGCCGAGTTCGCGCGCGACCGCGGTGAGGCTTCCGCGCTCGGCGACGCGCACGAAGACGCGCATGCGCTCCAAGGTGATGGCCGATCTATCCATATTTCGGCATAATCTTATCCATTATCCCTATCTACTGGAACGTGATCCGGGCCGCTACCTACAGGAGCGAACCAACAACCAGTGGGTATGATCATGAAAATCCTACATGTCTTCGCCCATCCCGAACCGCGCTCGCTCAACGGTTCGCTTCGCGATGTCGCAATCGGGGAATTGAAGACCCAGGGCCATGAGGTCAGGGTGTCGGACCTTTATGCCATGGGCTGGAAATCCGATGTCGATCGTGCGGACTTTCCCGCGCTGAAGCCTGATGCTCGGTTCAAACCCGTGGCAGCCTCGAAAGAAGCGTTCGAGACCGGCACGCTCACCGCCGATGTCAAAGCCGAGATCGAAAAGCTTCTATGGGCGGATATGCTGATCCTGCAATTTCCTTTGTGGTGGTTCAGCATGCCCGCCATTCTCAAGGGCTGGGTCGATCGGGTGTTCGCCTACGGCTTCGCCTATGGCGTGGGCGAGCACAGCGATCGACGCTGGGGCGATCGCTATGGCGAGGGCACGCTCGCGGGCAAGCGCGCGATGCTGATCGTGACCGCCGGGGGCTGGGAGGACCATTATTCCCCGCGTGGAATCAATGGACCGATCGACGATCTCCTGTTCCCGATCAATCATGGCATTCTCTATTATCCGGGCTACGATGTGCTTCCGCCGTTCGTGGCCTATCAGGTCGACAAGCTGGACGAGGCGGGTTTCGAGCGCGTCGCCGAGCATTTGCGTGAAAGAATGCGGACGCTCGCGACCGCACAGCCGATACCTTTCCGGCGGCAGAATGGCGGCGACTATCTCATCCCTAGCATGACGCTTCGCCCGGAGCTGGAGCGGCCCGGCGCAACCGGGTTCGCGCTTCACGTTGGCGATGGCGGAACGGAGTTGGTTCCTGCAGGCGATCTCATTGCGGAGAGATCAGAGGCTGCGGCCCTGCAGCTTTGATAAAGAAATCCTCCCCACGCTTGCGTGGGGAGGATTTTCGTTACCCAAACCGTCCCGTCACGTAATCGCGCGTGCGGCGCGAGCGGGGGTTGGAGAAGATGTCCGCGGTCGGGCCGAATTCGATCATCCGCCCGAGGAACATGAAGCCGGTATAATCCGAGATACGGCTCGCCTGCTGGAGATTGTGCGTAACGATCACGATCGTCACGTCCTTCTTGAGCTCGACCAAGGTCTGCTCGAGCTTGGCGGTCGAAACCGGATCGAGCGCGGAGGCGGGCTCGTCGAGCAGCAGGATTTCGGGTTGGACCGCGATGCCGCGCGCGACGCACAGGCGCTGCTGCTGGCCGCCCGACAGGCCAAGGCCCGACGTGTGAAGCTTGTTCTTGACCTCGTCCCACAGAGCCGCGCGCGTGAGCGAGCGCTCGACGATCTCGTCCATCTCCGCCTTGTTCTTCTTATGGTAGAGGCGGACGCCGAACGCGACATTGTCGTAGATCGACATGGGAAAGGGGGTCGGCTTCTGGAACACCATGCCGACGCGCGCGCGCAGCGCGGCTGGATCGCCGCCCTTGAGCACATCCTCGCCATCGAGCATGATCTCACCCTCGGCGCGCTGGCCGGGATAGAGCGCATAAATGCGGTTGAGCGCGCGCAGCAGGGTCGATTTGCCGCAGCCTGACGGGCCGATCAAAGCCGTGATCTTGTTCTTCTCGATCGGCAGATCGACGCCGTGGAGCGATTCATTCGCGCCATAGAAGAATTTGAGATCGCGCGATTCGAGCAGCAGCTCGCCCTCGGGCCGGGTCATGAACTGCTCTTCGCCGGCCGAAGTGGAAGGCGGGTTCATCACGGCGGTATCGGTCATGACTTATGCGTCTCCCGGGCGAGAACGCGCCCGACGATGTTGATGAAGAGAACGGCGACCGCGATCAGCAATGCGCCGACCCAGGCCAGGCGCTGCCAATCGTCATAAGCCGAGAGCGCGAACTGGAAGATCGTCGTCGGCAGGCTCGCCATCGGCTGGCTGAGCTTGGCATTGTAGAATTGGTTGCCCAGGCTGGTGAACAGCAAGGGCGCGGTCTCGCCCGAGATGCGCGCGAAGCCGAGCAGGCCGGCGGTCAAGAGACCCGTGCGCGCCGACTTCCAGATGATCTTGCGGATCACGAAGGCGCGGCTCGCGCCCAGGGCCATGCCCGCCTCGCGCAATGCGCCAGGCTGGAGCGTCAAGATGTCCTCGGTCGTGCGCACGACGATCGGCGTGGCGAGAAAGGCCAAAGCGACGCCGCCGGCATAGCCGGAGAAGCCGTGGAAGGGTGCCACCAGCAATTCGTAGACGAACAGGCCGATCAGGATCGACGGCGCCGAAATCAGCACGTCGTTGAAGAAGCGCACGACATGGCCGTATTTCGTGCCCGCGCCATATTCGGCGAGCCAGGTGCCCGCGAGGATGCCGATCACGAGTGCGATCGCCATGCCGAGCGCGCACATGATGAGCGAACCGACGATCGCGTTGCGCAGGCCGCCGGGCGAGCCGGGGGCGGGCTGGTCATGCGTGAAGATCATCCCGTCGATCCCGCCCAGGCCTTTGCTGAGCAGGGTCCACAGGATCATCACCAGCGCGCTGAGCGCGATCAGGGTGGCGATGCTGCACAGGACGACGAAGACGCCGTTGAAGACGCGGCGATAGGCGGCGCGGGTCATCAGATCTTCGCCTCACGGAGCAGCAAGCGGGCGAGCGCGAGCACGATGAAGGTGATCACGAACAGCAGGAAGCCGAGCGCGATCAAGGCAGAGGTGTGCAAATCGCTGGTGGCTTCGGCGAATTCGTTGGCGACGGTCGACGCGATCGTCGAGCCGCTGTCGAACAGCGAATGCGGGAAGCTGTGCGAATTGCCGATGATGAAGGTCACCGCCATCGTCTCGCCGAGCGCGCGGCCGAGGCCGAGCATGATCACGCCGATCATGCCGCGGCGGACATAAGGGATCACGACCGCCTTGATCACCTCGAACGGCGTGCAGCCGAGGCCGTAGGCGGCTTCGCGCACCTGCGGCGGCACGGTTAGGAACAATTCGCGGAACACCGCCGCCATATAAGGCAGGATCATGATCGCGAGGATCAGCGAGGCGGTGAAGATATCGGCGCCGTTGGGCGTGCCGGAGAAGATCTTGCCGACGAACGTATCCGGCGCGAAATGCAGCGCGATCGGCAATTGGACATGCGCGGCGAACCACGGCGCGAGCACGAACAGGCCCCACATGCCGTAGACGATCGACGGAATGCCCGCGAGCAGCTCGACCGCGATCGCGATCGGACGCGAAAGCCGGGGTGGGCAGAATTCGACCAGGAAGACCGAAACGCCCAGCGCGAGCGGCAGCGCCACCAGCAGCGACAAGAAAGAGGTGATCAGCGTGCCCGCGATCGGGCCGGCGGCGCCATAGACTTCGCTCACCGGGTTCCAGGTGGTCGAGGTCAGGAAGCCGAAGCCGAAGGCGCGGAAGGCCGGCAGGCCGCCGATGAACAGGCTGACGACCACGCCGGCGAGCGCCGCCAGCAGGAAGGTCGCCGCGCCCAGACAGGCATAACGGAAGAGGATTTCGCCGAGGGCATGACCCGGAGGCGCGCCCTTCGGGCTAGCGAGTTCGGTGGTGGCCATGTTCGACTCGTAAAGCGGGCGCCGAGGCAGGGAAAGTGTCTCGGCGCCCATGGTCACTTACTTCGCGACGTAGACGGGCTTGCCGCCTGCGGTGATCGACTTGGCCCACTGCTTCTTGAGCAGGCCCTTCACATTCGCGGGCAGCGGAACATAATCGAGGCTGGCGGCGAGCCCGTCACCCTTGTTGTAGCCCCACTCGAAGAACTTCAGCACCTGGGCACCGTTCTCAGGATTCTCCTGGTTGCGATACATCAGGATGAAGGTCGCGCCCGTGATCGGCCAGGCGGAGGCGCTCGGCTGGTCGAGCAGCAGGATGTAATTGCCCGGCGACTTTAGCCAGGGTGCGCTGGCCGCGGCGGCGCCGAAAGCGGCAGCGGTCGGCTGAACGAACTTGCCGGCCTTGTTCTGCATCGAGGCGAAGGTCGAATGGTTCTGCTTGGCATAGGCATATTCGACATAGCCGATCGCGCCGGCGGTCTGCTTCACGAAGGCCGAAACGCCGTCATTGCCTTTGCCGCCGAGCCCGGTCGGCCACTGGACCGAGTCGCTCGCGCCGACCTTCGAAGCCCATTCGGAATTCTTCATCGCCAGATAGGAGGTGAAGAGGAAGCTGGTGCCCGAGCCGTCCGAACGGTGCACGACCGTGATCGGCAGGTTCGGCAGCGGCACGCCCTTGTTGAGCGCTGCGATTTCCGGCGCGTTCCACTTGGTGACCTTGCCGAGGAAGATGTCGCCCAGCAGCGCGCCGCTCAGTTTGATCTGGCCGGGTGCGATCCCGGGGAGGTTCATCACCGGAACCACGCCGCCGACGACGGTCGGGAACTGATACAGGCCGGCAGCGGCCAGTTCATCGGGCTTCAAGGGCTTGTCCGACGCGCCGAAATCGACCGTCTTCGCCTTGATCTGCTTGATGCCGCCGCCCGAACCGATCGCCTGATAGTTCAGGCCGACGCCGGTCTGCGCCTTATAAGCCTCCGCCCATTTCGCGTAGACGGGAGCCGGAAAGGTCGCGCCCGCGCCCGAAATGTCGGCGGCAGCCGCGGTGGAAGCGATGGCGAATGCGCCAACGCCCGCGACGAACATCTTCAGCATGTGAATCCCCTGGAAATGAAGTGCGGCTGCTCAGCCGCTGTCCAAGGGCTCTATGGGGGTTCCGTGACTCTTGTGTGACAATGGGGGACGGGTCCGCAACGAATCGGCGGGGCGGACCGGCACCCATTTTATGCTGATTATTCGCCCGGCAGAACCCGCACCGCACCGCGCGAAGCATTACCCGCGAAAAGAGCATAAGCCTGCAACGCCTTGGAAACAGTGCGTTTCCGCCCGAACGGCTTCCACGCCTTGGGCCCGCGATCCTCCATTGCCGCATGGCGTGCCGCCAGCGTGGCGTCGTCGACCAGCAGGTTGATCGAACGGTTGGGAATGTCGATCTCGATCAGGTCGCCATGCTCGACCAAAGCGATCAGGCCCCCCTCGGCCGCCTCGGGCGAGACGTGGCCGATCGAAAGGCCTGATGAGCCGCCCGAGAAACGGCCGTCGGTCAGCAGCGCACAGGCTTTGCCGAGCCCCTTCGACTTCAGGTAGGAGGTCGGATACAGCATCTCCTGCATGCCGGGGCCGCCCTTGGGGCCTTCGTAGCGGATGACGACGACGTCGCCTTCCTTGACCTGATTGCCCAGGATTCCGACCACGGCCGCGTCCTGGCTCTCGAACACGATCGCGCGACCGGTGAAGGTCAGGATGCTCTCGTCCACACCCGCGGTTTTCACGATGCAGCCTTCAGGCGCGAGATTGCCGAACAATACGGCGAGGCCGCCATCCTGGCTGAAGGCATTGGGCTGCGAGCGGATCACGCCCTTGGCCCGGTCCAGATCCAGTTCGTCCCAGCGGCGCGACTGGCTGAACGCGGTCTGGGTCGGCACGCCGCCCGGTGCCGCGCGATAGAAGGTGCGTACGGATTCGCTGTTGGTGCGCGCGACGTCCCAGCGGCCGAGCCCTTCGCCCAGCGTCGAGGAATGGACGGTCGGCTGTTCGACATCGAGCAGGCCGGCGCGGTCGAGCTCGCCCAGGATTGCCATGATCCCGCCGGCGCGATGCACGTCCTCCATGTGAACGTCGGACGTAGCGGGCGCCACCTTACACAGCACCGGTACGCGCCGCGACAGCCGGTCGATATCGGCCATCGTGAAATCGACCCCAGCCTCATGCGCGGCGGCGAGCAGATGGAGAACGGTGTTGGTCGACCCGCCCATCGCGATATCGAGGCTCATCGCATTCTCGAACGCCGCGAACGTTGCGATATTGCGGGGGAGGGCGCTCGCGTCGTCCTGCTCGTACCAGCGCTTGGCGAGATCGACGATCGTATGACCCGCCTCGCGGAACAGCCGTTCGCGATCGGCATGCGTCGCCAGCACCGAACCATTGCCGGGGAGCGACAACCCAAGCGCCTCGGTCAGGCAGTTCATCGAATTGGCGGTGAACATGCCCGAGCAGCTGCCGCAGGTCGGGCAGGCCGCTTTCTCGATCGCGCTCACTTCCTCTTCGGTATAATGGTCGTCGGCGGCGGCGACCATCGCATCGACCAGGTCGAGCGCGACCTCCTTGCCCTTGAGCACGACCTTGCCCGCTTCCATCGGTCCGCCCGAAACGAATACGGCCGGGACATTGAGCCGCAGCGCCGCCATCAGCATGCCGGGCGTGATCTTGTCGCAATTGGAGATGCACACCATCGCGTCGGCGCAATGCGCGTTGACCATATATTCGACGCTGTCGGCGATCAGTTCACGGCTCGGCAGCGAATAGAGCATGCCGTCATGGCCCATCGCGATGCCGTCATCGACCGCGATCGTGTTGAATTCCTTGGCGACGCCGCCCGCGGCCTCGATCTCGCGCGCGACCAGCTGGCCGAGATCCTTGAGGTGGACGTGGCCCGGCACGAACTGCGTGAAGCTGTTGACCACCGCGATGATCGGCTTGCCGAAATCCGAATCCTTCATGCCCGTCGCGCGCCACAAGCCGCGCGCGCCGGCCATATTGCGGCCGTGGGTGGTGGTGCGGGAACGATAAGCGGGCATGACGAAGGGCCTACAGGATTCGGGGTTTAAGGAACAGCTTGCCCTTGCCCCCATCCGGCAGCTTGCGCAAGTTTATGTTTCTTATAACCCCTAACGTGAAATTTTGTTCGTCAGAGGCGCGCAACGTCGATCACCGCCTGCGCGAAGGCGTCGGGCGCCTCCTGCGGCAGATTATGCCCGATGCCGCCCGTGATCAGGCGGTGCGCGTACTTGCCCTTGAACTTGGCGGCATAAGCGGCAGGCTCGGGATGCGGCGCGCCATTGGCATCCCCCTCCATCGTGATGGTCGGCACGGTGATGATTGGCGCCCCGGCGAGCCTCTCTTCAGCGGCGGCGTAGCGCGCTTCACCGTCCGCAAGCCCGAGCCGCCAGCGGTAATTGTGGACTACGATCTCGACATGGTCGGGATTGTTGAACGCGGCGGCGGACCGCTCGTAAGTCGCATCGTCGAACGCCCATTTGGGCGAGGCGAGGTGCCAGATCAGCCGGTTGAAATCATGGCGATTCTTCTCGTATCCGGCGCGACCGCGCTCGGCCGCGAAGTAGAATTGATACCACCATTGCAATTCCGCCGCAGGCGGCAAGGGCTGGCGTCCCGCCGCCTGACTGCCGATCAGATAGCCGCTGACCGAGACCAGCCCGCGCACGCGCTCCGGCCAAAGCGCGGCGATGATATCGGCGGTGCGTGCTCCCCAGTCGAACCCCGCGAGGATCGCGCTGTGTATGCCGAGCGCATCCATCATCACCACCGTGTCGAGCGCCAGCGCGGCAGGCTCGCCGTTGCGCTTCGTGTCCGCCGACAGGAAGCGCGTCGCGCCATAACCGCGCAAATAAGGAACGATCACCCGATGGCCCTGCGCCGCCAGCCGCGGCGCGACCTCCTCGAACGCGTGGATGTCATAGGGCCAGCCGTGGAGCAGGATGACGGGCAGGCCGGTCGGAGGACCATATTCGGCGTAGGAAATGTCGAGCAGATCGGTTCTGATCGATCGCAGGGCAGGCATCGCCGATGCGGTCGCGGCGCGGGCTTGCGAGGGTAGGGATGCCGTGGCGACGGCGGCGACAGCCGTAGCAAGCAGGCGGCGGCGGATCGGATCGACGGGCTGCATGCCCGCCTCCTGCCCCTGCGGCACGGCTGAAGCAAGCATGTCCGCAGCCGGGTGCGGCTAAAGGATTGATTTTCGAAGAGTGGAGGCCCGAGCCGGAATCGAACCGGCGTGCAAGGATTTGCAGTCCTCTGCGTAACCACTCCGCCATCGGGCCGGAGGCGGGGCTGATGGTGGCTTTTCGCGGCGCTGTCAAACCCTGAACTGTGTGTCCGCTATCGGACATCCGGCTGGACCCATCTGTCCGCTTCCGGACAGGAAATATGTGGCGGCCCTGTCGCCGTCCACAACATACCGACTGGCATGGATCATGCTCCTCTTGGCCTCGGGCATAGCCTTCGATAAGGCGTTGCCATCCGGCGCGGTGTCTTGTATCACTAAGACACCTGAAGAGGGCAACGCACAGTGACCGAGCAGAATTACGAACAGATGCGGCGCGCGATGGTGGACAGCCAATTGCGCACCACCGCGGTCAACGATCCGCGCGTGGTCGCGGCGATGGGGAAGGTCGCGCGCGAACGCTTCGTGCCCGCCGACAAGGCCGCGCTCGCCTATCTCGACAAGACTTTGCCGGTCGCGCCGGGGCGCGGCATGGCCTCGCCGATGGTGATCGGCCGGTTGCTGACCGAGGCGCGCGTCAAGGAAGGCGAGCGCGCGCTCGTCGTCGGTGCGGGGAGCGGCTATTCGGCCGCGGTGCTGGCCGAGCTTGGCGCGAGCGTGATCGCGCTCGAGGAGGATAAGGATCTGGCGGGCAAGGCCACGCCCGGCGTAACCCGCGTCGCGGGCCCGCTCGCCAAGGGTTGGGCGAAGGGCGCGCCTTACGACGTGATCCTGTTCGACGGCGCGGCCGAGCAAATCCCCGCCGCGATCATCAGCCAACTGGCTGAAGGCGGCCGTCTCGCGGCGCCGATCCTGGAGAATGGCGTCACCCGCCTGGCGCTCGGCCGTAAGGCGGGCGGGGGCTTCGGCATGCTGAGCTTCGCCGATGCCGAGGCGCCGATCCTGCCGGGTTTCGCGGTCGCAAAGGGGTTCAGCTTCTAATGCGCGTTCGGGGGAAGATCATCGCCGCCCTGCTTGGCGGCGCGGCGCTTGGCGCGCCGGTCGCGGCGACCACGCTGCAGGACGCTTTCGTCCAGACCTATAATTCCAGCCCCGCGCTCAATGCGGCGCGCGCGCAGCTACGCGGTACCGACGAGGGTGTTTCGATCGCCAAGGCGGCGTCGCGGCCGCAGGTGAACGGCACGTTCGGCCTGTCGCAAAGCACCAACGGGATCGACAATTTCTCAAACGGCGCGCGCTCACTCACCGCGCAGCTCAACCTGTCCTACCCGCTGTTCCAGGGCGGGCGTGTCAAGAATGCGATCAATGCCGCGACGTCGCGCGTTTCCGCGGGCCGCGCCGATCTGCGCACGACCGAGGGCAATATCTTCGTCCAGGTGGTGAGCGCCTATATGGACGTGATCCGCGACGCGTCGATCGTCGATCTCAACCGCAAGAATGTCGACGTGCTCAACACCAACCTGAAGGCGAGCCGCGATCGCTTCCAGGTCGGCGACCTGACACGCACGGACGTGGCGCAATCGGAGGCGCGGCTCAGCCTGGCGCGTAGCCAGCTGATCGCCGCGCAAGGCAACCTGACCGCGAGCCGCGAAAATTATCGCCGCGTGGTGGGCAGCTGGCCCGAAAATCTGGCGCCGCCGCCCGCTCTGCCCAAGCTGCCGGACGATCCCGACCGGGCAGTCACGACCGCGCTCGATAACAGTCCGGCGATCCAGGCCGCTGCCGCCGACACCAAGGCTGCGGGCTATGACGTGAGTGCCGCCCGCAGCCAGCGGCTGCCCACGGTCTCCGCGATCGCGGGGCCCAATTACAATAATTATCTCGGCACCGCGAACCGCCTGGGCGGCGTGTCCAAGGACACTCCGGGCCTCCGGGAGGTTCACACCGCGAACACGTTCGGGCTGCAGATGACGCTGCCTTTGTACCAGGGCGGCCTTGCCGGTGCACGTGTGCGCCAGGCGCAGGCGGCGCAGAATGTCGCGGTCGAATCGGGTATCGATACCGAACGTCAGGTGATCGCCACCACGCGCGCCGCCTTCGCCTCCTACGAAGCGGCAATGGCGGGCATCACCGCCAACCAGGAAGCGGTGAAGGCCAACGAACTCGCGCTGGAAGGCGTGCGCGCGGAGAATCGCGTCGGCACGCGCACCGTGCTCGACGTGCTCAATGCCGAGCAGGAATTGTTGAACTCGCAGGTCCAGCTCGTCTCGGCGCAGCATGACGAATATGTCGCGGGCTTCGCGCTGCTGAACGCGATGGGCATGGCAGAGGCGCGCAATCTTGGCCTCGATGGCGGATCGCTCTATGATCCGACTACGAATTACAAGCGCGTGAAGGGCTGGATCGGCGACTGGAGCGAACAGCCCGGTTACACCGCCAAGGGCACACACACGACCGGCCCGACCCCGACCGATCCCGATGTCGTGCCTTATAATCCCGACCGTGGCGACGGGGCCGTGACACCGCCGCAGCAATAAGCGATAGTCGCGGGCGAAATGGCGGAAGACGTGCCCGAACAACCGATCGAAGACGTGCTGGCGTCGATCAAGCGCATCATCAGCGCGGATGTCGAGGCCGCGCGCCGTTTCCCCAGGCCCGGCATCGTCGCGGCCGAGGATGAGGATGTGCTTGAACTCGGCGAGGCATCCGAGACCGCGCCCGTGTCGAGCAAGGGCCTGGTCTCCGGCAAGGCCGCCAAGGCCAGCAAGGCCGCGCTCGCCGCGCTCGACAGCGTCAAGATCGATCCCAGCGCCGGCGCGAACACGATGGACGGGCTGGTGCGCGAGATGCTCAAGCCGATGCTCAAGGAATGGCTCGACGCCAACCTGCCCGAGTTGGTCGAGCGCGTGGTCGCGCGCGAAGTCGCGCGCATCATCGGACGGTGAGGCGAGGACCTATCCTCCGATCCGGTTATTAAAACCGCTTGAACCCCGATAGGCTTCCCTGCAAGTTCGGCGCGGGGGGAAAAGCCTTGAACTCTAGATACTTCGCCATCCTTTGCTCCGCTATGACGATGCAAGGAGCGGCCATTGCTGCGGACCGGCCATGCGAGGTCGGCATGATAGTGCCGCTGCCCGTCACCATGTCGGGTCTCCGGCCGCTCGTTCATGCGAAGATCAACGGGCACGAGGCGGTGTTCGTGGCCGACAGCGGCGCATGGTTCAGCATGATATCGCCCGGTAGCGCCGCCGAATATGAGCTGGCGCTCGAACCCGTTCCCATCGGCTTCAGGCTGCAGGGCGTGGGCGGCGCGGTCGTGCCGCGCCTGACCACGGTGAAGACCTTCACCATCGCGGGTGTTCCGCTTCCGAAAGTCCAGTTCCTCGTCGGCGGCAGCGAATTCGGCTCGGTCGGGCTGCTGGGGCAGAATTTCCTCGGGCTGGAGGACGCCGAATTCGATCTGGCGCATGGCATGATCCGGCTGATGCGCGAGCACGGATGCACATCCAAGGCCAATCTGGCCTATTGGGCTCCGGCCGGCGGGATCTATTCCGAGCTGTCCACGGAAGGGCAGGCCGCCAAGCCCGGCCACATCTTCGCGTCGGTCTATGTCAATGGCGTCAAGCTGCGTGCCATGTTCGACACGGGCGCCTCCACCTCGTTCATCTCCCGCGCGGCGGCGGGACGCTTCGGCCTGAAGCCCGACGCGCCTGGCGTGACGCCCGCCGGCGGATCGAGCGGGATCGGGCGGCACTTCGTGCAGACCTGGATCGGGCCGATCCAGAGCGTGAAGATCGGCGACGAGGAGGTGCGCAACACGCGCATCCGCTTCGGCGGCGACCTGCAGGACATCGATATGCTGATCGGCGCGGATTTTTTCCTCTCGCATCACGTGTACTGGGCACAAAAGCTCGACAAGCTGTTCTTCACGTTCAACGGCGGTCGCGTTTTCGATCTGCGCGATCTTGACGATGGTCAGACGGACGCGTCGTCGGATGCCGGGCATGCTCCCGTCGCGGCGGGAGCGGACGCCGAGGCGGTACCGACCGACGCGGATGGCTTCAGCCGGCGCGGCGGCGCGCGAGCCTCGCGCGGCGAATTGAAGGAGGCGCTCGCCGATTTCGACCAGGCGATCAAGCTCGCACCCGACACGATCGATTATCTGCGCCAGCGCGCGCAGCTTCACGCGCAAATGCGACAGCCGTTGCGCGCAGTGGAAGATCTGGAGCGCATCCTCAAGATCAAGCCCGACGATGTGGACGCGCATCTGATGCGCGCCGCAATGCGCCAGCGGCTGGATCATGACGCAGACGTCGGTTCCGATCTGGATGCGGCTGCCGCGGCGGCGGCGCCGAGTTCCGATCGCCGTTTCGCCATTGCCGCCGCTTATCAGGAAGCCGGCAATTATCCGCGCGCCATCGCCCAATTTGATCTGTGGATCGCCGCGCATCGCGACGATGTGCGCAGGCCGATCGCACTCAACGGCCGCTGCTGGGCGCGCGCCTTGAGCGGGACCGGGCTCGATCTCGCGCTCAAGGATTGCAACGCCGCACTCTCGGCGATGCCGCGCAACCCCTCCTTCCTCGACAGCCGTGGCCTGGTGCGGTTGCGGTCGGGGCAATATGCGCAGGCGATTGCCGATTACGACCAGGCGCTCGCCGCCAACGGCAAGATCGCATGGTCGCTTTATGGCCGCGGGATCGCCAAGCTGCGGCTCGGCCAGAAGGAAGCGGGCGAGGCCGATCTGGCAAAAGCGAAGGCGCTGGAGCTGGATCTGCCGGACCGGGCGAAGAAGCTGGGGGTGGCGCCTTAGAGGGGCGCCGCATACTCCGCACTGACGCCTGGCCGGCACGCGAGACGCTTGCCAGCGCGTACGGTGTTGCTAGTCCTGCATCCATGCAGAAGTTTCTCGCAACGGCGTTTGCCGCCACGCTTGCCACGAGCGCGCTCGCGCGACCTTTTACCCCTCAGGATATGGTCTCCCTATCGCGCGTCGGCGCGCCGGTCGTATCGCCCGACGGGCGCTGGCTGGTGTGGGATCAGCGCGAGACCGATCTCGCCGCCAACAAGGGCCGACACGATCTGTGGCGGCTCGATCTCAAGCCGAAGACCGGAGCGCCCGAAAAATTCGCTTCGACCGATGCGGAAGAGAGCGATCCCGCCTTCGGACCCGACGGCAATCTCTACTTCCTGTCCAATCGCAAGGGCGACGTCAGCGCGGTCTGGCGCGTGTCGATGGCGGGCGGGGCGCCCACGCGGGTCACGGGTGATTATGACCTGTCGGGCTTCAAGATCTCGCCCAAGGGCGATGCCATCCTCGTCTGGGCGGACAAGCCGGTCGGCGCGGCCAATCTCGACGTCAAGGCACCCGAAAAGCCCAAGGATGCCGGCAGCGGCCGCACCTTTGACCAACTCTTCATCCGCCATTGGGATGTTTGGGCGGACGGGCAGCGCTCGCAATTGTTCGTGATCCCGCTCGCGGACGGCAAAGCCGGCGGGCCGGGCCATGCGATCGAAGGCGCGCTGGTAGGCGATACGCCGAGCAAGCCGTTCGGCGACGGCAGCGAGCTTGCCTGGAGCGCGGACGGCAAGACCATCTATTTCACGTTGCGCGAAGCCGGCCGGACCGAGCCGCTCTCGACCAATCTCGATATCTTCGCCGCCCCCGCCGACGGATCGGCGCCGCCGACCAATCTGACGATCGGCAATAAGGCCACGGACACGGCGCCCGCGGTCTCGCCCGACGGGCGCTGGCTGGCCTGGACCGCGATGAAGCGCGCCACCTACGAAGCCGACCGCCTGGTTTTGTGGGTACGCGATCTACGCACCGGCCAGGCTCATGCGGTCACCGAAGGCTGGGATCGCTCGGTCGGGTCGCTCAAATGGGCGCCCAATTCGGCGAGCCTCTATGTCACGGCTGAAGATACGCTCGATGTCCCCCTGTTTCGCGTCGACCTGGCCGACGGCAAGGTGCATCGCCTGACGGGGGAAGGGCATGTCGCCGCTTTCGACGTGCTGCCCAAGGGCGGGCTGGTCTATTCGCTCGACACTTTGACCGCGCCCGACGACCTCTGGATGTGGTTGCCCAACGGCAAGGTTTCGCGCCTGACCAGCGTCAACGCGGCCAAACTGGCGGGGATCGACCTGCCGATCGTCACGCGCTACAATTTCAAAGGCGCGAACGGCGACACCGTCTGGGGCTTCGCGATGAAGCCTGCGCAGCTCGTAGCCGGAGCGAAGGCGCCCGTTGCCTTCCTCGTTCACGGCGGGCCGCAGGGCAGTTTCAACGATAGCTGGTCCTATCGCTGGAACCCGATGGCGTGGGCCGGGCATGGCTATGCGGTGGTCTCGGTCGATTTCCATGGGAGCACCGGCTACGGCCAGGCCTTCACCGATGCGATCCGCAACAATTGGGGCGGCTGGCCGCTGACCGACCTAAAAGATGGTCTCAAGGCTGCCGCCGAACGCTTTGATTTCCTTGATGCTGACAATGTCTGCGCCGCCGGCGGCTCCTACGGCGGCTATATGATGAACTGGATCGAAGGCAATTGGCCCGATCGTTTCAGGTGCATCGTCCAGCATGATGGCGTATTCGACGCGCGCGCCATGGCCTATGAGACCGAAGAATTATGGTTCGACGAATGGGAACATGGCGCCCATGCTTATTATGAGGATCCCGCCGCTTTCGAGAAATGGAACCCGGTCAACCATGTCGATAAATGGAAGACGCCGCAGCTCGTAATCACCAGCGAGAAGGATTTCCGCATCCCCTACACGCAGGGGATCGCCGCTTTCACCGCGCTTCAGCGGCGCAATGTGCCATCCAAGTTGCTCATCTTCCCCGACGAAAATCACTGGGTGCTCAAGCCCAAAAACAGCCTGCAATGGTATCGGAGCGTGTTCGGCTGGATGGACAAGTGGACGGGTAACAAGGCCGAGTGACGCACCCGCTCGACCGCCCCATCTGGAGCGCGCTCACTACCCGCCAGGCCGATATCGCCGAACGGGTTGCCGACGCCGTGCGTCTCAAGCCCGAATATGGCGTGTTCGCCGCCGCGGCCGATGCGACCGAGCGCAGCCGGATCGCGCTCAATTATCTGGATATCGGACCCGATGGGCTGTGGTGCGTTGAGCGCGATCCGGTCGAGCCGCCGCCCGGCATGCTGGTCGTGCACCATAGCGCGCCCTGCGTGCAGATGGTGGCGGACCATGTGATCGCGCCCAAGCCTGACTTCGAAGTGCTACGCCTGGGCGAGGAGGATGCACCCGCCATGCTCGCGCTGGCGCGCATGACCGAACCCGGCCCTTTCTTCGCGCACACCAACCGTATGGGCAATTTCATCGGCGTCAAAGCCAAGAGCCTGCTCATCGCCATGGCGGGCGAAAGACTGCGCCCCGAGGGTTTTACCGAGGTAAGCGGCGTCTGCACGCATCCCGATTTCCGCGGGCGCGGCTTTGCCGGCGGGCTGATGCGGATCGTCGCGGCACGAATCCTCGCGCGGGGCGAGGTGCCGTTCCTTCACTCCTACGCCGAAAATACGCGCGCGATCGCTTTGTACGAGACTTTGGGCTTCAAATTGCGATCGACGATGACGCTGACCGTGCTGACCAAGCCCGACCTCGGCGCGTCAATCACCGGCCACGGCGCGATAGGGCATGGCGCCGTGGGTCATGGCGTGATCGGGCACGGCTGAGCGAGCGGTCGGTTCAGCTCGTCTCGTAGATCTGCAGGGGAACCGTGGTCACCGCGCTCAGCACGATCTGGGTCGCCCCGATCTGCGACGAAAGACCAGGGGTCTGGACCAGCACCGCCTCGGTGATCGTATTGAAGGGCTGATTGTAGAAGACGAGCTGCGATAGCGCCGCCTCGAGCGGCGACATGCTCGGATTATAGGCCGCATTCTCGGCATATCGGCCGGTGCAGGTGACGCCCGCGCTGGTGGTGAGCGCCACCCCCGCATAGCTCTTGGTATAAGGGCTGTAGCAGGCATTGGCCGCGCTCAGCGCCGCCTGACCGGTCGCGTCCAGCGGTTGGCTGACCGACACGCCGTTGGCTTGGGGCGCCATCAGCCCACCCTGAACGCCCAGGTCGTGCGGGCCGAACGCATCCGGCAGGAAAGACGTGAGCAATTGCGGTTGCTGATTGGGCAGCGCGATCTCCAGCGTGCTCGCGTCCACCAGTTCGTACAGGAATTGCCGGCAATAGCCGCACGGAGCCGCCGAGATGGCGAGCGTCGACAGGCCCTGCTCACCATTCAGCCAGGCGTTGGCGACGCACGCCTGCTCGGCATGGACGGTGAAGCTGAGCGCGATATCGGCCACCTCCAGATTGGCGCCATAATAAAGCGCGCCGCTCAGGCCGATGCCGACCGCGCCCACCTGGTAATTGGAGACGGGAACCACCGCGTAATTCTGCGCCAACGGCACCAGCATCACGGCGAGCTGCTCAAGCGTGACACCATATTGCTGTGCAAGTTGCGCGGCATCGCTGGGGCTTATCACGCCATGAAAAGTCGAAACGGATGTAATTTCCCGAATAGATGCCAAAACGGCTGAATTACCTTCATTTCCTGCCAATATGGTAGCAAAATCATCGGACATCTCGACTCTCCCATGTTATAGGACCTTCGCCTTATATTGGCGATATCAATCGTAATCAAACGCCAGTGTAGCCAAATTGGAGTACAATTTGAATTATCTTTAATATTATTAGGGGATGTGACAATGGATCGCACGACGAACGTCCTATTGGGGACCATCATCGGCCTGTTGGTATTGGGTGCAACCTTCTGGTTTGGCCGCGACAGCGGCTTCAAGGAGGCCTCCGCCTCTTCGTCCGCATCGGTCGCCTCCTCCATGGCTTCGTCGGGATCGAGCGGTTCGTCCGCTTCCAGCCCCTCAGCCTCCGGCGCCTCGGCTTCCAGCCCATCGGCTTCCAGCCCCTCCATGCCGCCTGCGGCTGCGCCTGCCGCTGCTGCTCCGGCTGCACCCGCCAAGACCAAGTGAACAGGCCGTAGCGAAGGAGAGGGGGCATGGCGGCATTACGCGCCAGGCTGGTCAACCCGATAGTCTGGCGCGTGCCAGGGCATGCGGCGCGGAAGCTGTTCAGCTTCTCGCTGGCCGAACATGGCAGCATGCTCGATCTGGCATCCGCCGCGCATCTGGCGCCGGATCCGGAACGCCGTGCCCTCTACCTTCGGCACATGTTGGACGAGCAGCGCCATGCGCGCATGTTCGCGATGCGCTCGGCCGATCTGCGGCTGCGCGATGGGCGCCAGTCGCTGGGTTTTCCCGTCGCCGATAATGAGGATTTGTTCGAGCGGCTGGGCGAGTTGCGCTTCCTCGCCTTCGTCCATCGCGGCGAAAAGCGCGGACGCCAGCAGTTCGAGGCCTATCGCGACTGGTTCCAGGGCCGGGGCGACCGGAAAAGCGCCTCGCTGTTCACCGCAATCATCCGCGATGAGACGCGTCACGAGCAATATACTTACGATCTTCTGGTCGAGCTGGCGGGTAGCCTGGGCCGTGCGCGGGCCGAGATCCGTGCCGCCTCCTTGTGGGAGAAATGGCGGATCTGGCGCCGGCTCGGCCGCGTGATCGCCGAGCAGGCTTATTTCCTGGCAATGTCCGTGATCTATCTGATTAGCGGACCCTTCTTCCGGCTGGCGGTACGGCCCCGTGCCGCTGGCTGGATCAACCATGGTGCCGCGCCCGGTGCGGCGCATATGCCGCCCCCCTCGCGCGAATGGTCCGCCGCATGAGCGCGGTCCTGGGTATTTCGGCTTATTATCACGACTCGGCCGCCGCGCTGATCGTCGATGGCGAGGTGATTGCCGCCGTACAGGAAGAGCGGCTGTCCCGGCGCAAGAATGATCCGGGCATGCCGCAGCGCGCCGCCGAGGCATGCCTGCGGCAGGCGAGGTTGGAGGCCCAGGATCTCGACCGTATCGTCTTCTACGAGAATCCGTTCGGGCGGCTGGAGCGCGTGGTCCTGTCGTCGCTTCGCGCCTTTCCGCGCTCGTGGCGGCATTTCCCGGCCGCCCTGCAATCGCAGATCGGAAGCAAGATCTGGGTGCTGGACGGCATTGCCGGCGCGCTCGGCGTGCCGCGCGGCAAGATCACCACGGTCGGTCATCACGAGAGCCATGCGGCGAGCGCGTTTTTCCCGAGTCCGTTCGAAGAGGCCGCGATCCTCACCGTCGACGGGATGGGGGAGGATGAATCGACCGCGATCTGGCATGGCGCCGATACCGATCTGCGCTGTCTCGCCAGCATCCCCTATCCGCATTCGATCGGGCTGCTCTACGCCGCGATCACCGCCTTCCTCGGCTTCGAGGTCAATGAGGGCGAATATAAGGTCATGGGTCTGGCGGCGTTCGGGAAGCCGAGCTTCCAGAACGAATTCCGGACCCTGCTGCAGCTCCAGGCGGACGGCGCGTTCGAGCTCAACACGCAATATTTCGCGTTCCATACCGACATCAACATCGCGTTCAGTCCCAGGCTGGAACGCCTGCTCGGTCCGCCGCGCCAGCGCGGCAAGGCGTGGGATCTGACCGGCGACGAAACCGATCAGCGCTACGCGGATATCGCCGCCTCGCTTCAGTGGATTACCGAAGAGGCGTTGCTGGGCCTGGCGCGTGAGGCGCGACGGCGCACCGGCAGCGCCAATCTGTGCCTCGCGGGCGGCGTGGCGCTCAATTGCGTCGCCAATGCGCGGCTGCTGCGTGAGAGCGGCTTTTCGCGCATCTTCGTGCAACCGGCCGCGGGCGACGCGGGCGGCGCGCTCGGCGCGGCAATGCTTGGCGCGATCGAGCTCGATCGCGAACGCCCGGCACGGATGACCAGCGCGGCGCTTGGCGTGCCAATCTGCAATGACGCGGCGCGCGCCCTGTGCGGTTCGCTCGGCCTGCACTGGCGCTATCCGGGCGACATATTGGACGAGGCGGCCGATCTTGTCCTGCGCGGCAAGATCGGCGCCTTCGTGCGCGGCCGTTTCGAATGGGGGCCGCGTGCGCTGGGGCAGCGTTCGATCATCGCATCGCCCGCCGATCCCGGGATGCGCGACCGCATCAATCAGGTCGTCAAGAAGCGCGAGCCGTTCCGGCCCTTCGCTCCGGCGGTGCTGAGCGACCGCGCGGCCGATTGGTTTGCCGAGCATGACAATGACATGACCCCCTTCATGACCACCACCGCGCGCGTGGTGGAGCGGCAGGCAGGGGATATCGGCGCCGTCCGTCATGTCGACGGCACGGCGCGCGTCCAGACCGTGACCGCGCAGGCCTCGTCCGATTTCTGCGGCCTGCTTGAGCGGATGGAACGCAACGGCGCACCGCCGATCGTGCTGAACACGTCGCTCAACGGCGCGGGAGAGCCGATCATAGGCGACGAGGCCGATGCGCTCGGTTTCTTCATGTCGCACCCGGTCGATTTCATGGTCCTGGGCGACATCCTTCTGGAAAAGGGAGCAAATCCGTCATGAAGAAGGCAACCACCGCCAGCGCCTTCGCCTCCAGGATCGTCACGGTCGGTCAGCTGATCGGCCATTTCTCGACCGGACGCCGGATATTCATGCTGCCGCTGCTGATCCTGATCCTGATCAGCAGCCTGCTTCTCGTCCTGGCCGGGGGGCTGAGCTATGTCGCGCCCTTCGTCTACGCGATCGTCTAGGCAGTCTTGAGCCGTCCGGCCGACGCTACTCGTATCTGGGCCCTGATCGGGGGCATCTTCGCGATTCTCGAAACCGGCATGATCTGGTGGCGCGTGGGTACGCTGCCGCTCTTCTGGATCTGTCTAATATGGGCTGCTTATCTCTCGTTCCTGGCACGGCGGGCACAGGGGGGGCTTGCGCGCTCTATTTGGCTCAATTGCGCCGCGGTGATCCTGGCGCTGGGCCTGTGCGAGGCGGCTCTGTGGCTGGGCGAGCGGCCTAATCCCTATGTCCTGCCCGCGGGAACGGCGATCGGCGGCACCTTCGCCATTCCCGGTTTCTTCACGATCATGCCCGCACCGGGGATCGGATACCGCCCGCGCGCCTCAGGCAGCGCTACCGCGGTCAAGGTCGCGAACGGGCGCGCTCTTTATTCGGTGCGCTACGATGTCGGTCCCGATGGCCTGCGCATAGGCGCGCCGGCTGCCGCGCATCCCGAAGCCTGTCTGCTGATGTTCGGCGATTCGATGGCGTGGGGCGAAGGCTTGGACGATGGCGAGACGACCGCCTTCCTGATCGGCCAGCTCAGCCAGGGGCGCGTGCTGGCGCGCAACTTCGCCTTCACCGGCTACAGCGCGCATCAGATGCTCTGGCTGGTGCGGAGCGGGACGGTGATCGCCAAAGCGGGCTGTGATCCGCGACGGCCGGTGATCGCGCTCTATCAGACGCTGCCCAACAATATCGCACGCGTGGCGGGTCTGCGTGGCTGGGACGATTATGGCCCGCGCTACATCCTGACCGGCGGCGCGCTGCGTTACGCGGGCGGTTTCGATCGCGGCCAATATATCCTGCGGGATCGGCTGTTCGTCCCGCGCTGGCTCGCCGGTCCGCTGTCGCGCAGCGTGGTCTATTCGCGCATTCTCGGGCGCGACCGGCGCGTGCGCGATTTCGATCTCGACCGGTTCGCAGCGGTGGTCGCGGCGGCCGACGCGGGCCTGCGGCGGGATTATCCGCGGCTGCGCTTCCTCGCGATCGTCTGGCCCGATCTGAGCGAGCCTGCCGAACCGCGTGGGCGCCAGGTCGCCGATCTGCTCGGCGCGCTCGGCCGGCGGCATGTTTCCGCGACTACTATCGGCGCGCTCGTGCCCCGCTTCGATGCGGACCCCGCGCCTTTCCTGATTACCGGAGACGGGCACCCCAATGCCTTGATGAACCGCATGCTGGCGCTGGCGCTGCGCGACCACGAGCCCGCCTTGCGCTGACGATCCATTCACCCCCCGAAGGAGACGTTCGATGGCAAAGAAAGCAACAGGTTCGGATCATGCGAAAGGCCTGGCGGGATGGCGGCCCCCGACCACGACCGCACAGCAGGGCAGCGCCAAAGTGGACTGGACGCGTACCTTCCACGTCAATGACGGGCAGGCGTTCGTGTCGGGCCTGTTCGCGCTCTATCGCGACGTGTTCGACTCCTTCCTCAAGGATGCGGGGCAGGCGAGCGAGGTGGGTGAAACCACGCTCTATCAGGTCGCGACCGGGCCGCAGCTGCGCTTCGAAATCAAGCGGTTGGGCCCGAACGAGTTCGAGGTGCGCGGCGCGCATTTCGCCACGCCGTCGGGCATCAACATCTGCGTAGGGCTCAATCCGCACGAATAAGGGGCGAGGTGGGGCGGCTGGCGCCGCTCCCACCGAGCATATGGGGAACAGGGAGCATGGCGTTTTTCCGGTATGCAGGGGCGGTGCGCCGATACATCCTGGTGGGCAGGGTGGTGACGATGACCGCCCAGAACCAGCTGTTTCCCAATGGAGCGATCTGCATCCAGGATGACAGCATCGTCGCGGTCGTTCCCGACCTTGCGCAGATCCCCGCCGCCTTCGCCGACGCCTCGGTGGTCGACACGCAGGGGACCATTTTCCCCGGATTGATCGAGCTGCATAATCATCTGAGCTACAATTTCCTGCCGCTCTGGACGGTGCCGAAGAGGTACACCAACCGAAACCAGTGGCGTACGACCGAGCCGAGCTACGACACATTCGTGGCCGGACCGGCGCGGCTGCTCGGCAGCAATTACGATGTGGATTATCCGCGCAGCATCGCGCGCTTCGTCGAATGTCGTTCGCTGATGGGCGGGATCACGACCACGCAGGGGATCAGCGCCAGCTCGTCGGCGGGGAGCCAATATTATCAGGGGCTGATCCGCAACGTCGAAGCGCCTGCCGATCCCGCTTTCCCCAAGGCATCCGGGCAGACGCTGGATTACGCGCCCGCCGATATCGCCGCCAAGCTCGTGCCCGCATTGGCATCCAATCTGCCCTTCTTCTACCATCTCAGCGAAGGCACCGATGCCGATGCGAGGCAGCGTTTCCTCGACCTCCAATTTCAGCCCGCCAAATGGGCGATCACCGCGCATCTGATCACGATCCACTGCACCGCTCTCCAGGCGGCCGATTTTACCCGGCTTTCGCAGGATGCGGGCATGGTCTGGTCGCCTTTGTCCAACTTCCTGCTCTACGGGCAGACCAGCGATATCGCCCAGGCCAAGGCGCAGGGAATGACCATCGCATTGGGGTCGGACTGGTCGCCCAGCGGGAGCAAGAATATCCTCGGCGAGCTCAAGATCGCGCGGATCGTGAGCGGTAATCTGGGCGGGCTCTTCACCTCCGAGGAACTGGTTCGGATGGTGACGTCCACGCCCGCGAAGATGTTGGGCTGGGACGGCCTGGTCGGCACGATCCAGCCGGGGAAGAAAGCGGACCTGCTCATCGTGGATGGCGTTAAAGGCGATCCATTCGACCTTTTGATCGACACCACCGAATCCGATGTCCTCGCGGTCGTGATCGGGGGAAGGCCGCGCTATGGCCGGATGGGCTTCCTCGATTTCGATGCCGGCCGGCAGGAACATGTGCTGGTGGGCGGAATCAGCTACAGCCTCGATTTGACCGAGCCGGGCAGCGACCCGCTCGCGGGCCTTTCGCTGGCCACCGCCACCACCAAGCTTTCATATGGGTTGCAGAATCTGCCCAATCTGGTGCCCGCCACGCCGAGCGCGACCCTCATGGCGCTGAACATGCCGCGTGAACCCGCGATCAGCATCGACATGGAACTCGATCCGGTGCCGCCGGGCGGGCTGATCGAGGCCTTCTCGCTGGCCGCGGCGCCCCCGTTGCAACCGATGACGCTGCCACCCATCACCGCCGTCGACGACCCCGGCTTCATCCCCGCGATCAAGGCCAACCCCAACCTTCCGGCCTTCTTGCGCAACGCACTGTAGCCCGCGCGGGCGCACGGGTAGGGAAAATCGGGCCTTGGCGCGCTAAACTGCGCCGCATGACGAACCGGAAGGAGCGCGGACGGCCGCCGCACGGCGACATATTGACGCCCGCGGAATGGCGCGTGGCCGACAAGGTTCGCCATGGCATGACCAATCCCGCGATCGCCGCGATGCTCGGCGTCAGCACGGACGCGGTCAAATTCCACGTCGCCAACGTGCTGCAGAAACTGGGGCTCTCGAGCAGGGGCGAACTGCGGCGATGGAACGGCGTACGGCTGGACAGCCACCTCGCGAGACAGGAGCATGGCATGGGGATGGAGACGGACTTCGGCGCAATCGGCCAGATCGCGCGCAGCGTGCGGGATATCGCCGCGGCCAGCGCCTTTTATGGCGAGACGTTGGGCCTGCGCCATCTTTACACCTACGGCACGCTCGCCTTTTTCGATTGCGGCGGGGTGCGGCTCTTCCTGTCACAGGGAGACGGCGATGGAGCGGCGGAATCGATCCTCTATTTCCGTGTCGGCGACATCCATGCCGAACAACGAAGGCTCGAAGCCAAGGGCGTCCTTTTCACCCATGCCCCGCACATGATCCATCGCCATGAGGACGGAGCCGAGGAATGGATGGCCTTCTTCAAGGACAATGACGACCGTCCGCTCGCGCTGATGAGCCAGGCCGCGCCGCCGAATTGAGCAGATCAAGCCGGCTGGATGAAATTGTCGAGCACGCGTTTGCGGCCGGCATGCTCGAAATCGATCTCCAGCTTGTTGCCCTCGATCTCCGCAACCAGCCCGTAGCCGAATTTCGAATGAAACACGCGCTGCCCCAGCGCGATATCGCTCCGCGGTTTCGCGGCGAAGCTGGCGGCACTCGCCTTCACCTCGGCCAGCCGTGTCGGGCTCATGTCGAGCGGCTTGCCGACCGCGCGTTGCCAGCCGGGGCCGCGCGTCGCGGCGCGGGCGACGTGCGCGAACGGGTCGGCCTGCTCGCTCCATTGCGCGCGCCACAGGCTTTCACCGCCGCTCATCGTGGTTTCGCTGTCGATATGCTCGGCCGGCAGCTCGTTGACGAAACGCGAGGGGATGGACGAGGTCCATTGGCCGTAAATGCGGCGATTGGCGGCGTGGAAGATGTAGGCCCGTCGCCGTGCGCGCGTGATCGCGACGTAAGCGAGGCGGCGTTCCTCCTCCAGGCTGGCGGTGCCGCCCTCGTCGAGCGAACGTTGTGAGGGGAAGACGCCTTCCTCCCAACCCGCCAGGAACACCGTGTCGAATTCCAGTCCCTTGGCGGCGTGGATCGTCATGATCGTGACCTTGGCCTCATCGGCATTGGCGTCATTGTCCATGACGAGGCTGACATGCTCGAGGAATGCGCCGAGCGTCTCATATTCCTCCATCGCACGCGCCAACTCGGTCAGATTCTCGAGCCGTCCGGTGGCCTCGGTCGAACGCTCGGCCTGGAGCATGCCGGTATAGCCGCTCTCGTCGAGCATTAGCCGCGCAAGCTCGGCATGCGGCAGTTCGTCGAGTTTGGAGCGCCAGCGCGCAATGTCGCCGATCAGATTGCCGAGCGCGCGCCGCGCCTGCGGCGTGAGTTCGTCCGTGTCGAGGATGCGTGCAGCGGCGAGCGTGAGCGGCATGCCCTGACCGCGCGCCAATTGGTGCAGCTTGGCCATCGCCTTGTCGCCGATGCCGCGCTTGGGTACGTTGACGATCCGTTCGAAGGCGAGGTCGTCCGCCGGCTGCGCGATCACGCGCAGATAGGCCAGCGCGTCGCGGATCTCGGCGCGTTCGTAGAAGCGGAAGCCGCCGACGATGCGATAGGGCAGGCCGATCGCGATGAAGCGGTCCTCGAACTCGCGCGTCTGGAATTGCGCGCGCACCAGGATCGCGATCCGGTCGAGCGTGGTGCCGCCGCGTTGCGCGCTCTCGATCTCCTCGCCGACGCGGCGGGCTTCTTCCGGCCCATCCCAAACGCCGACCACGCGCACCTTCTCGCCGGTCGATTCCTGCGTCCACAAGGTCTTGCCGAGGCGCCCGCCATTATGCGCGATCACCCCAGACGCCGCGGCGAGGATGTGCGGCGTCGAGCGGTAATTCTGCTCGAGCCTGATCACCTTCGCGCCGGGAAAATCACGCTCGAACCGTAGGATATTGGCAACCTCTGCCCCGCGCCATGAATAGATCGACTGGTCGTCGTCCCCGACGCAGCAGATATTCTTGCGCTCCTGCGCGAGCAGCCGCAGCCACAGATATTGGCTGGCATTGGTGTCCTGATATTCGTCGACAAGAATGTAACGGAAGCGCTGCTGGTAGAGCTCCAGCACGTCGCGATGCTTCTTCAGGATGACGAGCATGTGCAGCAGCAAGTCACCGAAATCACACGCATTCACGGCTTTCAGCCGCTCCTGATAAGCCGCATAGAAATCGCGTCCGCGGCCATTCGCGAATTGCTCGCTCTCGGCGGCATCGACCTCCGCCGGTGTCCAGCCGCGATTCTTCCACCGGTCGATCAGCCCGGCGAGAGCGCGCGCGGTCCAGCGTTTCTCGTCGATGTCCGCCGCCTGGATCAGCTGCTTGAGCAAACGCAGCTGGTCGTCCGTGTCGAGGATCGTAAAATTGCCCTGCAAGCCGACCAGTTCGGCATGCCGCCGCAGCATCTTGGCCGCGATCGAATGGAAGGTGCCGAGCCAGGGCATGCCCTCGACCGCGCCACCGGTGATCCGCTCGACCCGCTCGCGCATCTCGCGTGCGGCCTTGTTGGTGAAGGTGACGGCAAGAATCTCGCTCGGCCAGGCGCGCCGCGTCGCGATCAGGTGGGCGAGCCGCGCGGTCAACGCCGCGGTCTTGCCCGTGCCCGCGCCCGCCAGCACCAGCACCGGGCCGTCGGTGGTCAGCACCGCCTCGCGCTGCGGTTCGTTCAGGCCCCGCAGATAGAGCGGGTCGTCGGGGGAGGGGGCAGGGAGACTCACGCGTGAACAGGTAGGGAACGACAAGGGCCGGGGCAACCGTTTGTCGCCGAGCCGGTCGGGTGCTGATGTGTGACGGGACGCGGAACTTTCCCGGGCTTTGAGCGGTAGGGCCGTGTCGAGTCCCAATCCCGGCATTTCAAGGAGATTTCCCATGAAGGCTCCCCTTTTCATGATCGCCGCCCTGATGGGCACCGCCGCGGTCGCGCAGACGGCCCCCGACGCCAATGCGCCTGCCAATACGCCGCCGGCTGCCGGCGCGACCACTCCTACCGCCCCACCCACGACCAGCATGGATACGACCGCTCCTGCTCCTGCCGCGCCGGCCAGCAGCATGGATGCCACCGCGCCCGCACCCACGGCACCGCCCGCGACGAGTGACAGCAGTATGGGCGTCGCAAACAATCCGCAGACGGCGACGGATACGTCCAACTATCCGGTCTGCTCGCGCAGCGTGACCGACAAATGCCTGCAGCGCGGCGCAGTACATAAGACGCGTCGGCATCACTGATCGTCTCGGGCGCGGAACTTTCCGGCTTGAGCGCCGTAGGTTCCGCGCCGCCCCCGCCGGCAAAGCGGGAACGGTTCACAAGATTCGTGAGCCAAGGAGTACGACCCGTGAAAGCCACGTTCCTGATCGCAGCGTCGTTGATCGCCGGCGCCGCCGTCGCGCAAACCACGACGCCCGACACACCAGCACCACCTCCGACCGCGCCGATGCCCGCGCCCGACACCACCACGCCGCCGCCTCCCGCGCCGGCCCCGATGGATTCGACCGCTCCGGCTACGCCGATGAGCAATCCAAGTCCGCCGGCAAGCACGGTCGCGCCGACGCCGCCCGACACGACCAATTACCCGCCCTGCTCGCGCGGAGTGCAAGACCGTTGCGTCCAGACGCACGAAGGCGCCAGCAGCGCGGGCGTGCCGGCCCATCACCGCGGGCATATGGTCCATCACCGCAGGCATAAATGATCAGGGTCTGAACCCTCGAAGCCGGGCGGCGGTTGACCGCCGCCGCCCGCCGCGCCAATCCCTCCCCAGAAGGCCGCATCCGGCCGCAGCGGGGAGAGGGATATGGCGAAACAAGCAGCGCCTTCGACGCGCCGCGTGCTGGCGGCGAGCCTGATCGGCACCAGCATCGAATTCTACGATTTCTACGTCTACACCACCGCCGCGGCGCTGGTGTTCGGGGAGCTTTTCTTTCCGCAGGCCTCGAAAGCCATGGGTCAGTTGGCATCACTGGCGACGATCGGGGTCGCCTTCGTCGCCCGTCCTTTAGGCTCGCTCTTCTTCGGCCATTTCGGCGATCGCATCGGCCGCAAATCGACGCTCGTCGCCTCGCTGCTGACGATGGGCATCTCGACCACGCTGGTGGCGTTGCTGCCCACCTATATCCAGGCGGGCTGGATCGCGGCTTTGCTGCTGTGTGTCCTGCGTTTCGGGCAGGGCTTTGGCCTTGGCGGCGAATGGGGCGGGGCAGCCTTGCTCGCGGTCGAGAATGCGCCGGAGGGCAAGCGCGCACGCTTCGGCATGTTCCCGCAAATGGGCGCGCCGGTCGGTTTCATCGCCGCCAACGGCCTGTTCCTGATCCTCGGCGCATGGCTCACCCCGGCGCAGTTCCACGATTGGGGCTGGCGCATCCCCTTCGCTTTGTCCGCGCTGCTGGTGGTGGTCGGCCTCTGGATCCGCCTGCGCCTGACCGAAACGCCCGAATTCGCCGCCGCCCTGGCCGAAGCGCCGCCGCCGACGGTGCCGTTCGGAGAGCTCGTATCGCGCCATTTCGGTGCGCTCGCGGTGGGCACGGTCGGGGCGATCGCTTGCTTCGCGCTTTATTATGTCGCGACTGCCTTCGCGCTGAACTACGGGACCAAGACGCTCGCTTACAGCGCCAAGGACTTCCTCACCGTCCAGCTTGGCGCGATCCTGTTCATGGCGGTCGGCATCTATCTCTCAGCCTGGTTGTCGGACCGCCATTTCGACGAGCGGCGGGTGCTGATGGCGGGCTGCGTCGGCACGATGGCGGCGGGCTTGCTGATGGCCCCGATGATGCTGTCGGGCTCGCTCTTCCAGGTCTTTCTGTTCCTGTCGCTGTCGCTCACGTTGATGGGTTTCGTCTACGGCCCGCTCGGTGCATGGCTCCCCAGCCTGTTCCCGGCGCGGGTGCGCTATACGGGCGTGTCGATGGCGTTCAACGTCGCGGGCGTGCTCGGCGGCGGGCTCACGCCGATGGTCGCGACCGCTTTGTCGAAGAATTATGGGCTGATGGCGGTCGGCCTCTATTCGGGCGGCGCGGCCCTGATCAGTCTGGTTGCGCTGGCGCTGTTCGGCAAAGCACGGACAGCTTAGCGATGCCGTAGCGGCGCTCGGTATCGAGCGCCCAGCCGTCGGCCGAGACGGTCTCGTCATTGCGCGTCTCGATCGTCGCCCAGGCCGATGGCGCCGCCCAGCCGAGCCGCGTCATCTTCTCCAGCAATGCGCCCGCGCCGCCGCTGCCATAAGGCGGGTCGAACATCAGCAGATCGTAAGCGCGCCGCGCCGGGCCGATGCTCGAAACCCCGATCGGCAGCACTTCGCCTTTCGCGCCGAGCATCTCGATATTGGCCTTGATGGCGCGCACCGCGTCGCGATCCTGGTCGACGAAGGTGCAGAAGGCGGCGCCGCGCGACTGCGCCTCCAGCCCGAGCGCACCCGATCCCGCGAAGATATCGGCCACAGCTAATCCCTCGAACGAACCCAGCCGGCTGGTCAGGATCGAAAAGAGCGCCTCGCGCATCCGGTCTCCGGTCGGCCGCGTCGTCGCTCCCGGCGGCGCCTTGAGCACGCGCCCGCGCCATTCACCCGCGATGATTCGCATCGATCAGCTCCGGGGCTTGGCGGGCGCCGGGCCCGATCGATGGCGGGGGCGTCCGCGGCGACCCCCCGGTGCGGCGGGGGCTGTGGATTGCAGCGTCGGCGGTTTCGCGCCGCCACTGGGCATATGTGGCGCAGCCTTGAGCGTCTTCCGGAACGCGACCAGATCATGCTGTCGCACCTCGCCCACCTCGCCGACGGGCAAATCGTCCAGGATGAATGGGCCGTAGGCGGTGCGGATCAGGCGGCTGACCTGCAGCCCGAGATATTCGAGCACGCGCCGCACCTCGCGATTCTTGCCCTCCTTCAGCCGCATCTCGATCCACACATTGGCGCCGGTGCGGCGTTCGAGATTGGCGTCGATCGATCCGTAGCGCACGCCCTCGATCTCGACCCCTTCGATCAGGCTTTCGAGCTGCGCCTGCGTCACGTTGCCGAAGGCGCGTGCGCGGTACGAGCGCTCGACGCCCACCGAAGGTAATTCCAGCTGTCGCTTGAGTTCGCCGTCGGTGGTGAGCAGCAGCAGGCCTTCGGTATTGAGATCGAGCCGCCCGACCGGAACCACGCGCGGCAGGTCGGGCGGCAATTTGTCATAGATGGTGGGACGGCCCTTGGGATCGCGCTCGGTCGTGAGCAGACCCGCGGGTTTGTGGAACAGGAACAATCGGGCAGGGGCAGGCGCCTGCACGGGCTTGCCGTCGACCGTCACGCCGTGAAGCGAGGTCAGGACGGTGGCGGGCGTCTCGATCGGCTTGCCGTCGATCGCGATTCGGCGCGCCTCGATCATGCGCTCGATCTCGCGGCGCGAGGCGATGCCCGCACGGGCGAGCAATTTCGCGATACGCTGGGGCTCACGGCCGCCTTTGGCGGACGGACTTTCGGGGGGTGATTTTTGCGACACGTCGCGTTTCTAGACGTGCACGTCGCAACTTTCCCACAAAAAGCTTGTCAAAAAGCCGTTCTATTGATTCCTAGTGCTGTGGATAAGTGGGCGGTGGGATAGCGTGACGGGTAAAAAGGGGCGTAGATTCACGATCTTGGCAGGCATGAGCCTGCTCGTAACCGCGCTTTCGGCGCAGGCTCCGCTTGGTTACGGAAGCCAATTCCAGGTCGAAGCGGCGCGCATGCCGACGCTCGCCGAGCAGCTCGGCACGCTCGCCAACGTGAATGACGGCCGGCTCGGAATCGCCGCGACCGATCTCGAAACGGGCAAAACCGTCACCTTCGCGGGCAGCCATCCTTTCCCGATGGCGAGCACGGTCAAGGTCGCGATCGCCGGCGCCTATCTGGCGGGCGTGGACAATGGCCGCTTCGATCTCGACCAGCATTATCGCTACGGCCGCCGCGCAAAGTTGACCGCGAGCCAGCTGATGGAGCGGATGCTGATTCGCAGCGACAACGGCGCCGCCGACATCCTGTTGAGGGCGGTGGGCGGGCCTGGCGCGGTCAATGCCTGGCTGTCGCGTGCGGGTGTCCGTGGCCAGCGCATGGACCGCACGATCGCGCGCCTGGTCCACGACGATCGCGGCTGGACCGGTCGGCGGGTGCCGGTGAACCTGCCCCGCACGCCGCTCGAGGTCGCACAATCGGCGACGCTGAACGACGATGGCCAGATCGATCCGGCCTTCGTCGGCGATGCGCGCGATACGTCGACACCCTCGGCGATGGTCCACTTGCTCGCCAAATTGCACAAGGGCGCGCTGCTGAGCGAGCGGAGCACCGAATATCTGTTCGACGTGATGGCGCGCTGCATCACCGGGCGCAGCCGGCTCAAGGGCCAGCTCCCCGCCGGCACCCCCGTCGCGCACAAGACCGGCACGCTCGCCGGCGTGTCCGATGACGTGGGCATCGTGACCTTGCCCAACGGACATCATCTGGCGATCGCGGTCTTTGCCAAGGGAATGCGCACCGAATGGGAGCGCGATCGCAACATCGCCCTGGCGACGCGCGTCCTCTATGACGGTTTCACCGCGTTCGATCCGTCGACCACGATCGCTTCGATGGGACGCACGATCGCGCGCTGAGGCACTGCACACCCCCGTTCGTGCTGAGCGAAGTCGAAGCACGCTCCCCAACTGTGTCGCAGCGCCCTTCGACTTCGCTCAGGGCGAACGGACTTAGGACTGAGCAGCGGTCCCAGAGGAAGGCTCCAGTGCCTTCTCCCACTTCGCCACCAGGGTCGACGCGACGGCATTGCCGACGACGTTGGTGCCGGTCCGTCCCATGTCGAGGAACTGATCGACCGCGAGGATCAGCAGCAGTCCCGCCTCCGGGATATGGAAGGCGCCGAGCGTGGAGGAGATCACGACCAGGCTTGCGCGCGGCACGCTGGCGATGCCCTTCGACGTCACCATCAAGAGCAGCATCATCGTCAGCTGCTGCGTGATCGAGAGGTGGATGCCATAGGCCTGCGCGATGAACATCGTCGCGAAGCTGCAATACATCATCGAGCCGTCGAGATTGAACGAATAGCCCAGCGGCAGCACGAAACCCGCGATCCGCGGCGGCACGCCGAACCGCTCGAGCGCCTCCAGCGTGCGTGGAAAGGCGGCCTCCGACGACGCGGTCGAGAAGGCGATCAGGAACGGCGCGCGGATGTGCAGGAACAGCTCCTTGGCGCGTGGACCGCCGACCGCGACCGCCGCGACGCCGAACAGCACCGCCCACAGGCATGCCAGCGCCAGATAGAAACCGCCCATGAAATAGCCGAAGGTGATGACGATCCCCAGGCCTTCCTTCATCACCGCGCTCGTCACCGCCGCGAACACCGCGAACGGCGCGAGGCGCATGACGTAATCGGTGATCTGCAGCATCAATTGCGCGAGCGAATCCATCGCCTTCACGATCGGCGCCGCTTTCTCGCCGATCGCGGTGGCCGCGACGCCGGCGAAGGTCGCGAACACCACGATCTGCAGGATCGCGTTCTTCGCGAGCGCGTCGAAGATCGACGCGGGCACCAGATCGAGGATGAAGTCCTTGAGCACGAAATGTGCCTGCGCGATCCCGTTCGCTTCGTTGGCGGGCGGCAGGGGCAGCCCGACGCCCACGCCCGGGCGGATCACGTTCACGAACAGCAGGCCGAGCCCGATCGAGACGAAGCCGGCCAATAGGAACCAGCCGATCGTGCGCGCGCCCATCCGCCCCAACGCCGACCTGTCACCCATATGCGCGATGCCGCCCATCAGGGTCGCGAACACCAAGGGCGCGATGATCATCTTTATCAGCTTGAGGAACAGGCCGGTCAGGATCGAAAGCGCATCCGCGATCGTTGCGGCAGCGGATGAATCGGTGACTGTTTGATTGAGGATGAAGCCGACGATGATTCCCAGAATCATCGCGACGAGGATCAATATGGTAATGCGTTTCGCCACGTCGCTCTCTTTCACCCGGAAGGCGTCGTGGTCGGGGCAAAGGGGCGGGCCGTCAAGCCCGCCCAACAAGGGAAGGAGTCATGGTGTTCGGCAGGCGTGAGCGCACGTTGCGGCGCATCCTCATCGTCGAGGATGAGCCCTTGGTTGCGTTCGACAACGAGCATTTCCTGCGTGACGCGGGCTATGAGATCGTCGCCACGGTTGATACCGTGTCCGAAGCGGTCGGGGCGATCACTGAGCAGGTCGATCTGGTGCTGGCGGATGTCAATCTGTCCGACGGCGGTTGCGGCCAGGATGTCGCGCGCGCCGCGCAGCAAAAAGGCGTGCCCCTGATCTTCGTCACCGGCAGCCCGCCCGAGAATGTGAAGGATCTGGCGGTAGGTTTGCTGTCCAAACCCTATAGCCAGCGCGATTTGCTTGCGGCGATCGAGTTGGTCGATGCCAAATTATCCGGCAAGCCGGCCAAACGCCCGCCGCGCAGCTTCACCTTGTTTGCGACTTAGGTAGCCGTGGCGGCCTGAGCCCTTGTCCGTCATTCCCGCGAAGGCGGGAATCCACTCCGCGGCTTGGCGTTGACCTCCCGGTGGATTCCCGCCTTCGCGGGAATGACGGCCGTAGGGACAAAGCCTGTTTCACTCGCGACGGCTTTCCTTCTAAGCTCCGGCTAAATCGGCAGAGGGCGAGGGGCAAATGGCGGAAAAGATCGGCGGATTCGCTTTGCTTCGCAGGGCGCTCACGGACCGCAAGACCGGGCTGATGCTCGCCTTCGGTTTCTCTGCCGGGCTGCCCTTCACGCTTCTGATCGGCACGATCAACGCCTGGCTGGGCGAGGCCAAGATCAGCCTCGCCACCATCGGCATCCTCTCGTGGATCGGGCTCGCCTACGGCTTTCAGTTCCTGTGGTCGCCCCTGGTCGATCAATGGCGCCCGCCTTTGCTGGCGAAGCTCGGGCGCCGGCGAAGCTGGATCCTGCTCTGCCAAGTGATATTGGCGCTCTGCTTCCTCGGCCTAGCGACGACCGATCCGGCGGTGTCGCTGGGCGCCGTCGCGGGCATCGCCGTGATCGGCGCTTTCTTCTCGGCGACGCAGAATATCGCGATTGATGCCTGGCGCGTCGATGTCGCGGACGAGCGCGCCACGGTCGAAATCCTCTCCTCCATCTACCAGTTCGGCTTCCGGCTCGCGGCATTATTCGGCGGTGCGTTCGCGCTGATGCTGGCCGCCCGGATGAGCTGGCAGTCGGTCTATGCGATCATGGGCGGGCTGATGGCATTGATGATGCTCGCGACCTTCGCCGCGCCCGATACGCCCGCGCCCGCGCACGAAGGCGCACCACTTGCGGGTTTTGCAGTTCCGGATCGGCGCACGCGCATGATCGGCCTGATCATCGTCGGCATTGGCTGGATCTGGGCGATCGCGACGCTGGCGGCCTTCATGGTGAAGGCGCTTCATGGTCCCGGCCCCGACGGAAAGCCCGTATCGGCGGGGGACTTCACGAGGAATTTCGGCCCATGGATCGTGATCGCGACCATCATCGCGCCGGCGGTCGTCGCCGCCTGGTTGAACCGGAGCGCTTCGCTCGACCAGTCGCAACCCGGCGGCACGCTCGCACGCGGCACGGATCGTCTGTATCGCTCGCTGGTCCTGCCTTTGGGCGAATTGATCGAGCGGCTGGGCTGGGGCGCGATCATCGTGCTCGGCCTGATCCTGACCTATCGCCTGTGCGAGTCGATATGGGGCCCGTTCGCTTATCCCTTCTACCTGCAGGAGATGCATTACACGAACGACGAGGTCGCCTTCGCCTCCAAGATATTCGGCGTGTTCATGCTGATGACGGGCATCGCGCTCGGCGGCGTGCTGTTCGCGACGATCGGCCGCATGCCGACCTTGCTCGTGGGCGCGGTGATCACCGCCGTCGCCAACCTGCTCTACGCCGATCTTGCGGCGGGCGGCGCCTGGCTCGACGGCTTCTCGCATCTGACCCGGCTCGACCGGCTCACCGCTTTGTTCGGCTTCGATCCGCGCATGAACCGGCTGCTGCTGACGATCGGACTGGAGAATAATTGCAGCGGTTTGGCGGGCGGCGCTTATGTCGCCTATCTCTCCTCGATCACGTCCAAGAAGCACAGCGCGGTACAATATGCGCTGCTCTCGTCGCTCACCTTGCTGATCGGTGCGCTCGGACGCGGCGCATTCGGCGAAGGAATCCAGACCTATGGTTACCCGACCATGTTCCGTTTCGCGGCGTGGATCGGGCTGCTCGGCATCGGCTTCGTGATCCTCGAATGGGTGCGTGTCGCGCGGGCGGAGCGCAAGCGCGAGCCCGGCGGGACGGGCGAGACCGGCTGATCCATGCCGTCGGATGTACGCCGCTTCGCCTGCACGTCATGCGGGCGCTGCTGCAACAGAGCGCCGGAGATGGAGCTGAGCGAGGCGACCGGCCTGGCCGGCACGTTCGTCACGTCCTTGCTCTTCCGGATCCACAGCCTGCCGCTCGGCGATCGGTCCGAATGGGCGGGGCGCTGGTGGCGCGATCGGGGGAGCCGGATTCCGCTCCGTCCCGCGCTCGACGAGGCGGAGCGGCATCTGCGCCTGTTCGCGAGCCGGCGGATCGACAAAAGCCGTGACCGGCAAATATTTCTCGATATCTCCGCCATCGCCGACGACGAGGGACAAGGGCGCTGCCCGGCTCTGGCCGACAATCTCTGCACGATCTATGAGGCGCGGCCGCAGACATGCCGCACCGTCCCGCTCCATTATTCGCGTGCGCCGTCGACGCTGGAAAACTATCTCGATCGCTTCACGGCCACGCCGGACTATCGCTGCGACACCTCGCTCGCCGCGCCGGCCATTCTCGACGGGAACAAGGTCCTCGACCCACAAATAGCGGACGAGCGCGCGAAGGCGGTTACGCTCGCAAAGGCGGATCGCCGTTGGAAGGAGCGGATGGTCGCGCTGATGGCCGACCCGGCTGAGGCGGCCGCCGCCGGATTGCCGACTTACGATGCGGTCCTGAGCAGTTCGGACAATGGCTTTGCCACGATGCTTCCGATGATCGTCGCCTGGCGCGTCGCTGCCAAGGAGGGGCTCCTGTCCCGGGAAACGCTGCAGGATATTTGCCGCAAGCAGGCGGCCCTGATCAGGGCAAGGATCGCGCGGAGTGGCAGGGGAGGGGCATCGAAGGAGCTTCTCGATACGGTTGCGCTGTATGAGCGTGAGTTTGGTGGAAGTTGATGGCTGTTCCCCGGCGAAAGCCGGGGCCCAGGCCCACGGTCACAACTGGACCCCGGCTTTCGGCGGGGAACAACGGCCTCACCCCGTAACCGGCAGCCGTATTTCACCGTTGGGCTCATATTCGAGCGGGCTATAGGCCAGGACCACGTCGAGCGTGATCGGTGCGCCGTAGATGTGCGGGAAGAGCGCGCCCCCGCGCGATTCCTCCCATTTCACCGCGTCGCCCAACGCCTCCAGGTCGACCGCGACCAGTTGCAGTCCGGTCTGGCCGGCGAAATGCTTGTCGATCGTGCCCGCCAGCTGATCGGCGGTGGAAAGGTGGATATAGCCGTCGGCCAGATCCACCGGCGCACCGGCGAAGCTGCCCTGATGTTCGAGCGCGTCGAGCTGGTCCGCGGTCAGCACCTTGTAAGCGATCGAATCGGGCATTTTCGTCTCCTCAGCGCCGCCGGGCGAAGCGAGTGATGGTCGGCCCTTATTCGGTCGGGCCGTCCGCCTCGCTGCCGTCCGCCAGATCCTCGTTTGTGTCGCCCTCGGTCTGCGGATCGGTCGCGGGTGCGGTGATATCCGCCTCGCTGCGAACGTCGGCCTCGGCTTCGTCTTCGCTTTCCTCGATCCGCGCGGCCGAGACGACATGCTCGTCGTCGGCGACATTGAACAGACGCACGCCCGCCGATCCGCGCCCAATCACGCGCGTGTCGCCCACCGACATGCGGATCAGCTTGGCCTGGTCGGTGACGAGCATCAATTGCTCGCCATTATGCGCCGGGAAGCTGGCGACGACCGCGCCGTTACGCTCCAGATTGCCGATATTGGTGATGCCCTGCGTGCCGCGGCTGGTGCGGCGATATTCATAGGCGGAACTGCGCTTGCCATAGCCGTTCGCGCAAACGGTCATGATGAACTCTTCCGACTCGCGGAATTGTTCGAACCGTTCGTCCGACATTTCGCGTGGGCTGCTCGGCGCGGCGTCGTCGCCGCGTTCGCGCCACGGCGCATGACGCAGATAATCCTCGCGCTCGTCGGGTGTCGCGGCGAAGCCCTTGAGGATCGACATCGAGATGACCTCGTCATCGCCGATCAGCCTGGCGCCGCGCACGCCGGCGGAGGTGCGGCTCTGGAATTCGCGCACGTCGGTCGCGCAGAAGCGGATCGCCTTGCCGTTGCGCGTCGCGAGCAGGACGTCGTCCTCCTCGGTCAGCAGCGAGACGCCGATCAGGCGGTCGGTCGCGTCGTCGCTTTCCTCGTCCGTGCCGAAGCGCATCGCGAGCTTGCCGCTCGCGCGGATGTTGGTGAAGGCATCCATGCTGTTGCGGCGTACCAGCCCCTTGGCCGTGGCGAACATGATGTGGAGCTTGCCCCATTCCGCCTCGTCCTCGGGCAAGGGTAGCACGGTGGAGATCGTCTCGCCCTCCGCCAGCGGCAGCAGGTTGTTCATCGAACGACCCTTCGCCTGCGGCGCGCCCTCGGGCAGGCGATAGACTTTGAGGCGATAGACCTTGCCCGCGGTCGAGAAGAACAAGACAGGCGTGTGCGTCGAGGTCACGAACAATTCGGTGATCGCATCCTCGTCCTTGGTCGACATGCCCGAACGGCCCTTGCCGCCGCGCGCCTGTGTGCGGAAGGTCGCGAGCGGGGTGCGCTTGATATAGCCGCCGAGCGTCACGGTCACGACCATGTCCTCGCGCTCGATCAGATCCTCGTCCTCGATATCGTCGCCGGCAGGCGCGATCTCGGTCTTGCGCGGGGTGGCGAAGGCGGCGTGGATCGCGTCCAGCTCTTCCTGCATCACCTCGAACAGGCGCGGCCGGTTGCCCAGGATGTGGAGCAATTCACCGATCGAATCCGCGAGCGTCTTGAGTTCGCCGCCAATTTCGTCGCGCCCGAGCGCGGTCAGGCGGTGCAGCCGCAGATCGAGGATCGCGCGGACCTGGAATTCCGAAAGCTGATAACTGTCGCCCTCGATCTCGGTTTCGACCGCTTCGACCAGCTGGATATAGGAAGCGATCTCGGCGATCGGCCATTCACGCGCGAGCAAGGCGGCGCGCGCCGCGGCCGGGCTTGAGGAACCACGGATGATCTTCACCACCTCGTCGAGATTGGTGACCGCGATCACCAGCCCCAGCAAGATGTGCGCCCGCTCGCGCGCCTTGAGCAGCTCGAACTTCGAACGGCGCGTGATCACTTCCTCGCGGAAGCTGATGAAGGCCTCGATGATGTCCCTGAGCGTCAGCACTTCGGGCCGGCCGCCGCGCAACGCGAGCATGTTGGCCGGGAAGCTGGTCTGCGCCTGGGTGTGGCGCCACAATTGGTTGAGCACCACGTCTGGGGTCGCGTCGCGCTTCAGGTCGATCACGATCCGCACGCCGAACCGGTTGGATTCGTCGCGAATGTCGCTGATGCCCTCGATACGCTTGTCCTTGGCCGCCTCGGCGATCCCCTCGACCAACCCGGCCTTGCCGACCTGATAGGGGATTTCGGTGAGCACGATCGAACGGCGGTCGCCCCGGCCTTCCTCGACCGTGTGGCGCGAACGCATCATGATCGATCCGCGGCCGAGGCTGTAGGCGTTGCGCGCGCCGCCGCGGCCGAGGATCAGGCCGCCGGTCGGGAAGTCCGGCCCCGGCACGATCTCCATCAGGTCTTCGTTGCTGAGATAATCCCCCGACAGCATGCTGGCGATCATCGCCTTGCAGGCGAGCAGCACTTCGCCAAGGTTATGCGGCGGGATGTTGGTTGCCATGCCGACGGCGATGCCGCCGGCGCCGTTGACCAGCAGATTGGGATAGCGCGCCGGCAAGACCAACGGCTCGTCGCGCGAGCCGTCATAATTCGGGCCGAAATCGACCGTGTCCTTCTCGATATCCTCGAGCAGGGCCATCGCCGATTTGGCGAGGCGCGCCTCGGTATAGCGCATCGATGCCGGCATATCCGGATCCATCGATCCGAAATTGCCCTGGCCGTCGATCAGCGGCAGCCGCATCGACCAATCCTGCGCCATGCGCGCGAGCGCCATGTAGATCGCGCTGTCGCCATGCGGATGGTAATTGCCCATCACGTCGCCGACGATCTTGGCGGACTTGCGATAGGGGCGGCCGGGGACGAACCCGCCTTCCTGGCTGGCGTAGAGGATGCGGCGGTGGACCGGCTTCAGGCCGTCGCGCACGTCGGGAAGCGCGCGCGCGACGATGACCGACATGGCATAGTCGAGATAGCTCGACTTCATTTCGTCGACGATGTTGATCGGGGAAATATCGCTGCCGTCGATAACCGGCGGGGTCGTGGCCAAGAAGCTGATCCGTTCTGTTGGTGGAGCGGCGCTGCGCCGCGCCACTCATCTAAGCATCGCCGGACGATAAAGCCACCCCGCGCGTATGCGCACACGCGCGTACGCGAGAGGAAACGCAACAAAAGCTGGGGATAACGTTACGCTTGGGTTCGGTTTCGGCAGGGCTGGAAACGGGCCGGTGCGCGACCGGCAGAAACCTAGATCTCGAACTCGGGCCTTTTGCCGTCGCGCTGCGGGTCGTGCGTCAGGCGCTTGTGGAGCGTCTTGACCGTGGTGCTGCCCGTCCGCTGGCACAATGCGGGTATCAGCGCGTGGACGAACGCGCCGAGTGCGCCGAGCAGCATGGCCCAGCCGAAGCCGGCCGCGACGCGGAAATGCTCGCCATAGCTTTCGTCGACGCTGGCGGGGTGATCGAGGAAGAGGCGACGGAACATGGATTCAGCCTAAGCCGGACGCGCGAGTCAGGCAATCGGTCGCAGCCGCTTTCCCGCCATATTGTGTTCAGCTTGCTCCAAGGGGCGGGCGCTATTAGTCACGACACGCTTAATTATGCCGGAAGACCTATTCTTTTCCGGCTGAGGGAGATGATGCAGATGAGGATTGTGTCCAGGATGGCGATGGCCATCGCGCTCGGCAGCATGGCCGTGGCGGCGCCCGCCTTCGCGAAGAAGGAAGACAAGCAGGCCGCGGCGGCTGAAAAGGCGACGCCGGCCGTGCAGAAGGCCGCGTTCGATGCGCAGAAGGCAGCCGACGCCGGCGATGTCGCGACCGCGCTCACCAACTACAATACCGCCAAGGCGGCGATGGTGAACAACGAGGACAAGTTCATGGTCGGCCGCGTCGGCTACCAGATCTATCAGAAGAACAAGGACGAGCAGCTCTTCTCCGACTCGATCGATCTGATGCTCGAAAGCGGCAAGCCATCGGCCGATGCGCAGAAGCAGCTTTACTTCGCGCAGGGCCAGATCGCCTATAACAAGAAGAATTACCCCAAGGCGCTGACCGCCTTCCAGGCCGCCGAAAAGGCCGGCTCGGCCGATCCCGACCTCGTGCCCCTGATCGTCGAGTCGACCGCACTCCAGGGCTTGACCGTGCAGGCGCTCCAGACGCTCAAGGACGAAGCTGCCAAGCGCGAGGCAGCGGGTCAGCCGGTTCCGGCCGAATGGTATCAGCGTGGCGTTTCGATTGGTTACAAGAACAAGAACCCCGCCGATCAGGCCGCGATCAACCAGCTCACGCTCGATTTGTGCCTGAAATGGGTCGCCTCGGCCCCGCAGCCGCAATATTGGAACGGCGCGCTCGAGGTCTATGCCCAGCAGTTCAAGCTGGACAATGAGGGCCGGCTGGAGATGCTCCGTCTGCTCCGCGCCGCCGGCGCGATGGAAGGCGGCGACGATTATCGCGAATATGCCGACGATGTCTATCTGCGCTTCCCCAACGAGGCGATGAGCGTGCTTCAGGAAGGCGCGGCCAAGGGCAAGGTCACCCTGACCGGCAAGAATGACGCGGCCGACGTGATGGGCATCGTCAAGGGCAAGGTCGTGGCCGACAAGGCCTCGCTGCCGGGCGCCGACAAGGCTTCGCGCGCCGCCGCGACCGGCAAGCCCGCGCTCAGCACCGCCGATGCCTATGTCGGCTATGGCGACTATGCCAAGGCGGTCGATCTCTACAAGGTCGCGCTCGCGAAGGGTGGCGCGGGCGTGGATCCCGGCACGGTCAATCTCCACATGGGCTGGGCGCTCGCGCTTTCAGGCGACACTGCCGGCGCCAAGGCGGCCTTCCAGGCGGTCACCGGCGTGCGCAAGCCGATCGCGGACTTCTGGCTGGTCCACCTCGACCACCCGACCGTCCCCAATGCGGCCAAGGACGCGCCTGCCGCGGCCCCGGCCGCCGCGCCTGCCAAATAAGCGCTAACAAGCGCACGGAAAACGGGAAGGGCGGTCTTCGGGCCGCCCTTTCTTTTGGGCGCTGGCGTGAGGCTTGTCCGTCACCCCGGACTTGTTCCGGGGTCCACCCGGCAGCTTCACTACAACCTCCCCGTGGATGCCGGAACAGGTCCGGCATGACGATAGGATAGCCGATCAGGCCGGATCCACCGGAATCCCGCACGACGTCTTCGACGTGCGGATCGTGAGCGAGGTCTTGACGCTCGCCACGTTGGGCGCGGGCGTCAGCTTGGAAGTCAGGAAATTCTGGAAGGATTGCAGGTCGTGCGCGACGATCTTGAGGATGAAGTCGATCTCGCCATTGAGCATATGGCATTCGCGAATCTCGGGAAGCTCCGCGACATGTGATTCGAACGCGCGCAGATCGGCCTCGGCCTGGCTGCGCAGGCTGACGAGCGCGAACACCATGATGCCGTAGCCGAGCGCGCCGGGATCCAGTTCGGCATGATAGCCCTTGATCACGCCCGATTCCTCGAGCGCGCGCATCCGGCGCAGGCAGGGCGGGGCGGTCAGGCCGACCCGGCTCGCCAGCTCGACATTGGTGATCCGGCCTTCCTCCTGCAGGATGGCGAGGATCGACCGGTCCAGCTCGTCGATAGTCGTCGCCCCCATTTCAGCATCATCCCGTTTCTATTTTCGGGGCTATGCATAATATAATTTCCGCCCCACGCAACATCATAGCGAAATGCTCGCCAAAATGGTTGCGTTTGCTCACAGCGACGGTTGCGCTTGCCAGCGGCGGCAGCGCTCCGCTAACGGAGCGCTGCGTGGGGCCTGTAGCTCAATTGGTTAGAGCCGGCCGCTCATAACGGCTTGGTTGCGGGTTCGAGTCCTGCCGGGCCCACCACTTCCTCCACAGTCCCAACCGGCGCGGATCCGCGTGACCGCGCTTGCGATCCGCATCGCCTTTCGCCCTTGGCCGGATTCCAATACTCAAGTCGCCACTTGACAATCGACGGGTTACGCCAATAGTAAAGCCCATGCTTGACTATTCCATGATCGACAACAGCCTTCGGGCACTCGCCGAGCCCACGCGCCGGGCGATCTTCGATCGCTTGAGCCGGGGGCAGGCTAGCGTGAGCGAGATTGCCGGGCCGTTCGACATCACGCTCGCCGCGGTCGTCCAACATATCCAGGTGCTGGAGACATGCGGACTGGTGCGAAGCGCCAAGGTCGGCCGCGTGCGCGTCTGCCAGGCCGACACGCGCGGGCTCAATGCGCTTGGCGATTGGATCGCCGAACGGCGCAGCCTCATCGAACGCCGCCTCGATCGCCTCGCCCAGATCCTCGACGAAGCGGATGAAATTCCAGACGATCTCCAATGACCTTTGAAGGAAGACGCCCCATGTCCTACGCCGCCGAACGCCTTGCCGATTTCCCGCCCGCCAATCACGCCACCTTCCAGGTCGAGCGTATCTATCGTCAGTCGCCCGCGAAGGTCTTTCGCGCCTTTGCGGACCAGGACATGGTTCGGCGGTGGCGTGTCGAAAGCGACGGGTGCGTAGTGCACGAATTCACCTTCGACTTCCGCATCGGCGGGCGCGAAGTGTCGCGCTTCAGCTTCGGGGACGGCCCGGAAATCCGCATCGACGCCGAATTCCAGGATATCGTGCCCGATCGGCGCCTCGCCTTCACGTATCGGATGGGCATGGGTGCCAATCCCTTTTCGGCGTCGCTCACCACGATCGAGCTGCTTCCCTCGGGCACGGGGACGCGGCTCACCTATACAGAGCAGCTCACGCTCTTCGACGGCTCCGATTCCGCGCAGGGACGCGAGGAGGGGTGTCGGCTGCTGATGGAAAGCCTGGCCGCCGAACTCGATCGCCAAGGGTAACCGGAGCGTCCGGCATGGTGTCGTCCGACCGATATCATCCATGGCTCGTGACCCTGCATTGGGTCTTGGCCGTCTTGATCGTCGCGATGCTGATTGTCGGATTCGCATGGCTTGGGCAAATGCCCGCCGCCGACCCTAGGCGGCTGGACGTTCTCAGGTGGCATATGGCAGGCGGGATCCTGATCCTGATCCTGATGACGCTGCGTTTTGCGGTCCGTATCCGGACGGTGCGGCCGGTACCGGCTTCGACCGGCAATCGCGCTCTCGACCATGTGGCGCTGGTCTCGCATCTCGCTTTCTACGCCATCGTCCTGTCGATGGCCGGGACCGGCTTCGCCACCGCGATCGCCGCGGGCCTGCCGGCCATTGTGCTGGGGCGTTCCGGCGCGGACTTGCCCGCGGATTTCATGGTCTATGCGCCCTTCGTCGCGCATGCATTGCTCGCGACCTTGCTCGCGAACCTGATCCTTCTGCACCTGCTGGGCGTGGGCTATCATCAGCTTGTCAGGCGCGATCGCCTGCTCTCGCGCATGCGCATCGCCCGGCGCCGCTGAAGCTGCTTCATCCGGCCATCAAGCAAGCAGTATCCGGTTTATTCGCCGGTGGTACCGAATCCGTGCGCGAGGAAGCTCGGCACCGGGCCGTTCCAGCCATCATCGGCGGGTTCGGCGGCGGGCGGGAAGCGGCGGTCGTCATGCCGCTCGGGACGGCGCTCGGCGCGTGCAGGCCGATCGTCGCGGCCTTCCTCGCGCCGGGGGCGATCCTCACGCCGCGGGCGTTCGGCCCGCGCCGGCTTTTCGGCAGTCTCCGGCTTTTCGACAGAGGCCTGCTTTTCCGCCGGCGGCTTGCGCTCGGCAGAGCGACCGCGTGACGTACGCTCGCGGCGCGGCTTTTCCTCGGCCGGTGCGGCATCGCCTTCCGTCGGCGCCGCCTTGCCGACGCGCGCGATCTTCATGCCGGTCAGTTTCTCGATATTCTCGATCGCCTCGGCATCCTCAGGCGTGACCAGCGTGAAGGCCTTGCCCTTGGCGCCCGCGCGGCCGGTGCGGCCGATGCGGTGGATATAATCGTCCGGATGCCATGGCACGTCATAGTTGAAGACGTGGCTCACGCCTTTGACGTCCAGCCCGCGCGCGGCGACGTCGGATGCGACCAGGATATTGATGTCGCCCGATTTGAAGCGATCCAGTTCGCGGATGCGCTCGGCCTGCTCCATGTCGCCATGGATCTGGCTCGCCTTGAAGCCGTAGCGCTGCAGCGATTCGGCCAGCTCGCGCACGGTGGTCTTGCGGTTCGAGAAGACGATCGCGGTGGTCAGGTCGTCCGCCTGCAGCAATTTGCGCAGAGTCTCGCGCTTCCCGCGCGAGCTCGTCTCGACCAAGGCCTGCTCGATCGAGGTGTTGGCGGTGGCGGGGCGCGCGACCTCGACCGTCTTGGGATTGGACAGGAACTTGTCCGCGAGCTTCTTGATCGGCGCGGGCATCGTCGCCGAAAAGAGCAACGTCTGCCGGTTCGCCGGCAGCTTGGTGCAGATTTCCTCGATGTCGGGGATGAAGCCCATGTCGAGCATGCGGTCGGCTTCGTCGATCACGAGCGTCGAGCAGCCCGACAGCAGGATCTTGCCGCGGCCGAACAGGTCCATCAGCCGGCCCGGCGTCGCGATCAGCACGTCGACGCCCTTTTCCAGCGCCTTCTGCTGGTCGCCCATCGATACGCCGCCGATCAGCAACGCCATCGAAAGCTTGTGATATTTGCCGTATTTCTCGAAATTCTCGGCGACCTGCGCGGCCAGTTCGCGCGTCGGCTCAAGGATCAGCGAGCGCGGCATCATCGCGCGGCTGCGGCCATGGGCGAGAATGTCGATCATCGGCAGCACGAACGAGGCGGTCTTGCCCGTCCCCGTCTGCGCGATTCCGATCAGGTCGCGGTTCATCAACACCGGCGGGATCGCGGCCGCCTGGATCGGCGTGGGCTCGCTATAGCCCGCCTCGGTCACGGCGCGCAGCAGTTCGTCAGATAGGCCGAGGTCGGCGAAAGTCATGGGCATCCGGATTCAAGGGGGACCAGCGGGCACGAAAAGCGCCGCCGCGACCGGCCCCTCGCTAGGGACGAAAGCGCCTCCGCTGTCAAGTCAAACAGAGGCAAGAGAGCTTAATTACGCGCGACGAGCTGGCGGAACTTCTCGATCTCGCATTCGCCGCCCGCGCGATCGCGGATCACGTCGCGGCCCGAGCATAATTTTCCGTCGGCCCCGGCCGAGACGTAAAAGCCGCTATAATAATCGAGGCCCGGGCAGTTCGCCGAAAAGCGCGCGCGCATCCGATAGCCGCCGCGCAACACCAGATCGACCGAGGATCGCGCCAATATCGCCGCCGCCAGGATATCGCTCGCCGCGACGCATTTGGGCCCGCCAGCTGGGTCGTCTGGACGCGCACGACGATGTGCGAGCGGAAGCTCAATTGGGCCAGTTCGATGCCCTCCAGCTCGCGCGGCGGGGCTGGCGGAACCGGAGACGCGTTCGCGCCGAGCGCAACCAGCGCGCTCATCAGCGTCGAAAACGTCATGATTCAAAACCCATAGCGATTTCGCTCGTCCCCCCTAACCCTTTAATGGCTGATGAACTGGCCCCGCGCCAAGACTTCCGGTTATAGCGCGGTCATGACCTGTGTTCCGGATGCAACAATGTTGACGGCGCTCGAACGCCGCCTCGGCCCCAAGGGGTTCACCCGCGAATCCGCCGATATGGATCCTTGGCTGAGCGACTGGCGTGGCCGCGTCCATGGCCGCGCCGCCGCCTTGCTCTCCCCCGCCGATGTCGACGAAGTGCAGGCGATCGTCCGGCTCGCGGCGGAGAATCGCGTGGCGATCGTGCCGCAAGGCGGCAATAGCGGCATGGTCGCGGGCGCGACCCCTTCGGTCGAGGGCAACGCGCTCTTGCTGTCGCTCAGGCGGATGAACGCGATCCGTTCGCTCTCGCCGGAAGACAATGTCGCGGTCGCCGAGGCCGGCGTGATCCTGAGCGACCTGCATGAGGCTGCGCTCGGCATCGGACGGCGCTTCCCGCTCAGCCTTGGCGCCAAGGGCTCGGCCCGGATCGGCGGCCTGATCTCGACCAACGCCGGCGGTACGCAGGTGCTACGCTTCGGTACCATGCGCAACCTGGTGGTGGGGATCGAGGCGATCCTGCCCTCGGGCGAGCGGTTCGATGGCCTGTCCGCCTTGCGCAAGGATAATCGCGGTTACGATCTGCGCCAGTTGCTCGTCGGCGCGGAGGGGACGCTCGGCGTGGTCACCGCCGCGAGCCTGCGACTCGTTCCCGCGATCGGCGCGCGCGCGGTCGCCTGGATCGGGCTCGCCACCCCGCATCAGGCGCTCACCCTGCTGCGGCGGCTCGAGGCGGCGACCGGCGACGCGATCGAGAGTTTCGAGGCGATGCCCGCCAACGCGCTGGCGATGGTGCTGCGCCACATTCCCGGCACGCGCGCGCCGCTCGCCGGAACCCATGACTGGAATATCCTGGTCGAAGCGACCGCACCCGCCGGCGCGCCCGATCCGGTCGACGCGCTGATCGCGCAGCTCGCCGCCGCGGCGGAGGAGGGGTTGATCGAAGATGCCGTGGTCGCCGCCAGCGAGGCGCAGGCCGATGCCTTCTGGAAGCTGCGCGAGACGATCGCCGAGGCCGAACGCGCCGATGGCCCCGCCGCCAAGCATGACATTTCGGTGCCCGTGTCCGCCGTGCCCGATTTCCTGATCGAGGCGCGCGCGGCGGTCGAGACGCGCTTCGCGGGCAGTCGCGTGGTCGGCTTCGGCCATCTCGGCGATGGCAATATCCATTTCAACGTGCTGCCCCCCGCCGACGCCGATCAGAAGGCCTGGGTCGAGACGCAAGGTCCCGCCGTCAACGCCTTCGTCCACGATTTCGTCGCCGCGCGCGGCGGCTCGCTCTCCGCCGAGCACGGCATCGGCCAACTCAAGCTCGCCGAATTCGCGCGTACCGCAGGGCCCGTCCGCCTCCACGTTCTACGCGCGATCAAGCAGGCGCTCGATCCGCTCGGCATCATGAACCCGGGTAAATTGGTGCCGCCTGCCTAGGGATTTCGGAAACCCTGCGCGTCGTCATGCTGAACCTGTTTCAGCATCCATCTCTCATCCGCACCGCCGGTGCCTGTGGCCCGATTGACCCTGAAACAAGTTCAGGGTGACGCAACCGGCGATCATGCGGTTTGGCTTCTCGCCTCCCAAGACTCGTTCCGCCCCTCACTCAGGTTGCGCGCGGCTTCGCGAAACAATAGAGGCGGATATCCGCGGGGGCGTCCACACTCTTCCGCCATTTTTTCAGGAGAGATTTTCGATGGCGAGCGCTCCCGGTCTCCCGGGCCTTCCGATGCTGTACAAGGACCTCACGCCCCTTTCGAGCCAGGAGCATCGCACCTGGAAGCTGCGTCCGCTGGCGACGCTCGAAATCCTGAAGGGCGTGCATGCCTTGCCGATCACGGTCGATGAATTCCCGGTCGCGCAGCGTTTCTTCCCGATCGTCTTCTCGTCGGGAGCGGATTCGGTGCCGCTCGCGCTGATGGGCCTCAACGAAGGCGTCAACACCTTCGTCGATGATGACGGCAATTGGCGGCCGGGGGCGTATCTGCCCGCATTCATGCGCCGCTATCCCTTCCTGCTCGCGCGCCTGAGCCAGGACGCGGAAGAATTGTCGCTCTGCTTCGACCCGAGCGCGGGCATGATCGGCGAGTTCGAGGACGGCATCCCGCTCTTCACCGACGCGGGCGAGCCCGAGCAGGCGGTCAAGGACATGCTCGGTTTCTGCGAGCAGTTCGAGCATGCCGCGCAGCGCACCACCGCCTTCATGAAGGACCTCGAGGAAACCGGCTTGATGGAGGAGGGTGAGCTCACCATCGGTCTTTCGGCCGAGAGCCAGCCTTACGTCTATCGCGGCTTCAGCATGATCAACGAGCAGAAACTGCGCGATCTGCGCGGCGATCAGCTCCGCAAGATGCAGCAGAACGGCATGCTGACGTTGGTCTACGCACACCTCTTCTCGCTCGGCCTGACCAGCGAGATTTTCGGTCGCCAGGCCGATCAGGGCAAGCTTCCCCCGCTTCAGCCCGCCGCCTGAAGCGGCAGGCATCGCGAAAATAAGGAGGGGCCGGTGAAAACCGGCCCCTTTTTTTGTCCCGAATGCGCCACGTCCGCCTGTCATTCGCGGGCGTAAATCTTCGTTCTTTCCGGGCTCTTCCGGTCCACAGGCTCGGCCCGGCGCATAAAAAGTCTAAGCCCTTGAAACCCTTCCTCCTGTCACCTATTCTAATCACGGTACCCGCCGTGTTCCCCTTTCGCGGCTTGGTACTAGCGCGCTTCGGCGCGCTTCCTCCCTGAACCTTGGCCACTCCGTGAGAAATCACGGGGTGGCTTTTTTTCATGGGCCGGTTGGTGAACCTGGAACG
>JAEKMC010000241.1 GCA_019508115.1 Sphingomonas sp.
GAAAACATAGATGTTGGTAGCGAACGCGCAGCCGATCGACGCAAGCGCGAACAGGAAGCCAATGATTTTCAGTGTGTCGCGTCCGCCGAACCTGTCCCCGACGACACCGCTGACCAAGGCACCGAGGCATGTACCGAGCAGCGCGATCGCCACGGTAAGACCCAGTCCTGCCTCGCTCAGGTGAAAAACGTTTCTGAGCGCCGTCGTCACCCCGGAGATGACCGCGGTATCGAAACCGAATAGCAGGCCGGCTAGCGCCGCCACGCCGGCGGTAAACAGGTTCATGCGGTTCATCACGCCTCCCCTCCAATTCGTATGGAGTTTTGTTTTTTCAAATATCGCGCTGTCAGGCGGTGCTTGTCAACATCCCGTTTCCGCCTTTTCAACCTCGCAAAATTAGCTAAGCCCAAGGCCCGTGCTGCCCCGCTCATCCCTGGTCGGCGGGCGGAGCAACGCGATGTCATCGGTCGAGATCCATGAATAGTCAGCCGCGAACGGTGCGTCGCATCAAAGCCAGCCTATCGGGCACCAACCTCGAGTTGACGGGCGACTATAACCAACGGCTGGTCTATCAGGCGATCCGCACCAAGGGGCCGATCACTCGCAACGCCCTGATCGAGTTGACCGGTCTCGCGAAGCCGACGATCGCCGGTATCGTCCGCCGGCTGCTCGGCAGTGACCTGGTCCACGAGACCGATCGCATCTATGGCGGGCGCGGACAGCCCGCGGTCCATCTCGAGATCAACCCACAAGGCTGTTATGCGATCGGGCTGCTGGTCGGCGATGACGCGCTGGAGCTTGTATCGATAGACGCGTCCGGAACCGTCGTGCAGCGCCTGTCGACCGCTTCGTCACCCTCTTCCGGGGAACAAGCCACCGCCGTCTTCGGGACCTTTTTCGAAGACGCGCGGCTGCTATGTCGCGATCGGATCATCGGCCTCGGTGTGGTAAGGACCGGCCATGGTCTCCCCGTCGTCAGCGGAGAGCACGGCATTGACCTGTCTGCGCTTGCCGCGATCGCATCAGGCGTCCCAATCTACTCCGATTCCGATCTTTCCGCGGCAACCGCCGGCGAATCCTTGTTCGGGGCGGGCGGGACCTTCCAGAGCTATTATTACATCCTGATGGGCAGTAGCCCGGTCGGAGGGCTGGTCGTGAACCAGGCACTGTTCAAGGGTGCGCACCCCGGCAAGATGCGGCGGCTCTTTCCCGGGGCCGAGCCTGCTTGGTGCCGCGAGATGGTGGCCGCCGCCATGTCCATGCGACGCGACGGACAGGCCGCGGTCGATTGCGATCAGGCCTGGGTGGCGGCCGCCTGTGCCGACTTGTTGCCCTTGCTCATATCGATCAACTGCATGTTGAATCCGGGGGGGATCATATTGGGCGGCCAATTTCCGCAGCAATGGCTGGAAACCCTGGCGACCCGGTGCAACGCACTGTTGCTCGAGCGCGCGCCCCATATTCCTAGCCATGCCGGAATCCAGCCGTCGCAATTGGCTGGGGATACGGTGCTGATTGGCGCGGCGAGCCTGCCGATGCGCGCCCGGCTGTATCCGATCGAAGAAGCTCTTATGAAGGCGTCCGACCGTGCCGGTTGATCGTCCTCCCAAGCCGGGCCGCGACGAGGCCGTTCGTCTCAACGCGTCTCGCAACATGTTTCCGTTTCAGCCGCAGCGCGAACAGGCGCCGAACGGCCCAAGCGAGAGCGGCGCGCCGGCGGCGGCTTATTTGAAGCTCGACATCGACGCGAACCATAACCAGCGGGTCGTGTTCCAGGAGATACGGACGCACAAACGGGTTACGCGCACCGAATTGGCGACCATGACCGGTCTGACCAAGCCGACGATCGTGAACCTGTCGCGGCAGCTGCTGCAGGCGGGACTGATCGTCGAGGCCGAGCGCGAGACACGCGGCCGGGGCCAGCCGGCGTGGGTGCTCGAGCTCAATCCCGAGGGAGCCTATGCGGCAGGGCTGAACATCGATCGCGACCACCTCACTTTGGTGGTGCTCGATCTGGCCGGTGAAATCCGGGGCCGGGTCTCGGCCGAGATCAGCTTCGCCTCTCCCGAGCAGACCCGAGACTTCTTCAACGCGGCGTGGCGGAGACTCGCGACCGAAAGCGGCGTCCCGCTGGATCGTGTCATAGGCCTGGGGATTGCGTTGCCCGATGACCTTGGAACGCTCGCTTTTCCCGGCAAGCCGTCCTCCTATGGCGCCTGGGCGCAAACCGATGTGGCAGATCTGTTCAGCGCAGCCTTTGCTGGTCCGACATTCGTGGAAAATGATGCCGTCGCAGCTGCGATCGGCGAAGCCCAATTCGGGCATGGCCTTGAGGCGCCGAGCTTCGTCTATGTCCTCATCAGCGTATTGTTGGGCGGCGGCATCGTCATCAACCGCAACTATTTCCGGGGCGAGAACGGCCGCAGCGGCGAGATCGGCTTCATGCAGATCGAGAGCGAACAGGGCGCCAGCTGCACGTTGCAGGAAGTCGTATCGCTTGGCGCCTTGTCCGAATGGCTGAAGCGCCGTGGCATTGCGATCGCAGGGCCGGAGGATTTGAAGCGCCTCGACGGCGCGGGTATGGCTGCGGTCGATCAGTGGCTTGAACAAGCGGCCGACCACCTGACGAGCATCTTCGCGCAGATCCGCCAGTTCATCGACCCTGACGCGATCCTGCTGGGCGGACGACTGCCCGAGCCGCTGCTGGATCGTCTCGCCACGCTGTGTCAGGGGCGCCAGGAAGAGACCGAACTGGCGCAGCGAAGCGATATACGCCGCGCCAAATTGTCGTCCGACGCGCCTGCGATCGGAGCGGCGATCCTGCCCTTCCAGAGCCTGCTCTTTCCGTCGCTGCAGTTGCTCGGCCGCAGCTAGATCAGCGCCCGCTCTGGGCCAAGGCCATCTCGGCAATGGCGAGCCCGCCCACCAGCCCGGACAGCGGGAAGAATTCGGGCCGTACGATATCCTTCGCGGCAAAGCCTGCCAGATAGCCGTTCGCCAAAGCCTCGAACCGCTCCCGCACGCGTTCCAGCAAACCGGTCGTGCCCAGCACCCCGCCTCCCAGGATCAGCTTTTCGGGCGCCAGCGTCACCGCGATGTTGATGCAGGCTTGCGCCAGATATTCCGCGATCAAGGCCTGGCCGGGATGCCCGGCAGGCAGGCCGGAAAGCGACGTTCCCCACCGGGCCCGGATCGCCGGGCCGCTCGCGAGGCCTTCAAGGCAGTCACCATGGATGGGACAGGCGCCGGCGAACGGATCGCCCGGCTGACGACGCACATACATATGCCCCATCTCGGGATGACTGCGGCCAGACAGCATCTTGCCGTCCAGGACGGCGCCGCCGCCGATGCCGGTGCCGACCGTCAGATAACAGGCGCGCGCGGTGCCGCGTGCCGCCCCCCAGCGCCATTCACCCAGCGCGGCGCCGTTGACGTCGGTATCGAGTGCGATCGGGACGCCATATCCGCGCAACCACCCGGCCATGTCCGCGCCCCGCCAGGCAAGCTTTGGCGTCAGCCCCAGATGCGCCCAACCAACCGAGGTCCGGTCGACGTCGATCGGCCCGAAGCTCGCGATGCCGATCGCCGCGATCGGCCCGGATCGATCGATCTCACAATCGAGCCAGGCTCTCACCTGCGCAAACGTCTCGTCGGGTGCGCGCGTCTCGAATTCGGCCTGGCTGAGGATCGCGCCACTGCCATTGCCGATCCCCACATTGAATTTCGTGCCGCCCGCCTCGATCGTCGCGAGACGCCGAGCGGCGGCTGCGTGGTCTTGGTCTGAAGAAGCGGTCATGACTGCGATCCCTGAAATGCTGGCGGTCCAACTGCTCCCGCCGCGACACGCGTGTTCACCCGGCCGGCCGGCTCGACCGGCCAAGGGCGGATGCCCGCCGCGTTGCCGCCACCTGCATCGGCCACGACCGATGCAGGTGGTTGATGGCGGCGAAGCTCAGAACTTCGCGCGTGCGCCGACACCGAAGCGGCGGCCATACCCTTCATAATCCCCGACGCGGTCGGTCGTGCCCCAGTAGCGTGACGCCCGTTGGTTGTTGAGATTGAGGGCCTGCACGAACACGGTCACATTCTTGGTGAGCGCAACGTTCAGGCTGGCATCGAGCTCGCCATAGGCTTTGACGAATAGGTCATTCTCATAGGGTTGGCCGTTGAGGGTCACGCGGTTGTGCTGCGAAACATAGGCGTTCCGCCAATTGTACGCGACGCGGAATTCGATCGGGCCTTTCTCATAGAAGCCGATCAGATTGTAGGTGATCGGATCCCTCTCCTTATAGCCATTCTCGCTGGCCGAGCCGCCCGAGGGATGCGCGTAGGAATAGTTCGCCTGAATCCCGAGCCCGTCGAACGGCGCGGGGAGGCTGCTGAACGTATATTGTCCAGAAACCTCGACGCCGGTGATGTCGGACGACAGCAAGTTCAGCGGCTGCGTGACCGTCCAGGTCTGCCCCGCAATCTGCTGCGTCGTCGTTCCGGTATATTCCAGGTTGGAAAGCGACTTTTGGAAGACCGCCACGCTCAGGAAATTGGAATTGTGGTGCCATGTCAGGGCCGCATCGTAATTCCAGGCCTTCATCGGCTTCAGACCGGGATTGCCCTGGGCAATGCTCAATCCACCTACACCCTGGCGTGCGTTGACGCTCTGCAGGATCAGCAGGTCGTAGAGCGTCGGCCGGGTGAGCGTCTTGGCGACCGCCACCTGGAGCAGCAGGCGATCGGTCAGGTCATCCTTGAAATTGGCCGCCGGCAGCACCGCCGAATAAGAGCCGCGCTGGGTGTGCGGCGCCACGGGCGCGTAGCTGACCTGGGGATATCCGGCATCGGTATAAGTGACGCCGGTGATCGCCTGGTAGACGCCGACAGAGTCCGTCTTGGTATGGGTAAAGCGCAGACCGACGTTGGCCGACCAATCGGCGTGGCCGAAGGTCGCTTCGACGAAGCCGCCCTCCGTCTTTTCCTTCACGGTACCGCTGGCGCCCTCATTCTTGACGACACCGAAGCCGCCGCCATTGGCCGCTAGCAGAGCCTGCTGCTCGGGCGTGAGGGTCGCGGTCTGCGAGAGAAGGTAAGGGGCGACCTCGCGGATCCTGAAACCAGGGAAAGGCGTGGCGAACATGCCGGTCCCGAACAGGTTGCTCACGTCCTTGACGGGAGAATAAAGGTTGGACGGCAGCGGCAGGCCCTGGAAGAGCGCGATGATGTTGTCGGGAGTCTTGACGGTCACGAGGCCCTTGGTGCGCTCCGAATAGTTCGCGCCCGCCTGGACGCTCCGAAGCAGGCCGCTGTCGAACTTGTACCGCAGCTTGAAGTCGCCCTGGTAGATCGTGTCGCGGAAGTCCTGGCCTTCGAACGTATGAAAGCCGGTCTTGAGGTTGGCCGAAGGCGAGAGATCCCCCAGCCCGGTGAAGACCGGCAGGTTGTTGGGCCCAAGACTGTAGGCCGCGCCCGGCAGCGGGCCATAATCCGATTCGAACCAGGATTGGTTGCCGCCATTGTCGTTGGTGGCGTTGGACCAGGATCCGTCCAACGTCATCGACAGGCGCGACGAGGGGTCGAACTTAACGTTGATGCCCGCTTCCTTGGTCTTGGCGAGTTCCGGGCGGATATAATTGACGATCGCGGAATAGGACGTGCCGCCGGTATAGTCGGTGATGGTGCCGTTGCTGCCGACGGTCACACCGCTGGCCTGATTGCTGTTGCCCGTGAAGAAGGCCTGCGTGTTGTCGTTCACGTCCAGCTTCGAATAAAGGCCGTCGAGCGTGACGAGCAGCGTGTCCGTGGGTTGCGCCTGCAAGACAACTTCACCCGAAATGCGGCGCCGGTTGGTCGGGTTGACCTCGAATTCGGTATAGGCCGGTCCAAACCCTTGTACGCCACCCGGCACGGTTGCGGTGTTGACCGTTTGGGGGTTCTGATAGCCGTCCGAATAGATACGGCGATTTTCGACCTTGCGATCGATGTAGGAGACCGACACCAGCGCGCCAAAGCGCCCGTCGGCGGTCTTGGTGCTGAACAGCGCGGATCCCTGCGGGGAGATCTTGCCGCGTTGCTGGTCGTAATTGCCCTGCCCTGACACCACGATCGTGTTGCGGTGCAGATCGAGCGGGCGCGCGGTGATCATGTCGACCGTGGCGGCAATGCCGCCTTCGGGCTGCTCGGCGGTGACCGACTTCGACACGTCGACACGCGCGATGAGTTCGGCCGGCAGGATATCGAAATTGAATTCGCGCCCGTTGGAGTCGGTGGCAAGGACGCGACCGTTATACAGCGCCGTGGTGAATTCGGGGTTGAGGCCGCGAACCGTGATCTCGGTGGGCTCGCCGGCGGTCGCATTGTTGCCGTTGACCGTCGCGGTCGACACGGCGATGCCGGGGATGCGCTCGATCGCCTCGGCAATATTCTGGTCGGGCAGCTTGCCGATGTCTTCCGACACGATCGAATCCATGATGTGATCCGATTGAAGCTTGTTGTGCAGCGCCTTGGTCAAGCTGGCGCGAAAGCCCGTCACCACCACTTCGTCGGTCGGCGCAGCGCTGGTCGCGCTGGATGCGCTCGTGGCGCTCGACGATATGGCGGGGCTCGCCGTGGTTGACGCGTTCGGCGGGGCCTGCGTGTCGGAAGATGCCTGCGCCTGCACCGCGCTGGCCATGAGGGCCCACGCGCACGTCGTCGTCGCCAGTGCGACGGATAGAATTTTCCTGGATTTGCTCATGACGATTATCCTCTCCCATCCAAGGATCGCATGAGCCGCAACGCTTCTAACGCCGTCGCTTGTTTGCCCTGCGAGCCGATTTGAAACCTATGAAAGCGCCCTTCCTCGATCTCCGACGAAGCAGATCTCTTCGTTAGATTAGTATCTTGTTTTTCTATAATCGACCGCGTGCCGGGTCAATAGCTCTTAGCTGGCACCCTCAAGACGCCTTGGACGTCGCCAGGAATCGCCGATACGCGGTTAGACGACAGTGGACAGCCTCGGCCGAACTGTTCGGCTAAGCTTCTGGTATTGCGAGGGAAAGGACCAATCCGATGTGTCCAACC
>JAEKMC010000242.1 GCA_019508115.1 Sphingomonas sp.
CACCGCGCGACAGGTAACGATTCCGGCCGGGCAGCGCATGCCGCACGGCTTGCGCGCGAGGCGTGACGCTTTACAGCGGCGCTGATGGACAGGATCGTCATTCGCGGCGGCAAACGGCTCGAAGGCCGCGTGCCCATCTCCGGCGCAAAGAATGCGGCGCTCACGCTTTTGCCGTGCGCGCTGCTGACCGATCAGCCGCTCACGCTCACCAATTTGCCGCGGCTGGCCGATGTCGACGGCTTCGCGCATCTGATGAACGAGCTCGGCGTGTCGACCACGGTCGCGGGTCAGCGCGGCGGATCGATGGTGCGCGCGATGACGCTCAACGCGGACCATATCTCGTCCACCACCGCGCCCTATGAGATCGTGCGCAAGATGCGCGCGTCGATCCTGGTGCTGGGGCCTTTGCTCGCGCGCGAGGGTGAGGCGACGGTGTCGCTGCCCGGCGGCTGCGCGATCGGCAACCGCCCGATCGACCTGCATCTGAAGGCGCTGGAGGCCTTGGGCGCGGAGATCGAGCTGGCCGCGGGCTATGTCCGCGCGCGTGCGCCGGACGGCGGGCTCAAGGGCGGACATATCGTGTTCCCGATCGTCTCGGTCGGCGCGACCGAGAATGCGCTGATGGCGGCCGCGCTCGCGACGGGCGAGACGGTGATCGACAATGCCGCGCGCGAGCCCGAGATTTCGGACCTGTGCCGCTGCCTGGTGGCGATGGGTTCGGAGATCGAGGGGATCGGGACCGAGCGCCTCATCGTCCAGGGCAAGGCCAGCCTGCATGGCGCAGAGCATCGTGTGATGCCCGACCGGATCGAGGCGGGCTCCTATGCCTGCGCGGCGGGGATCACCGGCGGCGACCTTTTCCTGGAAGGCGCGTGCGCGGAGGATATGGCGGCGATTATCGCGGGCCTGACCGAAGCCGGGCTGGTGGTGACTGAAGAGGCGGACGGGATCCGGGTCTCCGCCGATGGCCGGCTATGCCCGCTGACGCTCTCGACCGCGCCCTTCCCGGCCTTTCCAACCGACATGCAGGCGCAGTTCATGGCGATGCTCGCGCTGGCGCAGGGCACGAGCGTGCTGACCGAGACGATCTTCGAGAATCGCTACATGCATGTGCCCGAGCTCACGCGCATGGGCGCGGACATCCAGGTCCATGGCCGCACCGCGATCGTGAAGGGCGTGGAGAAATTGAACGGCGCGCCGGTGATGGCGACCGACCTGCGCGCGTCGATGAGCCTGGTGCTCGCGGGGCTTGCCGCCGAGGGCGAGACGCAGGTGCTGCGCGTCTATCATCTCGACCGGGGTTACGAGCGGCTCGAGGAGAAATTGTCGGCGGTCGGCGCGGATATCGAGCGCGACGGCGGCGGCTGATCATCCGCCGCTGGGATGGAGCCGATCGGTCTCTCCCGGATCAGAGCGAGACCGTGGTCCGTATGCCGACGACCAGGGCGTCTCCTATCCGCCGCGCCGGAAGGGTGGGGGCAAGGGCATTGCCTGCCGGCCGCCGGATGAATTGGACATTCGGCTGCAACGCGAGCCGGGGGCTGACCGCAAGGCTATAGGTCGCCTCGACGACCGTCTCCGATCCAACTTGCGGCGCGAGCGGAGTTCCGAGCGTTGCCGCCTGCCGTTCGGCATCGACCAGCAACGGCGATATGCGTGCGTGCGCCAGGGCGAGGCCGAAGGTATCGTCGGCACGACCGCGGAACGGAGCCTTGAACGTCATTCCCGCGTCGAAATACAGATCCACCGGATTTCGGTTCGATGGGCTGATCGAAACCCTGGCGAACAGGTTCAGCGCGCGTCCGCTGGTGGCGTCGGACGTCCAGATCGGTGAATCGATCATCGCGTAGCCGGCCAGGTTGCGCGGATGATCGGAAGGAACGGCGATGCGTGACGCGAGCGGCGCGCGCGGATCCGCGAAGCGGTCGAAATGGATCCAGCCGCCCAGCGTGACCGTGGCTTTTCCGACGTCAAAAGCGGTTTGGGCGATCAGGAACGGGCGCCCGGCAAAGCCGAAGCTGTTGAAGCCGTGCCCGTCGCGGCGTTGCGGATCATCCTGTCCGGGGCCTGCCGGATCACCGGCGAAGATCGCCACCTTCGCGGTCATATGTGCGCCGATCCGCGACGTCACCATCGCGCCCGGAGCCGAAAGCGGCCATGATGGACCACCGCTGGGCAAATCGGTCGCGAAGCTCGCCGGCCAGCCGAATGTCGAGCTGATGAAGAGCGCGGCGGTCGGGCTCGCCATGAATTCCTGCGCGGCGGGGAATTTTCCGAACCGGAGCATGACGGACTGGGTATCGGTGAGCGGGAGTTGCAGCCAGACCTGATTGAGGCGGATCGCCGGCTCCGCCTCGATCCCGCTCACGGGGGCGAGATTGCCGACATAATGCCCCGAGAGACCCACACCATGGATATCGAGGATGCTGATATGGCCGCTGACGCGATGCAGGCCGATCAGGCGATCGAGATCGGCATCGATCACGAGCGAGATCTTCCCGAGATAGGCGGCGCCACGTCTTCGACCGCCGGCAACATCGGCGTTCAGATCGCTCGCATAGGACAAGGCCGCCATCACGGGCCTCGGTTTGGCCGAGGCCGATTCCGCGGGTGGTGGTTCGAACTGGGGCGCCGCGGACGTCGCTTGCTGCGCGGATGCCGGTACGGCAGCCAGCGTCAGCCCCGCGGCCACAATCATCGCTCGGGCGAAACCATAGTCTAACCTCGCCATGCGCGCTCCCGTTTGCGGATGCGGGTCATTCCGCCGGTACGGGAACGATGGCCGAGATGCGCCACCCTTCCGTCGTCCGGATCGCGAATTCGTTGATCAGATAGGTGCGCGTCACCGCCGCTTGGCCGGCCGGCCCTGCGGTTATGCGGGTCGGCGCATAAATGTGCGCGGTGTCGGGGCCGAGGGGCAGGACACGGATCGCCGCCTCGTCCGGCTCGAAGCGCCACGTGCCTGCGAAAACGTCCCGGAAGTGATCGATCACGGCGCCACGGCCCCAGAACCGATAGGCCCGCGCCACGAAGTTCACGGGATCCGGTTGCCCGGGGATCGTGGGGGCAAGTATCGATTCGATCGTGGCGATATCATGCGCGGTTTCGCCCGCCGCCTGCCGCAGGAATAGATCGCGAATTTCCTGGATGTCCGCCGCGCTGATCGGCCCGGCATCCGCGTCTTCATTCATGGGAATCTCCTGGCTGCAATGATCGAAGGTCGGCGGCGCTGGCCGCATGTCCATGTCCCCGTGTCGCCGCTCCCGACAATGAACTATGTAGATCGTCGGAAAAAGCCGCGAGAAGGAGTGATCGTGATGGAAATCGACAGACGCACACTCAATGCTTCCTTGTTGGCGACCGCGGCAGCGGCGCTTGCCCCTGGTATCGCCAAGGCTGCCGATCCTGCCCCGCCGGCGAAGAATATCGTGCTGGTCCATGGCCTGTTCGCAGACGGGTCCTCCTGGTCGAAAGTCATTCCACGCCTGCAAGCGCGCGGGCTCAACGTTACCTCGGTGCAAAATCCGCTCACCACGCTGCCGGACGCGGTCGACGCGTGCCGGAAAGTGCTGGACCGGCAGGATGGCCCGACCGTGCTGGTCGGCCATTCCTTTTCGGGCATGATCGTCACCGATGCCGGGATACATCCGAACGTGTCCGCTTTGGTTTATATCGCCGCCCGCGCGCCCGACGCGGGAGAGGATTATACCGCGCTTGCCAAGGGCTTTCCGACGCCGCCGGCGTCTGCCGGTATCCTTTTTGACGGTGACGAGGGGCGCCTTAGCGAACAGGCTTTCCTGCACGATTTCGCGCCGGATCTCGCGCCGCAGGAGGCCAAGGCGCTGTATGCGGTGCAATGGCCGTTCCACAAAGCGCTGCTGACGGGCAAGACCACCAACGCAGCGTGGCGTTCCAAGCCGTCTTATTACGCGATCTCAAGCGAAGATCGCGTGATCGACACCGGGCTGCAGCGCTTCATGGCGAAGCGGATGAACGCCACCTCGATCGAGATCGCGTCGAGCCATGTCTCGTTGCTCTCGCATCCCGAGCCGGTGTCGAACCTGATTCTCCGCGCGACGGGCCGGCAAGGCTGAAGGCCGGGCTCGACCCCCTCATCGTTCCCCGGCGCGAGCCGGGGCCCAGAAGGAAGCGCGGGCCTAGGCCCCGGCTTGCGCCGGGGAACGGTGGGGTGATCGGGCTATCGGCCGGTTGCCCGCGCGGCTGCTCCCGTTCCTGTCTAGTTTGCGACCAACGAATTCGAGCGGCGATGTCACGTTTGAGCATCGGGATTCGTCTTGGGGAGAGAATATCGAAAAGGACGAACGATGACCACCAGACTCGATCCCCTCGCCGCCGCTCCCAAATTGATGGGCGAATGGTTCCGCAGCTCGAATGCCTTGATCGCGGCCTTCGATCCGATTCTCACCAAACTCGTCGAAATCCGCGTGTCCCAGATCAACGGGTGCGCCAATTGTATCAATATGCACACCTATTTCGCGCGCGATCTGGGCGAATCCAACCAGCGGATCGACCTCATTGCCGCATGGCGCGATGCGCCCTGTTACAGCGATCGGGAACGTGCCGCGCTGGCATGGGCGGAGGCGCTCACCCTGCTCCCCGAGGGACATGCGCACGAGGCCGCCTATGAGGAGCTCAAGGCTTATTTCAGCGACGAGGAGCAGGTCGCGCTTACGATGGTGATCAACGTAATCAACGGCTGGAACCGGATTGCGGTGGGCTTCGGAGGGTGGGCTGACCCCGCGGCGCTCAAGGCGCAGGCGGCTGCCGCGGCGTGATGGCGCCCGAAGCTGGCGAACAGGCAGCCGATGCCATCGATCGGCTGCGGCCCAAACTCGTGCGGGTGGCATATCGGATGCTCGGATCGGTGCATGACGCGCAGGACATGGTGCAGGAGGCCTTTATCCGTTGGGTCTCGGCCGACCGCAGCGAGGTCCGCGATCCCGAGGCGTTCCTGCATCGAACAGTCACCCGGCTCTGCCTGGACAAGCTCAGGTCCGCCCGGCGGGAGCGAAAGACCTACGAGGGGATCTGGCTGCCCGATCCGATCATCGATGACGAAGCGGAGGACGACATCACGCTTCCGCTCATGATCGCCTTGGAACGGCTGAGCCCGCTCGAGCGGGCCTCTTTCCTGCTGCATGACATTTTCAGCCTGTCATTCGAGGAGGTTTCCGCGATCCTGCAGCGGGAAATTACCGCCTGCCGCCAGCTCGCGGCACGCGCTCGATCGCACATTCGCGATGCGCGCCCCCGATTCCAGATCGAAAAACAGCGCGCGCTGGAGATCGCACAGGCATTCTACGATGCATCGCGGAACGGCGATTTGAGCACGCTCAGGACGCTGCTCGCCGCCGACGTGAGCATATATGCGGACGGCGGCGGCAAGCGCCCCACCGCGCTGGAGCCGATCGTCGGCTTCGACGCGGCCATGAATTTCTATGCAATGCTCGCCAACGCGGTCAGCAGAGAGACATCGAAGCTCGTCAGAACGGGTTTCGTCAACGGACTGCCGGGCTTTGTGAGCCGCGAGTCCGACGGGGAGTATTCGACGACCGCACTCGATATCCACGAGGGCAAGGTCACCGCTGTCTACGTCGTTCGCAATCCGGACAAGCTGCGGCATCTGCATTGACGCGCCGTGGCCGGCCCTCCTTGTTCCCCGGCGCAAGCCGGGGCCCAGAGGGAAGCGCGGGGCTGGGCCCCGGCTTGCGCCGGGGAACGATCGGGCGATCAGGCTACCGGTCGATCGATCCGGCGAAGGTGTCGCATTGGGACGGATCGCCGGTCGTGAGTCCACGCTTGAGCCAGGCGACGCGTTCGGCCGAGGTGCCGTGGGTGAAGCTATCGGGCATCGGTGTCCGACCTGCCGAACGCTGGAGCGTGTCGTCGCCGATCGCGTTGGCGGCGCGCAGCCCTTCCTCGGCATCGCCCGGTTCGAGCAACGCCTGGCCATGCGCGTCCTTCGCGTTGGCGGCCCAGACGCCCGCATAGCAATCGGCCTGTAGCTCCATCCGCACCTGCAAGGCGTTGGCGCCGGCCTCGTCCGAGGCCTGCTGCCCGCGCCGGACCTTGTCGGCGATGCCAGTCAGATATTGCACATGATGGCCGACTTCGTGCGCGATCACATAGGCTTGCGCGAAGTCGCCCGCGGCATGGAAGCGCGACTGGAGCTCGTCGAAGAATTCGGTATCGAGATAGATGCGCTGGTCGCTCGGGCAATAAAAGGGCCCCATCGCCGACATCGCCTCGCCGCAGCCCGAATTGCCCTGCCGCGAATAAAAATGGAGGCGGGGCGGCGCGTAGGTCTGGCCCGATGCCTGGAACAGGCGGCTCCACGTATCCTCGGTGCTGGCGAGCACGCGGCAGGAGAAATGGCCCGCCGCGCCGTTGTTCGCGCAGACCTGCGCCGCGCTCTGGCTGGCGATGTGCGGGGACTGGCCGACCATCTGGCCGCCGCCGCCGAACGGATTGAGGCCGAACAGGAACATACCCAGCACCAGGATGATGATACCGCCGATCCCGAAGCGGCTGCCGACCAGCGCGAAGAGCAGGCCGAGCCCGCCGCCACCGCCGCCGAACCCGCCAAAGCCGGAGCGGCCGCTGTCCTGCTCGACATTCTCGCTTTCCCGATAATCGTCGAGGCGCATGAACAGGCTCCTTGTCTGGGCGAACAACCTTCCGGCCGATAGCAGGTTGCACCCGCCTTGACGCGAAAGGGCCGCCATCTACGGTTCGATTTATCAACCCGTCCGTGTCGCTCATAGAAGAGGCAAATATGTTCCTGAAAGGCAAGACCGCGCTCGTCACTGGATCGACCTCGGGCATCGGGCTCGCCTGCGCACAGGCGCTCGCGGCGCAGGGTGCGGCGGTGATGATCAACGGTTTCGGCGACGCGGCGGCAATCGAGGCCGAGCGGACGGCGCTGGCGCAGGCGAGCAAGGCAGGGGCGCTTTATTCCCCGGCCGACATGTCAAAGCCCGACGAAATCGTGGCGATGGTCGAGACCTGCGCCCGCGAATTGGGCGGGGT
>JAEKMC010000243.1 GCA_019508115.1 Sphingomonas sp.
GCCGGCAAGGCCCAGCGCGATAACGTTGCGGTCCCACAGCTTGCGGCGCTTGCCGCTGGTGAAGCGAAGCGGCTTGGGATCGGCCAGGGCTTTGCCGTCGAGGTTTGACAGCAGGATGTCCGTGGCGCGTTCGTCGGTCGTGAATTGACTGCTGTAGACATGGCCGTTCCCGGTCCGATGCTGCAGCGGGATGCGCCATTGCCAGCCCGCCTCGCGCGCGGTGGAGCGGGTATAGGGCGTAGGCGGTCCAACCTTTTCGCACGGCACCGCCAGCGCACGATCGCATGGAAGCCAATGGGTCCAATCGTCGAATTCGACCTCCAGCGCATTGCCGATCAGGAGCGAACGGAAGCCGGTGCAATCGAGGAATAGGTCGGCGCGGATCTGCTCGCCATTCTCCAGCTGCACGCTCCCGACGAAGCCTCGCTCGCCTTCGCGATGGACGGCGACCACCTTGCCCTCGACCCGCTTGGCGCCTTGCGCCTCGGCGCGCCCGCGAAGGAAGCGCGCGTAGCGCGTCGCGTCGAAATGATAGGCGTAGGCGATCTCGGCCAGCGGCGAGTTGGGCGGCGCGTCGCTCGGCGCGGCCATGAACTTGCCGAGCGGGGCTGCGACGGTGTTGAGCGAATAAAGGCTGATGTCCTTGGCGCGGCCCTCAGCGCGCGCCTTGAGCCAATATTGATGGAACGGCAGTAGCCCGATGTCGCGGCCGATCGTGCCGAAACCATGAATATAGCTATCGCCGATCCGGCCCCAGTCGTTGAACTGGATGCCGAGCTTGAAGCTGCCCTGCGTCTGGCGGACGAACTCGGCCTCGTCGATCTCGAGCAGGCGGTTGAAGGCGGACAAATGCGGGACGGTCGCTTCGCCGACGCCGATGATGCCGATCTCCTCGGATTCGACCAGCACGATTTCGATCTTGCGGCCGAAGACTTTGGAAATCGCGGCCGCGGCCATCCAACCGGCGGACCCGCCGCCGATGATGGCGATCGAACGGATCGGGCGCGCGGTTTGCTGCTGCGTCATTGGATACCGAGAAAGAGGCGTGTCACGGCTGTATGCGCTCCCCGCGGGTTGGGCTCAAGCGAGCCGCAGGCGAGCGCCCAGGCCTGTAGTGCGGGCCACCCTCACCCAGCACTCTCCCTTAAGAGGGAGAGGGCTTTCTTGGCGAAAACGACTCTAGAAGCGCAGCCCGGCGGAAAGCTTTATGGTGCGGGGGGTGCCGACGATATTGCCTTCCCTGTTGTACGTCGCCCGCAATGTATCTGCGTTGACGGCGATATCGCCCGGATCAAAATTGTGCCAGTTGAACACGTTCAGCACGTCGACCCGGAAGTACCCCGCCAGGCTACCCACGAACGTGACATCCTTCGACAGCTGCAGATCGACATCCTTGTAACCTAGGGTCTTATCCGGCCTGCTGGCACCAAACCTCGTGCCGCCGCCATAGTCGTTGCAGACCGACTGGCCGGTCGGGCAGCCGAAAATCCAGGCAGCCGACCTCGGTGTCGCCAGCTCCACCTTGGTCGCGCCTGAAATGCCCCAGAACAGGTCGCGCGTGTAGGTCACGACGACGCGATGGCGGGGAACCGCGGTGGCGGTGACGTAGGGATAGTCGTTCGCATAGGGCAGATCGAACAGATATTGATTGTTGTTGATCTGGTAGGGGTTCGACCCACCAGCCAGGTTGTTCTGCTTGCCGGCGGAGAAGGTGTAGGAGAAGGTCGCGCTCCAGCCGGAGGCCTTCGTATAGGCCTTCTGGGCGCCGATCCCGATCTGCCAGAGGCGATCCTTGGTGCCGTTATCCCACAGGATCAGGCCGCCGACGCCGGGCACGCCTTGCCCGCCCCACTGCGATCCATTGTGAAAATAGGCACCATCCGAATAACGGTTCCCCAAGCGGCCGACGATATTGTTGAAGCTTTCGATGAACGACGCCGAGACCTGCGTATTCCATTCGCCGATCTTGTTGCGCATGCCCAGGCTGAACTGATCCGAATAGGGCGTCTTGATGTTGTTGTGCAGCAGATCGACCTCGTGCGAGGTCGGATCGGTCTGGAATCCTGCCAATCCCTGCGGGGTCAGATAGGCCGGGTCAAAGGCGTAGCAGTGATTGGCGGGGTTTATATCCGCCGCGGTGGCGCAGGGGCCGAAGGAGTCCTGCGTCTGGGGAGACGGGAAGTAGATTTCGGGATTGCCGTTGAGCGCGATCTTCGTCGTCTCCAGCGCCAGCGTCGCAAACTGGTTGCGATTGTAAGCGCGGGCATAGCCGCCGAAGAAGACGTGCTTGTTGTCCCCGAACAGGTCGTAGGAGAAGCCCAGGCGCGGCGAGAAATTCTTGGGCGCCTTACGGTTGTGCCCGTTGCTGATATAATCGTTGATGTCGTAGCCGGGCAGCGAGCCATTGCCCATGGCCAGCACCGAGGCGTAGGATTGGGTGGTTCCCGGGAATAGGCCATTCAGCCCCGCCACGACATTGGCAGGCGTCACGAAGTGCAGATAGGCCGGGACCTCCTCATAGTCCAAGCGGACGCCGAGGTTGATGGTCAGATGCCGATTGACGTTCCAATCGTCCTGGACATAGGCGCTGTATTGCTTGTCCCTGGTCGTGATGCCCGCCTGGTCGAAACCGGCGGTGAGATTGGGGAATTGAAGCTTGTAGGGCGTCGCAGAGAGGCCATTCGGCGTGACAGCATAATAATAAGTCGCGTTCCCCAGATCGGAGCTCGCATTCTGCGACGTCAGCTTGATCGAGCCGAAGCTGAAGCCCGCGCGGATCGTATGGTCGCCCGCGAAGTGGATATTGGGAAGAGTAAGGCCCTCCTTGAAGGTCCAGCCCTTCTGCGCGTTAATCGCGCCGATACCAGAGCCTGGACCGCCGACCTGGATCAGGGCGATCGCGCCGGTGCTGGTCGCCACGTTCGGGAAATAGAAATATTGATTTTGCGGCGAGGCCTTGGTCGTCGTGGTCGACGAATTGGTGTCCTGATAGCTCAGCAGCATCTCGTTGACCCAATGGTCTTCATTGTGCTGCCAGCGGATATCCGCGCGCTTATCGTTGTTCCGGTAGGGCGCCTCGGTCGAAGCCGCCGCCTGGCCGCTGCCGCCGGACACAGAATGTTCGAGGCGCCATTTGGCCGTTGCCTCGATCCGATCCTTGTCGGTCGGCTCGAGGTCGACCTTGCCGAAATAAAGATTCTCGGTGAACGGATTGGTGACCGGTCCATATTGGCTGCCGATATCCGGCGGCAGCACGGATTTCGCCTGCGCCACCGTTATCCCCGAGCCGGGAAACACCGAGGCCTGGTTCGAGAGGGTCTTGTGTTCCCAGGTGAAGAAGAAGTGCGCGACGTCCTTGATGATCGGACCGCCTACCGCGACACCATATTCCCAGCTGGGCTCCTTGGCCTTGGGGCTGTCGGTTGCCTTCTCTGCCGGGGTCTTCGCGCGCAACTTCTGATTGGTGAAGGTGCCGAACGCCTCCGCATGGAATTGATTGGTGCCCGATTTGGTCTGGGCGATGATGATCGCACTCGACGCGTCGCCATATTCGGCGCTGTAGTTCGAGGTGACGACCTTATATTCGGCGATCGCCAGCTGGGGGAAGGGATTGCCCGGATCGCCCTTGCTCTGTGCACCCGCGCTGCCGGTGATGCCCGATCCGCCGCCGACCAGATCCTTCTGGCTCACGCCGTCGATATAGACGTTGACGCCCGAGGCGAGCTGCGCGCCGCCGCGGAGCGAGGTGTTGTGACCGGCATCGACGTTGAACTGGACGCCGGGGACCGTGGCGGCGAATTCCAGGAAGTTGCGCGTCGTCTGCGGGAGCGCCGCGATGTCGTGCAAAGTCACGAACTGGTTGACCTGCGACGTATGAACCTCGGACGTCGGGCGCGTGCCCTGCACGACGATTTCGCCTGCCGAGCTCGACGACGCAACGAGATCCACGACCGAGGTGGAGGCTACCGCAACCACCACGTCCGTCGCCTGATCGCCGGCGGTGATGTGATAATTGCCGGGCTGAAGGCCGGCGATGACATAGGTGCCGTCAGCGCTTGCTTTCGCCCGGCGCACCGAACCGGTGTCAACCGCTTTGGCCACCACCTCTACGCCGGGCTTTACCCGGCCGCGAAGGGTGGATGTGGCGGCCTGCGCGAGTGCCGGGGTCGGGACCATAACCGCGCTCGCTGCCGCGATTACCGCCAGGGAAGTCCCCAGCTGCGCGAGAACGGCGACCTTCCGGCCAAACGAGTTTTTCATAGTGATTCCACCTCCCGAAATGGCTGATCGAGTCAGCCTTTTTTCTAATGTAACCGGTTTATGTATCCGGTTACATTAAATAGCAAGGGTGGCGCTGTCGGATTTGCAGCCGGTCCCTTTCGGACGACCAGACGAAGCCCGGTCGTTGTCATGAGGCAGAAACAACGGTCCCGCCGAGCTGTTCCAAGAGACAAATCGGGGGCGCGCTTCCGTCGGGGGCAGGGCTTCCGACGTCGAGGAGCGCGAGAGTTGGGCGGATCGGCCACCCCCCTACGCAGCCGATCGCTGCAATCGCGCCACGGCCGCCGACCCAACCGCAACGCGCTGAATAGTTTCTGGAATAGCCCGGATGCACGTCCATCCGAGGCTTGGGGAAACGGGTTGCTGAAACCGGTTACATGGGCTAGCTATTTCAAGCTAGGATCACGTACGGCGTCCTCAGGTACAGCTTTAAGGCTGGGAAAAGGGGCGGCCGCTCGATGGAGGAAGCTTTCCCGCTTCCTCCCCATCTTCTCCATCAAACTCCGCTCGTGCGGCGGCAGACAAAAAATCAGGTGAGGCCATGACCGCTAATTCTCCCTCCCGCAGATCCTTCCTCAAGGGCGCCTCGACCGCTGCCATCGCCGCATGCGTGATTCCGGTGCGCGCCTGGGCGGAGCAGGTCGAGGCGGGCGATCCGTTCATTGAGCGGATTCTCGCCGGCATGACGATCGAGGAGAAAGCGGGCCAGCTCACCATCTGCAGCGATCCGGCGCGCACCGATGGTCCGCCGGTCAATCCGACCGCCAATGCGCAGAGCCTGGACCAACTCAAGGCCGATATCGCCGCGGGCCGGCTGACCGGTGTTTTCAACGGCATCGGCGTGGCGGGCGGGCGCGAGTTGCAGCGCATCGCGATCACGCAGTCGCGCTCGAAAATCCCGATGATCTTCGCCGCCGACACGATCCACGGCATGAAGACGACCTTTCCCGTGCCGCTGGCGGAGGCGTCGAGCTTCGATCCCGATCTGTGTTATCGCACCGCGCGCGCGGCGGCGGTCGAGGCTTCGGCCAAGGGCATTCACTGGGTGTTCGCGCCGATGGTCGACGTCGCGCGCGACGAGCGCTGGGGCCGCGTGGTCGAAGGCTCGGGCGAGGACACATATCTGGGCAAGGAGCTTGCCCTGGCCCGCGTCGCGGGCTTCCAGGGCAGCGATCTGCGCAACAATGATAGCGTGCTCGCCTGCCCCAAGCATTTCGCGGCTTATGGCGCGGTGCAGGGCGGCCAGGACTATAATACCGCCGATATTCCCGAAACGACGCTGCGCGAGACGCATTTGCCCGCGTTCAAAGCCTGTTTCGATCAAGGCGCGCTGTCGACGATGTCGAGCTTCAACGACATTGCGGGCGTGCCCTCGACCGGCAATCACCATCTGCTGACCGACATCCTGCGCACCGAATGGGGCTTCAAGGGCCTAGTCGTGTCCGATTATACCTCGGACGAGGAAATGATCCTCCACGGATATGCCAAGGACGGACCCGACGCCGCCGCCAAGGCGATCAATGCGGGCTGCGACATTTCGATGCAGAGCGGCCTCTACGTCAAATATCTGCCCGATCTGGTGAAAGGCGGCCAGGTGAGCATGGCGACCGTCGACACCGCCGTCCGCCGCGTGCTCGGCGTCAAGAAGGCGCTCGGCCTGTTCGAAAACCCTTATCGCTCGCTCGATGCGGTGCGCGAGAAGCGCGACGTGCGCCGCAAGGATGCGATCGAGCTGGCGCGTGAATGCGCGCGCAAATCGATCGTGCTGCTCAAGAACGAGGGCAATGTGCTGCCCTTGTCCAAGAGCAAGTCGATCGCCTTGATCGGCCCCTGCGTATCCGACAAGAGCGACTATCCCGGCCCTTGGGCCAATTTCCCCGACGTTCGGAGCTGCGTGACGATGGAGGAGGGCTTCCGCGCGGCGCTCGGCCCCAAGGGCAGCCTCCGTGTCGTGCGCGGTTCGGATTATGAGAAGCCGCTCGACGGAGGCATCCCCGCCGCTATTTCGGCCGCGCAGGCGTCCGATGTGATCGTGTTGGTGATCGGCGAGGGCAGCAGCATGTCGGGCGAGGCGCAGTCGCGCGTCGAAATCGTGGTGCCGCCGCCGCAAATGGCACTGGCCGAGGCGCTCGCCGCGCTCGGTAAGCCGATGGTCATCCTGCTCCGGCATGGGCGCGCGCTGGCGCTGGAAGGCGCGGTCAAGAAGGCGCCGGCGATCATGGCGACCTGGTTCCTGGGATCGGAGACAGGCAATGCGGTGGCGGACGTCGTGTTCGGCGACCATGCGCCCCAGGGCCGCCTTCCGGTCAGTTTCCCGCAGGCATCGGGGCAGGAGCCCTTTTATTACAATCATCGCCGGACCGGACGCCCGCAGATCAGCGAGGATGCCAATTGGAAGTCGCGCTATCGCGAGGTGACCAACGAGGCGCTTTATCCATTCGGCTTCGGTCTGACCTATTCCACCTGCACCTATTCGCCGACGCAGGTGAGCGCGCCGACGCTTTCGGGGGACCAGACGATCACGGTCACCGCGACGATCACCAACACGGGCGACCGCGCGATGCACGAGGTCGCGCAACTCTACATCAACGACAAGGTCGCAACGATCACCCAGCCGGTGCGGTCGCTCAAGGGGGTCAAGCATCTCGATCTGAAGCCGGGCAAAAGCGAGACGGTCACGTTCGTGCTTTCGGCCGACGATCTCGCCTTCATCCACCCGCT
>JAEKMC010000084.1 GCA_019508115.1 Sphingomonas sp.
GCTTGAGAAGACTCAAGATCAATTCGCCAAGTTCAGCGAGGCGGACGCCAAGGCTTTACCGGCTTATTATGCGATGCTCGATGGCGTCGCCGACGTGCTGCGCGATCTCGCCTTGCAGATTCCGCCCAATGCGGCGGGCGGGCCGGCGGCATTGCTGGCGGCAGTCAGGCAGGGCGGGCGGCTGGCGAAAATGCCGCTGTCGCGCCAGCGGGACGTGCTCGACCTTTTCACCAAATCGGCGCGCGATTTCCTCAATGGCTGGTTCGAGAGCGAGGCGGTCAAGGCCGCGTTCGGCTTCGACGCGGTGGTCGGCAATTATGCCAGCCCCGACACGCCAGGCTCCGCCTATGTCCTGCTCCACCATGTCTTCGGCGAGGTGAACGGCAACAAAGGAGCGTGGGGCCATGCCATCGGCGGCATGGGCGCGATCACGCAGGCGATGCGCGCGGCATGCGAGGAACTGGGCGTCGAGATCCTGACCGACGCGCCGGTGGCACGGTTGTTGGTCGAGCGGGGCCAGGTCGCGGGCGTGCGGCTGGAGGATGGCAGCGAGCATCGCGCGCTTATCGTCGCCGCCAATGTCGGGCCGAAATTGCTCTATGAACGGCTGGTCGATCCGAAGGACCTCGATCCCGATTTCGCGCGGCGGGCCAAGGCATTCAAGGTCGGGTCGGGCACGTTCCGCATGAACGTGGCCTTGTCCGAGCTGCCGCGCTTCACCGCCAAGCCCGAGCCGGGAGATCATCTGAAGTCGGGCATCATCCTCGCGCCCACGCTCGATTATATGGACCAGGCCTTCACCGATGCGCGCGCGACCGGCATGTCGCAGGCGCCGATCGTCGAGATGCTGATCCCGTCGACGGTGGACGATAGCCTCGCGCCTCCGGGCCAACATGTCGCCAGCCTCTTCTGCCAGCAATTCGCGCCCGAACTGCCCGACGGCCGTTCATGGGACGACGAACGCGAGCAGGCGGCGGACCTGATCGTCGCGACGGTCGAGCAATGGGCGCCGGGCTTCACCAAAAGCGTGATCGCGCGCCAGATCCATTCACCGCTCGACCTCGAGCGCAAGTTCGGCCTGATGGGCGGCGACATCATGCATGGCGCCATGTCGCTCGATCAGCTGTGGGCGGCACGTCCGGTTCTGGGCAATGCCGCCTATCGCGGGCCGATTACGGGCCTCTATATGTGCGGAGCGGGCACGCACCCCGGCGGCGGCGTTACCGGCGCGCCGGGGCACAATGCGGCCAAGGCGATCCTGGCGGATCGCTCCTGGTTCGGACGGCTGTTCAGGCGGGGATAGGCTCGCGTTCGTCCGCCGCGGACGCCACTTCGGAATCCTCGCCTTCGATCCAGGCCAGCAGGTCCGGATTGATCACGTCGGCGTGCGTCGTCGCCATGCCGTGCGGGAAGCCCTCATAGGTTTTAAGCGTACCGTGCTTGAGCAGGGTGATCCCGATCAGCGCCGCATCCGCGATCGGCACGATCTGATCGTCGGTGCCGTGCATCAGCAGCACGGGGACATCGACCGACTTCAGATCGTCGGTGAAGTCGGTCTCGGAAAAGGCTTTCACGCAATCCGTGTGCGCCTTGATGCCGCCCATCATGCCCTGGCGCCACCAATTGTCGATCACGCCCTGGATGATCTTTGCGCCCGACCGGTTGAAGCCGTAGAAAGGTCCGGTCGGAAGATCGATGTAGAATTGCGCGCGGTTGAACGCGGTCTGCTCGCGGATCTGATCGAACGCCTCGATCGGCGTACCGCCCGGATTCTTGTCCGACTTGACCATCACCGGCGGCACCGCGCCGATCAGGACGGCCTTGGCGACGCGGCCGGGCTTGGCGCGTGCGACATAATGGATCGCCTCGCCGCCGCCGGTCGAATGGCCGACATGGATCGCGCCCTTGAGGTCGAGATGGTCGGTCAGCGTCGCGACATCGGCGGCATAGGTGTCCATCTCGTTACCGGTGTCGGTCTGCGTCGAGCGACCATGGCCGCGCCGGTCATGCGCGATCACGCGATAGCCCTTGCCCAGGAAATACATCATCTGCGCGTCCCAATCGTCCGCGCTGAGCGGCCAGCCGTGATGGAAGACGATCGGCGTGGCGTCCCTGGAGCCCCAGTCCTTGTAGAAGATCTCGGTCCCGTCTGCGGTCGTGACGTACGGCATGACACTGCTCCCGAAAGCGCTTCATTGCGCGGGCGCACCGATGCGCTTTTCGGGTGAGTCGGTTAAGTGCGCAGATGGCAACGCTGGGCGGCGATCGATGCGTTTATCGCACCGCAAGGTCTCTCACGCCTCGATCTCACGATACGGGGATCTCGTCCGCAACCGCGACGCGGCGGCGATAGACCATCTCCCAGCCGAGCCAGCCCGTCACGAGCAGGATGAGCACCGCCACGACCGATAATATGAGCCCGGTCGGCCGCACCGCGTCCGCCCCGATGTCGTACCGGCGATACCAGTTGAAGGCCTCAATCAGCACGGCGAGGAGATTGCCCAGGAAATGGACCCAGACGATCGACAGCGCGCGGATGCGTGGGTCGCCCAGCAGATCGGTGATGCCGGCCAAGGCGGCAAGCAGCGCCATGACCACGCCCGCACCGACCAGCCATAGGCCCGCCCTGAACCAGAACGGGTCGCCATAGTGCAGGTAGGCGAGGTCCGCCGCGAGGGTTCCGACGAAGAAGGCGATGGGGAAGGGCACCAGCATCGGGTGCAGGGGATGGCCGGCGATCTTTGCGGTCGACTGCGGGTTCGGCATCCAAGGTCTCCCGATCAAAACACGGGCTGAACGTCACATAATGCTTGGCCGCAACGCGTTAGCCGATGAATTGTTTCAGGTGTAATGCCCGTTCGGCTGCCGGGTGGCGGCGTGCGCCAAAGAAAAAGCCCGGCGGTTTCCCGCCGGGCCATTCCCTTCACCCGATCCGAAAGGGATCAGGACGAATAATACATGTCGAACTCGACCGGGCTCGGCGTCATCTCCCAGCGGGCGACTTCGGGCCACTTGAGCTCGAGATAGGCTTCGATCTGATCGTCCGAGAAGACGCCGCCCTTGGTGAGGAAGCCGTGATCGGCCTTGAGGCTGTCGAGCGCTTCGCGCAGCGAACCGCATACGGTCGGGACGAGCGACAGCTCTTCCGGCGGCAGGTCATAGAGGTTCTTGTCCATCGCCTCGCCGGGATGGATCTTGTTCTCGATGCCGTCGAGACCGGCCATCAGCAAAGCGGCATAGGCCAGATACGGATTGGCCATCGCGTCGGGGAAGCGGAACTCGACGCGCTTCGCCTTGGCGCCCGCGCCGTACGGAATACGGCAGGAGGCCGAGCGGTTGCGCGACGAATACGCCAGCAGCACCGGCGCCTCATAGCCCGGCACCAGACGCTTATAGCTGTTGGTGGTCGGGTTGGTGAAGGCGTTGAGCGCCTTGGCATGCTTGATCACGCCGCCGATGAAATAGAGGCACATGTCGGAGAGGCCGGCATAGCCGTTGCCCGCGAAGAGCGGCGTGCCCTTGTCCCAGATCGACATGTGGGTGTGCATGCCCGATCCGTTATCCTTGGCGATCGGCTTCGGCATGAAGGTCACGGTCTTGCCGTAGGCCTGCGCCACCTGCCAGCAGACATACTTGTAGATCTGCATGCGGTCGGCGGTGGTGACGAGCGTGCCGAACGTCAGCCCGAGCTCGTGCTGCGCCGCGGCGACTTCGTGGTGATGCTTGTCGCAGGGCAGGCCCATTTCGAGCATGGTCGAGACCATCTCGGCACGGATGTCGACCGCGCTGTCGACCGGTGCGACCGGGAAATAGCCGCCCTTGGCGCGCGGACGATGCGCGAGGTTGCCCTGCTCATAATCCTTGCCGGTGTTGGTCGGCAGCTCGATGTCGTCGATCTTGTAGTAGGATTCGTTGTACGTGTTGTCGAACTGCACGTTATCGAACATGAAGAACTCGGCTTCGGGGCCGACATAGATCGTGTCGCCGATGCCGGTCGACTTGAGGAACGCCTCGGCGCGCTTCGCGGTCGAGCGCGGATCGCGGCTGTAGAGATCGCCGGTCGAAGGCTCGACGATGTCGCAGACCAGGATCAGCATCGGGGTCGCCGAGAAGGGGTCGACCCACACCGCGTCCAGATCCGGCTTGAGGATCATGTCGGATTCGTTGATCGCCTTCCAGCCCTCGATCGACGAACCGTCGAACATGAAGCCGTCGTTGAGCTCGTCCTCGCCGACGACGCCCGAAACCATCGTCAGGTGCTGCCATTTGCCCTTCGGATCGGTGAAGCGAAGATCGACCCACTCGATCTCCTTATCCTTGATCATCTTGAGAACGTCGGACGCCTTATTCGCCATTAGAAAAGCCCTTCCCGATTAATCGTCGACCCCAGCGGACGCTGGGATCTCAGCTGAATTGTCATTCGCCTGTCGCGTGTCTCGTGAGCGGCAGCCGCCCTCAGATCGCGTCGGCGTCTCTCTCCCCGGTCCGGATACGGACCACGGTATCGATGGTGGTGACGAAGATTTTCCCGTCGCCGATCCGGCCCGTCTGGGCCGCATTCTGGATCGCCTCGACCACCCGCTCCGCAAGGCTGTCGTCGACGACGACCTCCAATTTCACCTTGGGCAGGAAGTCGACGACATATTCGGCGCCGCGATACAATTCGGTGTGGCCCTTCTGGCGGCCGAAGCCACGAGCTTCGGTCACCGTGATGCCGGATACGCCCACGTCATGGAGCGCCTCCTTCACCTCATCGAGCTTGAACGGCTTGATGATGGCTTCGATCTTCTTCACGCAACCAGCTCCCCGTTCGTGGCACTTGCTTTCAATAAGCGTGCCATCCGGCGCCACGCAAGGCGCGGGGCGGATTCTCTGCTGCGGTCGCGAAAATATGCCCGCAAACGCAGCAAGGCGGCGGCGACATGCCGCTTTTTTCGGCAATTTTTCGGGCGATATTGTTGTTCGCTCCGGCGGAAGGCGCGACGACTCGGACTGTCTTATTTTGCGGTGACGACCAGCTCGATGCGGCGATTGCGCGCCTTGCCCTGATCGGTGCCATTGTCCGCGATCGGATCGGCCATGCCATGCCCGATCGTGCTGATTCGACGGCGCAGAATTCCGGTATGGACCAGCAATTGCGCCATGCGGTCGACCCGCGCCTGCGACAGCTTCAGATTCTGCGCGGCGTCGCCGACATTGTCGGTGTGGCCGACGAGCGTGACTTCGCTGTGCGGATATGCACGCAGGATCTGCGCGACCGCATACATCGTCCGCAATGTCGCCTCGTTGGGCTTGGTCTGCCAAGGCTCGAACTCGGCGCCGGGGAAGCGGAATGTGCGCGGCGCCGGATCCTTCGAAGCGAGGAAGGTGGCGAGCTGGTCCTCGGTCGATCCGCGCTCGACGAAGATCGCGCTGTCGGGCAGCCGGATCAGGTGCGCGGTCGGCGATGGCCTGGGAAGCGGCGGCGGCTTGTGGCGGAGATGGAACGGCGCGGTGGTCACCTTGCCGTCGTTCGGCTTGTGGCACGAGGCCGTCAGCAAAAGCACGCCGACCGCGATCGCCTGGAGGATACGTCCCGTTCCGCTCACCGCACGCCCCCGAAACGAACCAAATCCGGCACAGCATATGAGCAGAGGCGGGGCGGGTGCAATGGGCGGTCACGACGCCGCTGCGAACGACATCGCGACCTAGCGGCGCGCCGCGCTTTGCGCTCTACACCTTGGTCAACGCCCACGCGCGTGGGTGACCATCATAACGGGGGCAATCCATGACCGATCTTTCCCGCCGCGAAGCCATGATCTCGGCCGCGATGCTCAGCACGTTGGCGATGGCGAGCGGTGCCGCCTTGGCCGCCGATACGGCGACGGCGGCCGCCGCCTGGGACCTGACCGACCTGTATCCAAACGATGCCGCCTGGGAAGCCGAGCGTGCGGCGGTTGCCGCGCGCCTGCCCGAAATCGCCGCCTTCAAGGGCAAATTGGGCCAGGGCGCGGCGACGCTGCGCCAGGTGCTCCAGCTCCAATCCGACCTCGGGCTCAAGCTCGCGCGGCTTTACGTCTATGCCGGGCTCAAGGGCGATGAGGATTTACGCAACGCGCCCAATCAGGAGCGCCGCCAGAAGGCGACCGACCTGGGCACCGCTTATGGCGAGGCAGGATCGTGGATGAGCCCCGAACTGCTTGCGCTCGGCGCGGCCAAGGTCGATTCCTACATCGCGAGCGATCCTGGCCTGGCCAAGTTCCGCTTCCAGTTGGAAGACGTGGTGCGCCAGGCGCCGCACACATTGTCGCCCGAAGGCGAGCAGATCCTGGCAGCGAGCCAGACCCCGCTTTCCGGCCCGGGCGACATCCGCGTGCAACTGGTCTCGTCGGACATTCCGCGCCCGACCGTCACCTTGTCCGATGGCACCAAGGCGGTGCTCGACGATCAGGGCTATACGCTCCACCGCACCGCACCCAACCGCGCCGACCGCAAGCTCGTCTTCGATCAATTCTGGGCGAGTTACAAAGCGTTCGAAAACTCGCTCGGCTCGGCACTCGCCAGCCAGACCAAGGGCGAGATGTTCCAGGCCAAGGCGCGCAAATACGGCACCGCGCTCGAAGCGGCCTTGTCCGCGCCGAACATTCCCGAGGGCGTCTATCGCTCGCTGGTCGCGCAGGCGAATGAAGGCCTTCCCGTGCTGCACCGCTATTTCGAGCTGCGCCGCCGGATGCTGGGCCTCGACCAGATCGCTTATTACGACATCTATCCGCCGCTGGTGAAGCTCGACCGTACCTTCTCGCTGGACGAGATGCGCAGCCTCACCATCGCCGCGATCAAGCCGCTCGGGCCGGATTATGTGAAGCAGTTCGCCGATGCGAGCGCGCGCAAGTGGATGGACCCGCGCCCGCGCCAGGGCAAGCAATCGGGTGCCTATATGAACGGCTCGGCCTATGACGTGCACCCGTTCCTGCTGCTCAATCTCAGCGACAAATATGACGGGCTGACCACCTATGCGCATGAATGGGGTCATGCGATGCATACCCTGCTCGCCAACAAGGCACAGCCGTTCGAGACCGCGGGCTACCCGACCTTCACGGCCGAGATCGCCTCGACCTGCCATGAGCTGCTGCTCGCCAATTACATGGTCGGCCAGGCCAAGACCAAGGATGAGAAGCTCTTCTATCTCGGCCAGCTGATGGAGAATTATCGCGGCACATTTTACCGCCAGGCGATGTTCGCCGAGTTCCAGCTCCAGGTCCACGATCTGGCGGAGAAGGGTGATGGGCTATCCGGCCAGAAGATGACCGAGGTCAATCTCGAGCTGCTCAAGCGCTATCATGGGCCGAAGTTCGCGATGGATCCGGCCTATGGAATCGAATGGGCCTATATCCAGCATTATTTCTACGGCTTCTACGTATTCCAGTACGCGACCTCGATCACCGCGGCGAACTACTTCGCCGACAAATTGATGCATGGCACGCCCAAGGATCGGGAGAATTATCTGTCGGTGCTGCGCGCGGGCGGCTCGGATTACGGCTATAACATCCTCAAGAAGGCCGGGCTCGATATGGCGACGGCGACGCCGTACCAGACGATCATACGCAGCTTCTCCTACGTGCTCGATCAGGCCGAGAAACTGCTCGCCTGATCCCCGGCGCGCGCAAGGCGCTGGGTGCGGGTTGGTTTAGATGGCGTAAACCAAATCCGGATACGCGGGTGACGCGGATCTGACCGCGTGGTTCGAAAGAGGTTCCAGATGAGCGTCACCGGCGTATCCCCGGGCGTCGACTTTCCGGCAACGGCTGGCGCCACCAGTGGCGCCAGCCAAGGCGGCCAATTCACGGCGGCGATGTTGGAGGCGCTGCTCCGCGGGAGCCCCACTCCGATCCGGGAAAGCAAGTCCGATGGCACCGATCGCGTGCTCTATCGGCCTTCCGACGCGGCGGCATTATCGGATCCTGGACGCGATTGGATCGGCGCGGTCAGGAAATCCGACATCGACGTGGATCAGGCGGTCAATGATCTGGCGGCGGTTGCCGGTCCCGACGGCAGGCTCAGCCTCGACGACGTGCGCGCCTATCTTCGACAATATGATCCGGGTCCCCTGTCGAGCGTGCCAGGGACGAGGTCCTCAGAGAACATGGTTTGACGGAAGAAACCTACGCAGCCCTGCCACCCGATCAGAAGCTTGAGATCGATCGCGAGGTCGTGGAGCGGATCCGCCTGCTGCTGCAGGCCGGCAAGTCGAAGACTCCCAAGGAGGATGCGCAACTGGCGGCACAGAGCGCCGAAGCCGCGGCCACCGCTGCGGCGATCGAGAAGCAGCAGGCGGCCTATCCAAGGGTCATCCCAAAAGCGACGGGGTTCCTGACGGCGCTCGGACCCGGCCAGGCGGGCGACGCCGCGGGCGCGAGCGCGCTCGCTCGATCGGATATCGCCCCTCCCCGCGGAGCGGGGAGGACCTAGACCACCCCGTTCGCCTTGAAGTGCGCGAGCATCCGTGCCCAGCCGTCCTTGGCGTCGGCCTCGTTGTAGGAGCTGCGATAATCGGCGTGGAAGCCGTGGCCGGCATCGGGGTAAATGTGGATCGCCGAGCCCGTCTTGCCCGCTTTCTCGAGCGCTTCGGCCATCGCCTTGAGCTGGTCCGGACCGATCCCCTGGTCCTGCGCGCCGTATAGGCCAAGCACAGGGGCATGCAGTTCGCCCGCGCGCGCGGCCAGCTTCTCGACATGGCCATACCAGGCGACGCCGGCGCGGATGTCGGGATCGACCATCGCCGCGCGCCACACGACCGCACCGCCCCAGCAGAAGCCGGTGATGCCGATCCGGTCGGGTTTGGCGAAAGATTGTTTCTTGATCCAGGCCGAGGTTGCCTTGACGTCTCCATCGACCTGCTCGTCGCTTGCCTGGTTCACGACCGGCATGATCTGCTTGAAGTCGCTGATCGCGGGCAGGTTGACGCCCGATCGGTAGAAGAAATCGGGCGCGACCGCGACATAGCCGAGCTTCGCCAGTCGGCGGCATATGTCCTTGATATAATCGTGGATGCCGAAAATCTCGTTCACGACGATAATCGTGGGATGGCGCCCCGTGCCCCGGGGCCGCGCGACATAAGCGGGCAGCGGTTTGGGTGCGCCATTGGGGATCAGAGCGGCCTCGACGACCAGCCCGTCCTCTGGCGTATGGATCGGCTTGGCGTCGGCGGCGAGCGCGGCGACCGCATAGCCGGCGAAGAACATCGTCACCGCGGCGCGGCGGCCGATATGCAGGTCTTCGGGCTGGGTCCCGTCGGGTCGGGTGAGGGTCGGCATCGGCATCCTCCAGGCGGCTTGAGACGCGCGGACGCTACGCCCGACCCGCCGCATTAGGCAATCGCCCGATCGCGCAGCCCAGCCGGACCGAATGGACGATAGATGTCGGCGTTCGTCGTCTATCCGTTCGCGCCGTCATTGTCGGCGCGTGTCGGGATGAAGGGCTGGACCTTGTCGCCTTTATGCACATTGGTGGTGCCGCCATCGCCGCCGGTCGCGGTCTTTTCCTCGTCGCGCGTGCCGACGTCGGTGGCGGTGGCACCGCCGCTGCGGCCCTGCGCGGAAGGGGCGCGTTCGGCTTGGTCGATCAGGTCGTGATCGTCGTGCGCGCGCGCGTCGGCGGTGCGGTCCTTGTCGTTCGCCATGTCGCTTCTCCTAAACGGAGAAAGCGATCCGGCAGCGTGGCGGGTTCCCGCCTGTGCGTCAGGCCGGCTTGTGCGGCAGGTCGAGGCCCTTGAGGCTCTTGGTGAAGATCTCCGCGCCGGTCTCGGTGATGCCGATCGAATGTTCGAACTGCGCCGAGAGCGAACGGTCGCGCGTCACCGCGGTCCAGCCGTCATCGAGCACCTTCACGTCGGGACGACCGATATTGATCATCGGCTCGATCGTGAAAAACATGCCCGTCTTCAACTCGGGGCCAGTGCCTGGCCGGCCGAGATGGACCACCTCGGGCGCGTCGTGGAACAGGCGGCCCACGCCATGCCCGCAGAAATCGCGCACCACGCCGTAGCGGAATTTTTCGGCATGGCTCTGGATCGCATGGCCGACATCGCCAAGCCGCGCGCCGGGCTTCGCCGCCGCGATGCCCAGCATCATGCATTCGTAGGTCACCTCGACCAATTTGCGCGCCTTCAGCGGCACGTCGCCCGCGAGATAGGTGCGGTTGCTATCGCCATGCCAGCCGTCGAGCAGGGGCGTGACGTCGACATTGACGATATCGCCGTCCTTGATCGTCTTGGGGCCCGGAATGCCGTGGCAGACGACATGATTGAGGCTGATGCAGCAGCTATGCGTATAGCCGCGATAATTGAGCGTCGCCGGCACCGCGCCGCCCGCGATCGTCATGTCATAGACGATGCGGTCGATCTCTTCGGTGGTCACGCCCGGACGGATATGCGCGGCGAGCTCGTCGAGGATCTGCGCGGCGAGCTTGCCCGCGCGGCGCATGCCTTCGAACCCGTCGGGGCCATAGAGCTTGATCGCGCCGGTGCGCGTGACGGCCTCGCCCACGCTTATTGTCTGATATTGCGTCATGCGGTGCCATATAACGCCTAGGAGCGGCCTTTGCGAGACCGTCGCCAACCGCTATTGCGCGGCCATGGCCGAACGTATCTGGACCGCAGCCTTGTGCGTGATCGGGGACGAGATTCTGTCGGGCCGCACGCAGGACAGGAATATCGCCCATCTGGCGACGTGGCTGAACCTGCAGGGCATCCGCCTGGCCGAGGTGCGCGTGGTGGCCGACGACATGGCCGCGATCGGTGCGGCGGTGCAGGCGCTCGGTCCGGCGCATGATTATCTTTTCACCACCGGCGGCATCGGCCCCACGCATGACGATATCACGGTCGAGGCGATCGCGGCGGCGCTGGGCCTGGGCGTGAGCGTGCATCCGCAGGCGCGCGCGATCCTTGAAGATTATTATGCTGACAAAGGCGGGCTGACCGAGGCGAGGCTGCGCATGGCGCGCGCGCCCGACGGCGCGAGCCTGATCGTCAACGAACGTTCGGGCGCGCCGGGCATCCGCACCGGCAACATCTTCATTCTCGCGGGCGTTCCGCATATCGCGGCGGCGATGCTCGACAGCCTGACCGGCAAGCTTGAAGGAGGGCGGCCGCTCGTCTCCGCGACGATCGGCGGCTGGATCCAGGAGAGCGAGGTCGCCGACCTGCTGGCTCAGACCGAACGCGACCATCCCGGAAGCCAGATCGGCTCCTATCCCTTCTTCCGCGAGGGGCGGACGGGCGCCAATTTCGTGATCCGGTCGACCGAGCCGGACATTCTTGCTGCCTGCGAAAGTGCGTTGATGGCGGCCTTGCTGGCGCGCGGTTACGAGGCCGTCGCGGGCGGAATCTGAGGCGCGCGGCGGATCAGGAACAGGATTCCGAGCGCCACCGCCGCCGACGCCGCCGCCATCGCGAAGGCGACGCCCGGGAAATAAAAGGGCGCACCCCGGCCGGTGAAGAAGGCCAGCGCCGGATTGTACATGGCCGGAGCGAGGATCGAGGCGAGCGCGTTGATGCTGCCGCTGAACCCCTGCAGCTCGCCCTGTGCGTCGGCGGGCACGCGGCGTGACATCATGCCGCTCATCGACGGCATCACCAGACTCTGCATCGCCGTCAGTGCCAGGATCGGGAAGACCAGCCAGCCGTTGCGCAGCATCGAATAGAGGATGAAGGCGGACATGGCGAAGCCGATGCCGATCTCGGCGGCATGGCGCTCCCCGAACCTTTTGACCACGCGCCCGACCAGGAACATCTGCGACAGCGCCATCAGCAGCCCGACCAGGGTCAGCGACGCGCCGATCAGCCCCGGCGTCCAGCCAAAGGCGGCGATCGCGAAATATGCCCAGGTCGAGGGATAGATCATGTGCGCGAGCGCCCACCAGAAACTGGCGAACGCGACGGGCAGTACGCCCTTGTGACGGCGCAGCGCGAGGATCGCGCCCAGCGGATTCGCCCGCCGCCATTCGAAGGCGCGGCGATTCTCGGGCTTGTGCGTCTCAGGGAAGACGAACAGGCCGAAGATTAAATTGAGCAGGGAAAGCGCGGCGGCGGCCTGAAAGGGCGCGCGCGGCCCGAGTTCGCCCAGCAGTCCCCCAATTGCCGGGCCGACCACGAAGCCGATTCCGAACGCCGCGCCGATCATCCCGAAATGGCGCGCGCGGTCCTCGGGCGTGCTCAGGTCCGCCATTGCGGCGCCCGCGGGGCCATAGGAGGCGCCGAACAGCCCCGCCAGCGCGCGGCCGATGAACAGCCAGCTGAGCGAAGGCGCGAAGCCCATCAGCGTATAGTCGATCGTGAAACCCGCAAGGCAGCCCAGGATGACCGGTCTGCGCCCGAATTTGTCGCCAAGATTGCCGATCAACGGTCCGGTCAGGAACTGGACGCCGGCATAGACCACCCCCAGCCATCCGCCGATCCGCGTCGCGTCGGCAAGCCCGACATGGCCGAGCTTCATCACGATGCCGGGCAGCACCGGCATGACGATGCCGAAGCCGATCGCATCGATCAGCAGGGTCAAGACGACGAAGCGCGCCGCGCTCCGGTTCGAGGCGCTCATGGGTAGGACTCTCCGATTTTTCGGGCGCTCTACCCTATTCGGTCCTTGGCGCGAAGCCGCTACCCTCTTCCCGCTTTCGCGGGAATGGCGGCGATCGGGTAGGCCGGAGCCGGATTATTTCTTGGTGCGGCCCCGCTTCGACGCCGGGGCGGCGGCTCCGCTCTTGCGGCCCAGGCCGATGGCCTTGGCCAGCGTGCGGCGCTTCTCGGCATAATTGGGCGCGACCATCGGATAATCCGCCGGCAGCTTCCACTTCGCGCGATATTGCTGCGGGGTCATGCCGTAATTGGTCTGGAGATAGCGCTTCAGCATCGTCAGCTTCTTGCCGTCTTCCAGGCAGACGATGTGGTCGGGCTTGATCGAGGAGCGGATCGAAACCGCAGGCTTTTGTTCGGGCGCAGCGGGCGCAGATGCCTCGTTCCCAAGACCGGACAGTGCGCCATGCACCCGCGCGATCAATTCGGGCAGTTCGCCGACAGTCACGCGATTATGTGCGACATGCGCAGCAACAATGTCCGCGGTCAGAGATAGAAGTTCGTTTGTGGTTTCTTCGGTCATCGTGCGCCACCCTGTTCTGGAGCCAGGGAGAATTAACAGATCGTTTCGGCGCGCGCGAGCAATTTCGCGATTCGCAAGCAAATATGATCGACCAGCTTGCGGGGTGGGGCGGCTGCATCGCCGCCGCCAGATGGTGGAAGGGCCGACGATCGCCGCCGGCCCTTCGGATTTCGCTTATTTGACGTGCGCGGAGACGTGCTTGTTCATCTCGAACATGCTGACGCTCTTCTTGCCGAACACCTTCTCCAGCTTGGAGTCGGCGTTGATCTGCCGCTTGTCCTTGCTGTCCTGCAGGCCGTTGGACTTGATGTAAGCCCAAAGCTTGCTGACGATCTCGCTGCGCGGCATCGCGCCAGGGCCGACGACCGCGGCGAGGTCCGCCGACGGGGTTACGGGCTTGTGAATGCCACCGGTCTTGGTTGCCATAATATAGTCCTCCTTTTGCGGCCCCTCTCTAAGGCTGGGCCATGCTATTCCGGAGGGCAAGCCCTTTGGCAAGCCTCTCTTGGACCGTTACTCACAGCTTCTTGAACGCTTCCGCTTTCGTCCGGGCGTGTTTTCCCTCGTCGGCCGCAGCCAGGAATTAAAAATTACCCTTTATTATCATATGGATACTGAATTTCATGGCAATCGCATGCTTCGTTGTCCGTTTCGGCCCAGGCTTTGCGCCATCGCGGCGCGATTTTATGCGATTCCACGGCCTTCCGCTCCTTCGCGGCCGTTTGAGGGACCAATTCGCGCGCGCATGCATTAGGCGTGAAGGGTAGTTCGAGATGGGGCGGAGATGGACCAGGATCGCGATTATCTGATTTTCAGCCCGAGCGACGTGGATCTCGCGCGCTCGCCGCTGCGGCGTTCGCTGGCTGCGGAAACCTATGTGCTGGGGGCGTTCAATCCCGGCTTCACCCGCCTGCCCAACGGCAATCTGCTGATGATGGTGCGGATCGCGGAGGCGCTCAAGCAGCCGATCGAGGGCGATCACGTGAGCGCGCTGCGCTGGACCGCGGACGGCTATATCCTAGACGCGCACCCGCTCACCGCGGTGGCGATGACCGATCCCCGTCAGTTCGACGTGCCCGGCAGCGCCTATCGCCAGCTCGCTCTGACCTCGCTCTCCTGGTTGCTCCCGGTCGAGCTCGATGCGGACGCGCGGCGGGTCGTCGCGGTCCATTACGACAAGGCGATCGAGCCGGTCGCCGATTTCCAGCATTATGGCGTCGAGGATGCGCGCATCACGCGGATCGGCGACATCTGGTACATGACGACCTGCTCGGTCTCGGCCGAGCGCCATTCGACCACGCTGCACACCTCGACCGACGGGCTGAATTACACGCTCGAGGGGATCGTGCTCGATCACCAGAACAAGGACATGATCCTGTTCGAAGGGCTGGTCGGCGGCAAGTTCATGGCGCTGACCCGTCCGCTGGGCGAAATCTATTTCGCATATCCCCATGACAGCCCCTTCATCGGCGGGCCCGCGATCAACCTGGCACAATCGCCCGACGCGCTCCACTGGAGGCCGATCGACCAGCCCTTCCTGCGCGCGCGCAAGGGATCCAAGATCTCGATGAAGCTGGGGGGCGGCACGCAGCCGATCCTGACCGACCGGGGCTGGTTGATGATCTATCACGGGGTCGAAACGCGCCAGAATGTCGGCGTCTATCGCAGCTTCTGGGCGCTGCTCGACCGGGAAGAGCCGTGGAAGCTGCTGCGGGTCGAGGATGACGAGCCGTTGCTCGAGGCGAACCCGGCGCTGACCGCCCCGATCGCGCACCAGCTCTATCTGCCGACGGAGGTCGTGTTCACCACCGGCATCGCCGATAATGATGAGGATTATATCCTGGCGAGTGGCGAGGCCGACCTTGCCTGCCGCATCACCCACATCCCCAAGAGCCGCTTTGCATGAGTCCGCACGCCGACCGCAAATGGTGGCAAAGCGGCGTGATCTACCAGATCTATCCGCGCTCCTTTCAGGATACGAACGCCGACGGGGTGGGGGATCTGGCGGGGATCGAGCGACGGCTCGATTATCTCGCCGATCTGGGCGTCGACGCGCTGTGGATCTCGCCGATCTTTCCCTCGCCGATGGTCGATTTCGGCTATGACGTCGCCGATTATACCGGCGTCGATCCGATATTCGGCACGCTCGCCGACTTCGATCGGCTGCTCGCTGCGGCACATGGCAGAGGACTTAAGGTCCTTCTCGATTTCGTGCCCAATCATTCGTCCGACCGGCACCCGTGGTTCCTGGAAAGCCGATCGTCGCGCACCAATCCCAAGCGCGATTGGTATATCTGGCGCGATCCCGTGACCGGCCCCAATGGAGAGCGGCTCCCGCCCAATAACTGGATCAGCGATTTCGGCGGCCCGGCCTGGGAGTGGGACGAGAAGACCGGCCAATATTATTATCATGCGATGCTGCGCGAGCAGCCGGACCTCAACTGGCGCAATCCGGGGCTCAAGGCGGCGATGCTGGACGCGATGCGCTTCTGGTTCGATCGCGGGGTCGACGGATTCCGCGTCGACATCCTCTGGCACATGATCAAGGCCGCCGATTTCCGCGACAATCCGCCCAATCCGGATTGGAAGCCGGGCATGGCCGACATGCACAAGCTGCTCCAGCTCTATTCCACCGACCAGCCCGAGATATTCGGGATCGCCGCCGAAATGCGGGCGCTCGCGGATAGCTATGGCGACAAGCTGCTGGTGGGCGAGATCTACCTGCCGGTCGAGCGGCTGATGGCTTATTATGGCAAGCAGGGCCAAGGCGTGCACCTCCCCTTCAATTTCCAGCTGATCGATGCCGCCTGGGATGCGGCGGCGCTGCATCGCATGGTCGGCGATTATGAGGCCGCCTTGCCACCGGACGGCTGGCCCAATTGGGTGCTGGGCAATCACGATCGTCCCCGCATCGCCAGCCGTGTCGGCGAGGCGCAGGCGCGGATTGCCGCGATGCTGCTGCTGACGATGCGCGGCACGCCGACGCTTTATTATGGCGACGAACTCGGCCTCGCCGACGTGGCGATTCCCGCTGACAAGGTGCGCGATCCGCGCGAATTACGCGAGCCGGGCCTCGGTTTCGGGCGCGATCCGGTGCGCACGCCGATGCCTTGGGATGCATCGCCTTATGCAGGCTTCACGGATGGCGAGCCGTGGCTTCCGCTCAACCCCGACTGGCGCACGCGCAACGTCGCGGCCGAGGCGCCGGACGCGCGATCGATCCTGTCGCTGTATCGCGATCTGCTGCGGCTCCGCCGCGCGCATCCGGCGCTCAGCGTTGGCGACGTGCGCTTGCTTTCGGCGCATGGTCATGTGCTTGCCTATGAACGAACAGCCGGGAATGACAGGATCGTGATCGGCCTCAATCTGAGCAATGAGGCGCAGCAGTTCGGCCTGCCCGAGGGCAGCCCGATGCTGACCACGATCGGAGACTATGTGCCGGGCAAGCTCGGCCCCGACCAGGGTGTGATCTTGAGGGCCGTCGCCTGATGCGCGTGGCGATGCTCGCGCCGATTTCGTGGCGTACGCCGCCCCGCCATTACGGGCCATGGGAATTGGTCACCAGCCTGTTGACCGAGGCGCTGGTCGCCAAGGGCGTGGACGTTACCCTGTTTGCGACCGCTGACAGCGTGACGGCGGGCCGGTTGGAAGCGGTGGTGCCGGCGGGCTATTCGGAGGATGGCAGTCTCGACGCCAAGGTGATGGAGATGCTGCACGTCGGCCATGTGTTCGAACAGGCCGGGCGCTTCGACCTCATCCATAACCAGGCCGATTTCGTACCGCTGGTTTTCTCGCGGCTGGTCGAGACGCCGATCGTGACGACGATCCACGGCTTTTCCTCGCCGAGGATCGTGCCCGTCTTCAAACGCTACGAGGACCGGGTCCATTATGTCGCCATTTCCGATGCCGACCGGAACCTCGATCTCAAATATGCCGCGACGATCCACCATGGCATCCCGATCGAAGAATTCCCGTTCGATGCGCAAGGCGGGGACGACCTGCTCTTCTTCGGGCGCATGCACCCCGACAAGGGCGCCGCCGACGCGATCCGCGCCGCGACCGCCACGGATCACCGGTTGGTCATGGCCGGCATCATCCAGGATGAGGCTTATTACCGAACAGAGGTCGCCCCTTTCATCGACGGCAACCGGATCGTCTTCAACGGCCCGCTCGGCGGCGCGGCGCGCACCCACGCGCTCGGGCATGCCAAGGCGTTGCTCCACCTGATCGGGTTCGAGGAGCCGTTCGGTCTTTCGGTGATCGAGGCAATGGCCTGCGGCACGCCGGTCATCGCCTACAACAAAGGCTCGATGCCCGAACTGATCGAGCATGGCGTCACCGGTTTCCTGGTCGACACATTCGATGAGGCAGTGGCGGCGATCGGGCGGATCGGCGAGATCGATCGTAAAGCCTGCCGCCGCGCGGTCGAGCAACGCTTCACGGTCGAGCGCATGGCGGACAGGTATCTCGCGCTGTATGAGACGATCCTTGCAGGAAATTGACGCCGGATCTGCAAATATTCTCCAACAAATCGAGACAGTAATCGCTTAAGGTCCCTTCAGGCCGTCGATTGAGACGGGCAGGGGGAAAAGATGATTGCTCGTCTCGCGCCAATCGCGGTGCTGCTTGTCTCGACATGTGCAATTGCCGCGGATCCGAACGCGGACAAGCCGATCATCGCCCCGCCGGCGGCGTGGGTTCGACCGACCGAGCTGCCGGTCGATTCGGGCAAGCCCGACGGCGCGGCGATCAAGATGTTGCTATTCGATCAGCAGGTGCATCTGCTGCCTAACGGCAGCGAAACTTACGGCGAGACCGCCGCGCGTGTGCAAACGCCGCAAGGGCTGACGGCGCTTGGGACGATCAGCATCCCCTGGAAGCCGGATCAGGGCACATTGATCGTGCACAAGATGCACATCATCCGCGACGGCAAGGTCATCGACCTGTTGGCGAACGGACACGGCTTCACCGTCCTCCGGCGCGAGAACGCGCTCGAATATGCGACGCTCGATGGCGTGTTGACTGCGGTGATCCAGCCCGAAGGCCTTCAGGTGGGCGACATCATCGACATGGCGACGACGGTGAAGGTTCTGGATCCGGTGCTGGGCGGCAACAGCGAAGGTTTTGTGGTCGTGGGGCCTGCTGCGCATGTCTCGAAATATCGGATGCGCGCTATTTGGGACGACGGCCTGCCGGTACGCTGGCGGCAGGGCGAGGGCCTGCCGGCGATGCGGCCTCACAAGGCGAATGGCACGACCGAGATCGGCGTGGCGCTCGACGATATCGAACCCACCGTCCTGCCCAAGCAGGCGCCGTCACGCTACGCGCTGACCCGTGACGTCGAGATGACCACATTGAAATCGTGGAACCAGCTGTCCGAATTATTCGCGCCGTTATACACCAAGGCCTCGACCTTGAAGCCCGACAGCCCGCTCAAGCCGGACATCGCAAGGATCGCGGCGGCTTCGCCCGATCCCGTAAAACGGGCCGAGGCGGTGCTGGAACTTGTCCAGACCAAGGTTCGCTACGTCTTTCTTGGTATGAATGACGGCGGCCTGGTCCCGGCCGATGCGGACCTTACATGGCAGCGGCGCTTCGCCGATTGCAAGGGCAAGACGGCGCTGCTGCTGGCATTGCTGCACGGACTCGGGATCGCAGCCGAACCCGCGATCGTCAGCACCGCGCTGGGCGATGGGCTCGACCAGCGAATGCCGATGGTCGCGATGTTCAATCACGTAATCGTGCGCGCCGCCATTGGCGGCAAGGTCTATTGGCTCGACGGTACGCGCACGGGCGACACGCGGCTGGCCGATATCCAGGTGCCCGATTTCCGCTTTGCGCTGCCGCTCCGAACGGCTGGAGCGGGCCTGGAATCGCTCAATGTCCCGGTCCCGGCCAAACCGCTTCAGGAATATGCGCTGAAGGTCGATATGACCGCGGGCGTTTCGCGGCCCTTTCCCTTCCATGTCGAGGAAATCAGCCGCGGAGATGCGGGGCTGATTACGCATCTGCGCATCGATGATATGACCCCGGACGTGCGGCAACAGACGCTGCGAGATTATTTCGCCGCGCAATATCCCGATGTCGAACCCAAAACCTACAGTGCCGCTTGGGACCCGGCGACCGGCGAGGAAAAGCTGGTGATGGATGGATTGGAAAAGCACGATTGGCGCTGGGCGTACCAGCCAAATCACGCCGCGATTGGCGGGAAGGTGGATTTCACGCGAGCGTCGGGCCCGCATGCCGACGCGCCGTTCGAGGTTGATTATCCGGCCTTCGCGGTCGCGCACGAGACCATTTTGCTTCCGAACCAGGGTCGCGGCATGCTCAACCGCATCGCCGATATCGATCGAACGGTCGCTGGCGTCGAATATCGCCGTAAGACCCGGATCGAAAGTGGCGTACTCTCAGTGGAAACCAGTACGCGAGCCATTGGCCGCGAATTCGCGGCTGCCGAGGCGCCGGCCGCTCAGGCGGCGCTGCGCGAGTTGGCCGGCCTGGAGCCGTTGCTGACGTATGACAACAATTATCAAAGCACTCCACAAGAACGGGAAGCCGCTATCAATGACCCGCATTCGGCCTCGGATTACAACGAGCGGGCTTGGGCGCGGTTGGGCAAGCGGGATCTGCCGGACGCGCTTGCGGATGCCGAGCAGGCCATCAAGCTCCAGCCGAACATACCGGGGGCATATACCGTTCGTGGAGCCGTATACGTCATGCAGGGCAGGGTTCAGGAAGGCCTGGCGGATCTGCAGAAGGCCGTCATATTAGCGCCGGAATGGATCAACGGTCACATCCGTTTCGCTGGAGCGCTGATATTCGTCGGGCGTAACGAGGAAGCGCTGGCTGAGGCGAACCGGGCGGTGGCGCTCGACCCCAAGGATTATGGCGCTTTAAGCCTGCGTGCCGGAATCCAGCGCCAGCTGGGCCATTTCGACGAGGTGTTGGCGGACACCGCGTGGCTGATCCAATCGCCCGTTCAAGAAGTGCGGATACAAGCCTATGAAATGCGCATAAGCGCCTTCACCGCGAAAGGTCAGCCTGGAAAGGCAATCGACGAAGCAAAGGCGATGGTCGCGGCCTACCCGCAATGGGACAACGCGCATATTCTACTTGGGACCACCTATATCCACCTTGGGGACCGGCAGCAGGGGATGGCGGAGCTCGATCGGGCGATCGCTATCAAGCCATCCGTCGGAGCCTACCTGACCCGCGCGAATAATCGACCGAGGGAGGATCTGGCCGGAAAGCGCGCCGACGTGGCCGCCGCGCTCAAGCTGGATCCGAAAAACGCTCCAGCCAAGGCACTGTCGCTCGCTATTGAATATCGGGCCGCCGCTTATTCCAGGGTTATAGCGGATGCCGCCGCAATGCTCGTCGACGCTCCCGCGAATACCCAGGCACTGCTCTATCGCGGTCTGGCTTATACCAGGAGCACGCGCCTGGCCGATGCCGATCACGACTTTGCCGCGGCGCGCAAACTCGTGGCGAATGATGTCGCCGCGCTCAATGATTTGTGCTGGAATAAGGCGTTGCTGGGTGTTGCGTTGGAATCGGCGCTGGCGGATTGCGATGCCGCGCTCAAGCTCCAGCCCGATTCGGGGCAGATCGTCGACAGCCATGCCTTTCTGCTGTTCAGGCTCGGCCGCTATGCCGATGCTGTCTCGACCTATGACAGGGCGGCTACGCTGAGCCCGAAGCAGGCGGCTTCGCTTTACATGCGCGGCATTGCCAAGCGCCGGCTCGGCAAGGCCGCCGAGGGCGACGCCGACATCGCGGCGGCCAAGGCGCTCAATGCCGATGTCGATCACGAGTTTACCGACGCCGGCGTAATGCCCTGAAGTTAGCCGTCGGGAACCTGCGCCGCCGCCGTAGCTTGATGCGCCATGACGCGGCTGTTCCACGTCTCCGACCTCCATTTCGGGCGGGAGGATCGGGCGGCGATGCGGTGGTTCGCCGGCCTGGTCCATACCGAGAAGCCCGATGCGGTGCTGTGCACCGGCGATCTCACGATGCGCGCGCGCAAGGCCGAGTTCGCGGCGGCGGCGGAATGGCTTAATGCGCTCGGCGTGCCGGTAACGGTCGAGCCGGGCAATCATGATCTGCCTTATTTCAATCCGCTCGCGCGATTGCTCGATCCTTATCGCCGCTATCGCGCGGTCGTGGCGATGCTCGAAAAACCGCTCGACCTGCCCGGCGTCATGGTGACGCCGCTGAAGACGACCGCGCGGTTGCAATTCCGTAACTTGTCCTGGGGCCGCGTCTCGCGCTCCGGTCTGAAGGCCGCGCTGGAAAGGCTGGCGGAGAAGCCGCCGGCTTCCATCGCGATCATCGCCTGCCACCATCCGCTGATCCGGACCGGCTTTTCGGGCCATGGCGAAACACGCCATGGCGCCGATGCGCTCGCTTTGCTCGCCGAGGCGGGGGCGGATGCGGTGCTGAGCGGCCATGTCCATGACGCGTTCGACATCGCGCATCATGAAGCAGGGCGGGTGGTGCGGCTGATCGGGGCGGGCACCTTGTCCGAACGGCTGCGCAGCACGCCGCCGTCTTTCAACGAATTGCGCGTCGAACAAGGCGCGCTCGAGGTGATCCGGCGGACGATGGCTTGAGGGCGAGCGCGATCCGCGCCATCCTCACCGCATGCGCATCCTGATCCTCGGCCTCGCCCTTCTCGCCACGCCCGTCCTGGCAGTGGCTCCCGATCCTGAAGCCGCCCGCGTCGCGCGCATCCTCAAGGATACGCCGCTGATCGACGGGCATAATGATTGGGCGGAAAGCCTGCGGGAGCGCGAGGGCGAGGGGCGCTGGTCGATCGATCTGACGCAGGGCCTCGACGCGAAGCCAATGCCCTACAACACAGACATCGCGCGGCTGCGGCGGGGCATGGTCGGCGGCCAATTCTGGTCGGCCTGGGTTTCGTCGGGGCTGGAGCCGCTCGAGCAGGTCAAGCAGACGATCGAGGAGATCGACCTGATCCGCGACATCGTCGCGCGCTACCCGCAGACGTTCGAACTTGCCGTCACCGCCGCAGACGTCCGCCGCATCCACAAAGCGGGGCGCATCGCCAGCATGATCGGGATCGAAGGCGGCAACCAGATCGACAACAGCTTCGCGGTGCTGCGCGCTTACAAGGCGCTCGGCGCCGGCTATCTCACGCTCACGCATAGCCGTACGATCGAATGGGCGGATTCGGCGACCGACAATCCCAAACATGGCGGGCTCACCCCGTTCGGCGAGGCGGTGGTGCATGAACTGAACCGGCTCGGCATGCTGGTCGATCTTGCGCATGTGAACGAAGATACGATGCGCGCTGCGCTGCGCGTATCGAAGGCGCCGGTCATCTTCTCGCATTCGGGCGCGCGCGGTGTGGACGACCATCCCCGTAATGTATCCGACGCGGTGCTGAAGCTGGTCGCGGCCAATGGCGGCGTGGTGATGGTCAATTTCTCGCGCGGCTATGTCTCCGACGCCTATCGCAAGTGGCAGGCGGAGGAATCGGCGGAGAAAGCGCGGCTCAACAGCCCGCCTTTCGGCGGCCTGCTGATCGGCCAACCCGACAAGGCGGCCGCAGCGATGGCGGATTGGCGTAAAGCGAATCCGGCGCCGAAAGTGACCTTGTCCGAAGTGGCCGACCATATCGATCATATCGCGAAAGTGGCCGGAATCGACCATGTCGGGATCGGATCGGATTATGACGGGGTCGACAACAGCCTGCCCGAAGGCCTCGAAAGCGTCGCGGACTATCCCGCCTTGCTGGCGGAGATGCTGCGGCGGGGCTGGTCGGATGCCGACGTGGCGAAGCTCGCCGGCGGCAATGTGCTGCGCGTGATGGCGCAAGCGGAGAAGGTTGCGGCCTCGATGAAGGCGGAACTGCCCGCAACCGCGACCGAGCCTGCGCTCGACGGCGGTAAGTGATCCTTTTTCGTTCGTCCTGAGCTTGTCGAAGGACTGTCTTGCCTCCTCAGAGAGAAGGACAGCGCTTCGGAAAACTCAGCGCGAACGGGCGTGGGGCGCTTCCGGCACCAAGACTCAGCGCCGGAAGCGGTAGTAGAGCGCACCCACACAATAGGCCAGGATGGTCAGCTTGAACCACAGGCACGCCACGACGATCGCGCCGATGCGGAAGGCCGGGGCGGGTATGCCGCTGCTCTGGGCGAGGCCCGCGCAGGTGCCGAGCAGCATCGAGCGGCTCGACACCTGGTTGGAATTGTAATCCCGGATCATGTCCCTCTCCTTATCCAGGTGGCGCATGCGCTCAGCCGACAATGTGGGCGGGGCCGAGAGCAGCGAGGATGCAGGTCGCGCTGACGAGGAAGGACATGAGGCCGACACCGAGCTGCGCGGCGAGCGAGGACGAAGAATAGGTCATTTTATAATCTCCCTGGTGGGTCATGCCGCCGGACCATTCCGGCGACGCCAGACACATTGCAGGGGCCGTGCCAAATGACTCTTAGAGGGAAAATCCGGGCGATTTGGCAAAATGTGCCGCGTAGTGCGCCAATCAGTGGCGGGAATTGCGATCTGTTGGTGTAGTGATTGGCGTCAATCTGGGATCGGTGCTAAAACCACCAGCAAGGCGGAAAATCTCTCCTCGTCATGCCAGCGCAAGCCGGCATCCATCTCCCGACGCCCGATTGGATCACAGGTGCAGGAGATGGACCCCAGCGTTCGCTGGGGCGACGTTCAACGGAATGGGATGATGGACGGAGGAAAACGAAGGCGTTTCAGCCGATCTTGCCGCGGCGATGCTCGCCCTTGACCCAGCGCACCGTGCCCGAGCTGGCGCGCATCACGACGCTGTCGGTGGTCATCATGCCCGCGCGGTGCTTGACGCCTTCCAGCAAGGATCCGTCGGTGACGCCGGTCGCGGCGAAGATCGCGTCGCCCTTCACCAGGTCGTCCAACCGGTAGATGCGGTCGAGATCGGTCACGCCCCACTTGCGCGCCCGCGCGCGCTCGTCATCGTTGCGGAACAGCAGCCGGCCCTCGAACTGGCCGCCGACACAGGTCAGCGCGGCGGCGGCGAGGACGCCTTCGGGGGCGCCGCCCGACCCCATATAGATGTCGATCGTGGTGTCGGGGTCGCTGACCGCGATCACGCCCGCCACGTCTCCGTCGGGGATCAGCATCACGCCGCAGCCGATGCCGCGCAATTCGGCGATCAATTTGTCGTGGCGCGGGCGGTCGAGCACGCAGGCGATGATCTCGCGGGGGTCGACGCCCTTGGCCTTGGCCAGTGCGCAGACATTTTCGGTCGCCGTATTCTTGAGGCTGACCAGGCCTTTTTCGAAGCCCGGCCCTATCGCGACCTTCTCCATATAGACGTCGGGCGCGTTCAACAGGCAGCCTTCCTCGGCGATCGCGAGCACCGCGAGCGCGTTGGGGCCCGCCTTGGCGACGATCGACGTACCCTCGAGCGGATCGAGCGCGATATCGATCCTGGGGCCGGAGCCTTTGCCGACTTTCTCGCCGATATACAGCATCGGCGCCTCGTCGCGCTCGCCCTCGCCGATCACGACTGTGCCGTCGAATTCCAGCTCGTTGAACGCGTGGCGCATCGCCTCGACCGCCGCAGCATCGGCCGCCTTCTCGTCGCCGCGCCCGACCAGATTGGAAGCCGCGATCGCCGCGGCCTCGGTCACGCGCACCATCTCCAGTACCAGAACGCGATCGAGCGTCTTTGAAGCTTTCACCGCCATCGCGTGTCCGTCTCCTGTCTTTGGGGGCCGATGCCGGGGCGATAGGCGCGCGATGTGACCTTGTCGAGAAACGCGCTGATAGCGCCCCCATTTTGCCTGGATCGGCGGGGAAGTAGGTCCGATCCGCTGGCAAACTATGGCAAAATCCGCGAGCGCGGGGCATGAAGCGGGGGCTGACGGAGACGCCGATGCGCCTGATCCTTGCCGCGATGATCGTCCTTGGACCCGCGCCTGCCGCGGCCGCGCCGATCGGCCCGCCCGCGCCGGTCACCTCCAAGACGACGCCCGCACAACAGATGATCGCATTATATCGCGACGAATATCGTCACGGTTATGTCGCCTGCCCGGCGCCCTCGCACGCGAACGAGGTGGTGATTTGCGGCAACGGCCGCGGCGGTTCGGCCAACCGGATTCCGCTGCCCGACGAGCGCACCCCGCCGGAATGGGCGCGCCGGCCAACCGGCGAAGTCCCCTCGGCGGCCTCGGCGTTGAACGAGGCCAGCGACAAATGCGGGCCTTCCTGCGCCGGGGCGGGGCCGGCCAACCTGATCCAGGCGGCGGCCACGCTCGTGCAGATCGGCCGCGCGATCGTCGATCCGGAAAGCGCGTCCGATCATGCCGATCGCCATCCGCGCTGAGGACGGGATTTAGCTCGCGAGAATGTGCATCAGCATCGGCGCGCCGAGCAGGCTAGGCGAGCCTTCGAGCTTCTCGAGCGCGGCCATGACCGATCGTTCGGGTCCTTCATGCGTCACCATCACCAGCAATACGCTGCCGTCGTCAGCGGCGCCGCGCTGGATCAGGCTTTCGATCGAGACGCCCGCGTCGCGCATCGCGGCAGTCAGCTCGGCGAGCACGCCCGGCCGGTCGGCGACAGTGAAGCGCAGGTAGGAACGACCGCGCCGCTCTCCCGCCGGCGCAATCTTCGCCTTTGCCAGGCTCTTGACCGGCATTGCGAAGGCCGGGCCATATTCGCCGCGCGCAATATCAATCAGGTCGGCGACCACCGCGCTCGCGGTCGGGCCCTCGCCCGCGCCGCGGCCCTGGAACAAGAGCCGGCCGACGAAATTGCCTTCCGCCACCACCGCGTTGAGCGATCCGGTGACGTGCGCGAGCGGATGACCCATCGGCACCAGGCAGGGATGAACGCGCTGGAACAGCCCCTTGGCATTGGCCTCGCCGAAGCCCACCAGGCGTACGCGATAACCGAGTGCCGCCGCCTCCGCGATGTCGGCGCCGAGCACGTGGCGGATGCCGGTGATCTGGACCGCATCGAAATCCACTTCGGTCCCGAAGGCGAGGCTGGACAGGATCGCGAGCTTGTGCGCGGCGTCGACGCCGTCGATATCGAAGCTGGGATCGGCCTCCGCATAGCCCAGAGACTGGGCCTCGCTCAGCACCTCGGCAAAGTCGCGGCCTTCGGATTCCATCGTCGTCAGGATGTAATTGCAGGTGCCGTTGAGCACGCCATAGACGTGGTCGATCGCGTTGGCGGCAGCACCCTCGCGCAGGCCCTTGATCACCGGGATGCCGCCCGCGACCGCGGCTTCATATTTGAGCGCGGTGTTCGCTGCTTCGGCGGCGGTGGCGAGTTCGAGTCCGTGATGCGCCATCATCGCCTTGTTGGCGGTGACGAAGGCCTTGCCGCTGGCGAGCGTGGCGCGTGCCAGCGTGAGCGCGGGGCCATCCGATCCGCCGATCAGTTCGACCACCGCGTCGACATCCTCGCGCGTGGCGAGCGAGGCGGTATCGTCGACCCACTCGAAGCCCGAAAGATCGATGCCGCGGTCGCGCGTGCGATCGCGCGCGGACACGGCGACGATCTCGAGCCCGCGCCCTGCGCGCCGTTCGATCAGCGCGGCATTCTGCGCCAGCAACTTGACCACACCCGCGCCGACGGTGCCCAGCCCTGCCAGGGCGATGCGAAGCTTCTCTGCCATGGGGTTCCCCCTAACCGCCTCCCCCGTGGTTGCAAGCCGTCGCGGACGGCGGAACGGCTGCGTCGGGCGCTTCGTTGTCTATCCGGATAGGTCAAAGGAGAGTGACATGGCCGATACCACAGACACCCAGGCCGACCTCAAGGATCCGGTCGTGCTGACCGAGGAAGAACGGATCGCGCTGGAACAGCGCAAGAATGCCAAGAGCTGGCAATATGGTCAGCAAGGCGATCGGATCGACACCACAATCGGCAATATGGGCGGCGCCGGCGCCGCCGCCTCGGGCCCCGACATATCGGAACAGTCGAAGCCGACGCCGGGGAATTCCAGCGATGAGCCCAGCCGCTGATGGCCGACACCGATCCCAAGGGTGATCCCGGCGCCGCCGAACGCGGCCATCGCGCCTCGGTCCATCCGGACGGCGAGGTGCACGGATCGGGCGCGGGCGCGGGCGGCGGCGGCACGCCCGAGGATTTCGATTCGGATCCGGCGGCGGGAGATGAAGGAGATCTTGAGCCGCGCCGCCCGCCGCCGCCCGGAACCGGTGCCGACGCGCCCAGCCACGGCAGCCGGTAGTTTCCTAGGCATCCCCCCGCTTGCGGCGAGGACGTCGCGCCTGTGGTGCCGGCTTCGGTTTCGGTTTGGCCGGGGCCGGCTTCTTCTTTGCGCGGCGCACAAGCGGAATCGCGACCAGCAGGCCGAGGGCGGCGGCGACCGCCCCGCCGATCAGGGTCACGCCCAGTGTGCCGATTCCCTGCGCCCCGTGCAGCTGCTCGAGTGCCTCATCGCGCTGCGGATGCGGTGCCTGGCCTTGGGGATAAGGCGCCTCAGCACCGTGCGGCGGCGGAATGGGCGGGGCTTCCTCTTTACGCATGACGTGCTCCCAAGCGACTCGATCGGTGGCGGACAGGGCCTCAATACACCGCACCTTCCGGGGAATCGGTGCCGGGGCGTAATAATCCACGATATCCTCGTTATCCACAGGCCTGCGGGGCGATTTAGCGCTGGTGCGACTCGGTTGGCCGTGAGAGCTTCTGAATGTGCTCGGGAGACGGGCTCGGCGGGAAACCAAAGAGCCAGGAACCCAAGGACAACCGAAGCGGAACGAGGATGAATGCTCTCCGGAGCGGACAAAATC
>JAEKMC010000244.1 GCA_019508115.1 Sphingomonas sp.
GAGCGTCAAGCACCTCAAGGCATCGAGCGTCGAACGCGACGCGCAGCAGGCGTCGGCCGCGATGCTCAAGGCGATGATGCGCGAGGCCGGGCTGCCGGTGATGGACTCGACCACGCATATCGTGCCGCTGATGGTCGGCGATCCGGTCAAGGCCAAGCGCGCAAGCGACCTGCTCCTGTCCGAATATGGCGTCTACGTGCAGCCGATCAATTATCCGACCGTGCCGCGCGGCACCGAACGCCTGCGCTTCACGCCAGGCCCCTCCCACACCCCCGAAATGATGCGCGACCTCGTCCAGGCCCTCGTCCAAATCTGGAGCCGGATGGAGATGAAGCTGGCAGCCTGATTTTGTCGAGTGCGGTTCGGCCATCCGCCGAACCTTGGCGGCACCGGCCAGCATAGCGGACCTAAACCAACGCCAACACAAGCTGCGCTGGCCACCAGAGGCACACGCTACTACAGGTTGCGCGAACCCGAATCGCTGGAGTCTCCGTTGGCCGAGCGCATCGCCATCGCTTCCGATCACGCAGCTGTCGCTCTCAAGGCGAGCCTGACGAACTGGCTGCGCCAGCATGGCCACCATGTCACCGATCTTGGGCCGCATAGCCATGAATCCGTGGACTATCCCGACTATGGCTATGCGCTGGCCCATGCCATCGCAGCGGGAGACGCCGATTTCGGCATCGCGCTCTGCGGATCGGGGATCGGCATCTCGATCGCGGTCAATCGCAACCCGGCGGCGCGTTGCGCGCTGGTGAATGAACCTTATTCCGCCAAGCTGGCGCGGCACCATAATAATGCCAACGTCATTGCGCTCGGCGCGCGCCTGATCGGCGAGGACATGGCCAAGGCCTGCATCCACGCCTTCCTCGAAGCAACCTATGAAGGCGGCCGCCACGAAAAGCGCGTCGCCAAGCTTTCCCATTTCGCCAAGGAGCCCGCATGAGCAGCAAGCCCGCCAACGACGTCCAGCCGGACGGCTTCTTCTCGCGCGGCCTGGCCGAAGCCGACCCCGCGGTCTTCGCCGGCGTCGAGCGCGAAGTCGCCCGCGAGAAGGACCAGATCGAGCTGATCGCGTCCGAAAATATCGTCTCCAAGGCGGTGCTGGAGGCGCAAGGGTCTGTCTTCACGAACAAATATGCCGAGGGCTATCCCGGTAAGCGCTATTATCAGGGCTGCGCGCCGTCCGACACGGTCGAGCAGCTCGCAATCGACCGCGCCAAGCAATTGTTCGGCTGCGGCTTCGCCAACGTGCAGCCGCATTCGGGCGCGCAGGCGAACGGTGCTGTGATGCTCGCGCTGACCAAGCCCGGCGACACGATCATGGGTCTCAGCCTCGACGCGGGCGGCCACCTCACCCACGGCGCACGCGCGGCGATGTCGGGCAAGTGGTTCAACGCGGTCCAGTACGGCGTGACGCGCGACACCCACCTGATCGATTATGACGCGGTCGAGGCGATGGCGAAGGAGCATAAGCCGACGCTCATCATCACCGGCGGTTCGGCCTATCCGCGCCACATCGATTTCGCGCGCTTCCGCCAGATCGCGGACGAGGTCGGCGCCCTATTCATGGTCGACATGGCGCATTTCGCCGGCCTGGTCGCGGGCGGCGTCCACCCCACGCCGTTCGGCCATGCGCATGTCGTCACCACGACCACGCACAAGACTTTGCGCGGTCCCCGCGGCGGCATGATCATGACCGACGACGAGGCGATCGCGAAGAAAATCAACTCGGCGGTGTTCCCAGGCCTGCAAGGCGGGCCATTGATGCACGTCATCGCCGCCAAGGCGGTCGCGTTCGGCGAGGCGCTCCAGCCCGATTTCAAGGCCTATGCGCAAGCGGTGATCGACAATGCCAAGGCGCTCGCCGCCCGCCTCAAGGAACGCGGCGCGGAGATCGTCTCGGGCGGCACCGACACGCATCTGGCGCTGGTCGACCTGACCCCGCTCGGCGTCACCGGCCGCGATGCGGACGAAGCGCTCGAACGCTGCGGCATCACCTGCAACAAGAACGGCATCCCGTTCGACCCCCTGCCCCCGGTCAAGACCAGCGGCATCCGCGTCGGCTCGCCCGCCGGCACGACGCGCGGCTTCGGCGTGGCCGAATTCCGCGACATTGCCGACATGATCGCCGACGTGCTGGAGGGCCTGCGCAAGAATGGCGAGCAGGGCGACGCTCAGATCGAGGCCAACGTCAGCGAACGGGTAAAGGCGCTGACCGCCCGCTTCCCTATCTACCCGGAGCTTTGATTTGATGCGCTCCCGCGGATGCGGACAAATGCGGCTCGCCCGGAGGGCCGAATAAGTGCGCTGCCCTTTCTGTTTTCATGCGGACAGCCAGGTCAAGGATAGCCGCCCCACCGAGGACGGCGCCTCGATCCGGCGGCGGCGGCAGTGCGAGAGTTGCGGCGCGCGCTTCTCGACGTTCGAGCGCGTGCAGCTGCGCGACCTGACCGTAGTCAAGAAGAATGGCGATCGGCAGGCGTTCGATCGCAGCAAGCTCGAACAGTCGATCTCCATTTCAGCGCGCAAGCGGCCGGTGACGACCGAGCAGATCGAACGGCTCGTCTCCTCGATCCAGCGCCAGCTGGAAACCAGCGGCGAGAGCGAGATCAATGCCGCGCGCGTGGGCGAGATGGTGATGGACGGGCTGCAACAGCTCGACAGCGTCGCCTATATCCGCTTCGCCAGCGTCTATAAGGATTTCCGCGAAGCCAAGGATTTCGAGGAGTTCGCGGGTAACGTGGCGGAGCAGGAAGGGGAGTGACGACGGTCCCCCAGCCCGCCATCGTCCTCGTCCGCCCGCAGCTAGCCCAGAATATCGGCAAGGCCGCGCGGGCGATGCTCAATTTCGGACTGACCGACCTGCGGCTGGTGTCCCCGCGCGATGGCTGGCCTAACCCTGATGCCGGCCCGGCCGCGTCGGGCGCGGACATCGTGCTGGAGAATGCGCGGCTGTTCGACAATGTCGCAGACGCCGTCGCGGATTGTGCCCACGTCTTTGCGACAACGGTGCGCAAGCGCGGCGTGACCAAACCGGTGGTCCGGCCGGACGAGGCGGCCGCGCAAATCCATCAGGAGGTGGGCGGCACCGCGATCCTGTTCGGACCCGAGCGATCGGGGTTGGAGACCGACGATGTCGCGGTCGCGCGCACGATCCTGACGGTGCCGATCAATCCCGAATTCGGATCGTTGAACCTGGCCCAGGCGGTGATCCTCGTCGCCTACGAATGGTCCAGGGGCGAAAACCTGACCCAGCCCCCTGCGACTGAACTGGACCCGCCTGCCAGCCAGCAGGAACTGGATGGCATGATAAACCAGCTCGAAGCCATGCTCGACCAGGCGGGCTATTTCTTCCCGCCCGATCGTGCGCCCACGACCAGGCGCACGCTTCGCACACTGCTTACCAAGCCGGGGTGGAATGCGCTGGAAGTGCGCACCTTGCGCGGCGTGCTGTCGGCGATCGACCGCCCGCGCGGGGCTCAGCGGGCCGAGGCTTCGACCCGCAATGCATCGAAACGGTCGAACTCGTAGGCGATCGACCCTTCGACCAAGGCTTCCCATACGGCGGCGATCACCGCCTCCGGGATGCCGGCCGCGCAGGCATGGCCGCGGACATTGTCGATCACCTGCGCCTTGCGGGCTTCGTCGCGCACGGCGTCGCGGTCGGGTTTGATGCGCGCGGCGGCATCCATATAGCCGAAGCGGCGGGCAAGCAGGGCGACCAGTTCGCGGTCGGTCTGATCCACTCCGGCACGGACCTGCGCCATCGTCTCGCATCGTTCGGGAGAAAGTATTTCGGTCATGAGGCTTGCCTTGCTCTTGCCATCCGATCCTGTCCAGAGCGCGAACGGTCACGGAAAGGCCTCTTCGCTGAAATAACACTTCTGGGCCTTTACCAGCCTAATACAGTGGGTTAGGTTGCCGATCGTTTGGGGGCTTTCAATCGGGGGACGTCTGGATTGATGCGTAAAGTTTTGATGCTTGCCGCGCTATGCGCCGTGTCCGGCGCGCTCCACGCGCAAACCGCTCCCGTCCCGACCAGCCAAAAGCCGGTCAAGGAGAAGAAGCTTTGCCGCCGCGAGGAAGCGACCGGTTCGATCATGACGACTAGCGTCTGCCACACCAAGGACGAATGGACTCAGATCGATGCGGCCAATGCGCGGGCGGTAGATCAGTTCAATACGTTACGCCGCACCGGCCATTCTGCGGGCGGCTCAGGCAACTAAGCCGGCCTTTGGGCTCAGGGGTTCGCCGGGATCGCGCAACCTGCTTCGCTAGAGGTTGACCTTTACGCCTGATCCTATACAGGCGCGGCTTCGCAATTGGCCCCGCACCCCGGTGAAGCGGCGGCCCTGCCTTCTCTCTGAGGGATTCAGCAGCGCGGTTCCGGGTATCGGCTTGGGTTTCGGTCCGGGCATCACGCAATTGAAGGACTATTTTCATGTCGAAGCGCAGCAGCGCCAAGTATAAGCTCGACCGTCGCATGGGCGAGAATATCTGGGGCCGTCCCAAGTCCCCGGTGAACAAGCGCGAATATGGCCCCGGCCAGCACGGCCAGCGCCGCAAGGGCAAGGTTTCGGACTTCGGCATCCAGCTGAAGGCGAAGCAGAAGCTCAAGGGCTATTACGGCGACGTCACTGAGAAGCAGTTCAAGAAGGCCTATACGGAGGCCGCGCGCATGAAGGGCGACACCGGCCAGAACCTGATCGGCCTGCTCGAACGCCGCCTCGACGCGGTCGTCTATCGCGCCAAGTTCGCGCCGACCATCTGGTCCGCGCGCCAGCTGGTCAACCATGGCCACATCCGCGTCAACGGCGTGAAGTGCAACATCGCGTCGCGCCTGGTGAAGCCGGGTGACGAGCTCACGCTCGGGCCGAAGGCCGCTGAAATGGCGCTGGTCATGGAAGCGCAGGGCCTGAGCGAGCGCGAGATCCCCGATTACATCGCCGCCGATGGTGCATCGAAGGTCAGCTACGTTCGCGTGCCCACGCTGGACGAGGTGCCCTATCCGGTGAAGATGGAACCGAACCTGGTCGTCGAATTCTATTCGCGCTGATCGTTTCGATCCATTCGAACAAAACAAAGAGGCGGCCGGAAACGGCCGCCTCTTTTCGTTCAGTCACATGTGCAGTGCGGTGTGAAGAAAATCGTCCGTCTTCGCCAGCAGCTCGGCACGCGCATCGGCGTCGTCCAGCTGGTGGCCCAGTCCAGGGAAGACCACCAGGCTGCTCTTCACGCCGGCTTTCCGCAAGGCCTGGTCCATCAGTCTCGAATGCGCGACCGAGACGTTGAGATCGTGATCGCCGTGGAACATGAGAACCGGCGCGACGATGCGATCCGCATGACGGGCCGGAGAACCCAGGCCGACATTTTCCCCTGAGCCGATCTCACGGTCCAATAATATGCTGTTGGTATAACCAGACGCATCGCTCTTGAGCCTGCCGAGGTCGGTCACGGGCGCAATGGCGACGATCGCCTTGAACAGCTTGGGTTCGGCGACATTCGCCTGCAGCGCCGCATAGCCGCCGTAGGACCAGCCGACGATCGCAAGCTTATCGGGATCCGCGATGCCCTCTTTCACCAGCCAGCGACCGGCTTCGCAAATGTCGCCCATCGCCGTCTGCCAGCCATGAAAGCCGTTATGCGCGTAGAAGGCGTCGCCATAGCCGCTCGATCCGCGATATTCGGGCTGGAGCACGGCGTAACCGCGCTGCGCAAAGAATTGCACCAGCCAGTCGAAACCCCAACTGTCCCGATAATCGGGGCCCCCGTGCGGCATGATGATCGCCGGTAGCTTCTTGCCCGCTCGCCCTACCGGCAGTGTCAGATAGGCTGGGATGACAGTTCCATCCGTCGCCTTGAAGCTGACGAGCTTCATCGGGGCCATTGTCAGATCGGCAAGGTTCGGCCGCACCTCGGACAGCTCGTCCAGATGGTGGGTCGCCTTGTCGTAAACATAATAATGCCCTGGATCGGTGTCGCTGCCGGCATAGATGAGCAGCTTTTTCTCATCAGCACTGGCGTCGAGAAAATGGATGAGCGGCGTCCCCGGCATCGCCTTTGCGAGCATCGCGTTGATCTGTTTATATTCTGGGTCGAAATAGTCGGTTTGACGCCGGTCGGTGATGTAGGAAACGCCGATCACCCGCCCGTGCCGGCCGAGCGTGATAATGTCGTCAACGTCCACCTGCGGGTTGCTCGACACGAGTTCCGCCTTCAAACTTCCATCCAGCGCGACGCTGTATACGGCATTCCGTCCATTGAGCGTCTTCACCGCATAAGCCACGTTGCGCGTGCCATCGACCGCGATTGGCGCGAATTCGTTCGTATCGGTCCTGGTTTTTGAAAAGACCTGCCAGCGCTTGTCGCTGGCTTGACGGTAGAAATAGGTCGTCCCGCCGGTCAGCCTTCCCTCGTCGTCGGTCGACTTGGTGGCGCGAATTCGGACATTGCCGGCCCCGTCGGACAAATAGGTCGTCGTGCTGAGATCGGGCCGTTCGACCGGCTCGCCGCGCCCCGTCATCGTATCGACGCGATCGACGGCGAGGCCATTCGCGCCGCTCGCGCCATAATCGGCATGCTCGCCGCGCGTATCCTGCGGCACGTGATCGCGCACCATCAGGACGCTGCCATCACCCTGCAACCAGTCGATCACCTTCCCGTCAAACTGGTTAAGCCGGATCGCATCCACGTCCACGCGCCGCCCGATATAGGCCGGATTTTTCCCGTCGAGGTCGAATGCCACCGTGCGCGTGTAGGGAAAGGGTGGGTCATTATCGAAGACGACCCCATGGAGTTGGCATACGAGCCTGGTGTTCGATGCCCAGCCACAGGATTGGATACGCGTGGGCTTTCCGTCCTGCCGCGCCGCGAGATGTGGCTCACGCGTTTGCGTATCGATCACAATGGCAT
>JAEKMC010000245.1 GCA_019508115.1 Sphingomonas sp.
GCGATCGGGGCCTACGCGCATTCGCGGATTCGTGAGATTCTTCTGGGCGGCGTGACCCGTTCTTTGGTTGACGACGCACGCATACCGCTCCTGATGTCGCGATAACCATAACAACACGCACACACGGAAAAGAAGGGTGAGCGCCGTCTGTCGGCCGCAACCCATTGCTATAACGCGATAAAGTTGATGGTCGGGGAGAGAGGATTCGAACCTCCGGCCCCTGCCTCCCGAAGGCAGTGCTCTACCAGGCTGAGCTACTCCCCGAAACGGAGCGCCGTCCTTTAACATGCCCCTGGGAAGGGCGGACCGGCGTCGCCAAGCGGGGGCCTGTTAGCTTCGGCAGCTTGGCCCCGCAAGGGCTTATCCGACATTTGATCGAGAAGGTGGCGCGGGGGCCCGGCCGCCGCTATCCGGTCATCGGTGGATAAGCTCGAAATCATCGCGACCGTGCTGGGGCTCGCCAACATCGTCCTGCTGGTGCGGCGGAACATCTGGAACTACCCGTTCGGACTGGCGATGGTGGCGCTCTATGCGCACATCTTTTTCCGTGAGAAGCTCTATAGCGACGCGCTGCTGCAGCTCTTCTTTTTTGTCATCCAGCTTTATGGATGGTGGGCGTGGTGGCGTGTGGGCGGGAGCGAACACAAAGTGGATGTGGTACGGCTGACCGGGCCCGCGCGAGCGGCCTGGATCGTGATGATCGCCTTGCTCAGCCTCGCCTGGGGCACGATGATGCACGTCTATACCGACGCCTCCTTTCCCTGGTGGGACGCGAGCGTGGCGGTGGCGAGCATCGCGGCGCAGATATTGCTCGCGCGGCGCTGCATCGAAAATTGGGTGTTGTGGATCGCGGTCGATGCGGGCGCGATTCCACTTTATCTCGTCAAGAGCCTGCCCTTCACCGCGGGCCTTTATATGGTCTTCCTTGTCCTGTGCGTGTTGGGCTTGCGCGAATGGGCGACGGCGAAACGCGAAGGCGAGGCCCGGTCATGACCAACGGCATCGTGATCGGTCGTTTCATGCCGCTCCAGACCGGCCATATCGCGATGATCCGCACTGCGCGGGCGCTGGTCGATCATCTCACGGTGATCGTTTGCTGGCAGAAAGGCGACGCGATTTCGGGAGCGCAGCGGTTGCAATGGCTGCTCGAAATGTTCCCTTCGATCCGCATCGTCGGGATCGAGGCACCGTCACCGCACGACGTTGCCGGCTCGTCCGAAGGCATCAAGAAACTGCGCGACGAGATCCAGGATCTGCATCGCGCGACGATCCACCGGCTGATCGCGTCGGATCGGCGCCAGTCCGCGCTCGCGATCGCGCTCGGCACGATGTTCACGCTGGTAGATCCCGAACATCAGGCGGTGCCGGTGACGAGCGCCGCCGTGCGCGCGGATCCGCTGGGCCATTGGCGGTTCGTGCCGACCGCGGTGCGGCCGACCTACGCGCATACGATCTGTCTGCACGGGCCGGAAAGCACGGGTAAGACCACGCTCGCGCCGCAGCTTGCGCGCCATTTCGATACATTATTCGTGCCCGAATATGGCCGCACCTATTGCGAGCAATATGGCCTGTCGCTGCAGATGGACGATCTGATCGCGATCGGCCGCACGCATGCCGCGATGACGCGCGCCTTGCTCCGCCAGTGTAACCAGCGGTTGGTGCTCGACACGGATCCGCTGATGAGCGCGGTGTGGGCGGATATGCTGTTCGGCCGCCGCGATCCCTGGTTCGACGCCTTCCAGGACACGGCGGACCTCTATCTGCTGCTCGACATCGACATGCCGTGGGTCGATGACGGGACGCGGTTCTTCGGTGATGAGGAGCGGCGGCGGCGCTTCTTCGACCTGTCGCGGGCCGAGCTCGATCGCCGCGGCCTCAATTACCGCATCATCGGCGGGCCGCCCGAGGCACGGTTCGAACGCGCGATCGAGGCGATCGCCGAGGTCGGGCTATAGACCTGCATATTCCCCTTCCGTGTGCGGGACGGAGATTACTTCTCCACCGCTAATCACGGATCATTCCCGACCTATCCACAGTTTTGTCACCACGGATTGCCACATTACCTTGCGCAGGGTGCAAGGTAGGCTACCCTTAGGTGGGCCAGTAGAGGTGCGATGCATGATCGCCGACGAGTATGAAAATGATCGCGACGACGAGCCGCCGGTCGATACGCTCGAAGCCTATTTCGAAGCGCATAACTGGACCCACGATCGGGTAAGCGATGACGAAATCGTCGCGACCGTGCCCGGCAGCTGGACGCAATATGAGCTGCGCGGCGTGTGGCGCGAGGACGATCGCGTGCTGCAATTCCTGGCGCTGCCCGACATTCGCGTGGCGGTCGACAAGCGTGCGGCGGTCTATGAGACGATCGGGTTGGTTAACGAGCAATTGTGGATCGGCCATTTCGAGATATGGTCGTCGAACGGCATGCTCCTGTTCCGGCATGCGGCCTTGCTCGACGGCAGCAACGACAGCCCGCTGACGATGGAGCAGGCGGGCACGTTGATCGAAGCCGCGATCGACGAGTGCGAGCGTTTCTACCCCGTGTTCCAGTTCGTGCAGTGGGGCGGCAAATCGCCGGCCGAGGCGCTTTCGGCGGCCCTGATCGAAACCCACGGCGAGGCGTGACCGCCTTCGCCCTGGAAGGCCCGATCTGGCTCGTCGGGTGCGGCAATATGGCGGGCGCGATGCTGCGCCGCTGGCTGGATTGCGGACTCGATCCGCGTGAGGTCACCGTCATCCGCAAATCGGGCGCGCCCGTCGCGGAGGGCGTGACCGTGTTGACCGCGCCGCCGCCTGACGGGGCGGTGCCGGCGCTGGTGCTGCTGGGCGTGAAGCCGCAGATGCTGGATCTGGTCGCACCCGATCTGGCGCCGATGCTGAGCGAGGAGACCTTGCTCGTTTCGATCCTTGCCGGCGTCGAGTTGGAGGCGTTGCGTCGCCGCTTTCCCGTGCCGCGCACGATCGTGCGCGCGATGCCGAATACGCCGGTCGCGGTGGGGCAGGGCGTGGTGGCGCTTGCCGACGCCAGCGCCGAGCAGGCCGGCCGCGACCGCGCCGAGGCGCTGATGCAGCCGCTGGGTCTGGTCGAGTGGGTCGACGAGAGCCTGTTCGACGTGGTGACCGCAATGGCCGGCTCCGGGCCAGCCTTCCTGTTCCGCTTCATCGACGCGCTGGCCGAGGCCGGCACCGATGCGGGCCTCCCCGCCGATCAGGCCGCACGTTTCGCGCTGGCGACGGTCCAGGGCTCGGCGACGCTTGCGGCGGCTGCGGACGAGAGCCCCCGGGAACTCGCCGACCGCGTCGCCAGCCCCGGCGGCAGCACGCGGCGCGGTCTTGACGTGCTGGATGAGGATAATGGGCTTAACCCATTGATCCGAAACACTTTGACCGCCGCAATCCTCCGCAATCGCGAGATGGCCGAGGCCGCGCGGCAATAGCCGCCATCAAGTTCGAATCCGGGTCTAAAACAAAATCAGCGCGGCCGGTTGATCGGGTGGCCGCCCAGCTCGCGGTGGCGGATGATGCGCAGATAGCCCTCGACCAGCGCGCCGTTGACCGCATCCCAGCTGAAGCGCTCGCTCACCGCGCGCCCGGCCGCGCCGGCCGCGGCGCGGGCGTCGAGATCCTCGCAATAATGCTTGATCGCCGCGGCGAACTGCTCGTTCGCGCCCGGACGGATCAGGCGACCGGTGACATTGTCCTCGACCAGGCTGAGGCTGCCGGTCGCGCGCGCGGCGATGACAGGAAGACCGCATGCCATCGCCTCCAGCGTGACGTTGCCGAAGGTCTCGGTCACGCTCGGGTTGAGCAGCATGTCGGAGCTGGCGATGGCGCGGGCGAGATCGTCGCCGCGCTGGAAGCCGATGAAGATCGCATCCCGGCCCAGCCGCGTCTCGAACCATTGCCGCGCGGGGCCATCGCCGATCACCAACACCTTGGGTCGCAGGCCGCGGCGATGAAGCGCGTCGATCGATTCCGCGAAGACGTCGAGGCCCTTCTCCATCACCACCCGGCCGATGAAGCATATGACCGGTTCGTCGTCCCGGATGCGCAGGCTGCGGCGCCATTCCATGTCGCGCCGGGCGGGCGAGAAGATGTCGGTCTCCACCCCGCGCGACCAAATGCCGATGTCGTAGCTCATCCTCTGCTCGCGCAGCACCTGCGCCATCGATTCCGAAGGCGCAAAGATCGCGTCGCAACGGCGGTAGAGACGGCGGATGATCGCCTCCACCAAGGGCTCCAGCCACGCCATGTTGTAATAACGGAAATAGGTCTCGAACCGCGTGTGGACCGAGGCGACAACCGGAATGTCCCACTTGCGCGCGAGCGTGACCGCCCGGTGCGCCATGAACTCGGGCGACGAGATGTGGAAAATATTGGCGCCGAACTCCATGAGGTCGCGCTGTACCCGGGGCGGAATGCCGAGCGGCACGCGATACTCGCCGCGTCCCGGGAAGGGGATTGCCGGCACGCCGACCAATTTGCCGGTCGAGGGGAAAGCGGGCGTCTTGCTCTTGGGGCTGTAGATGCGGACCTTGGCGCCGTTCTTGAGCAAATAGCCGCTCAGCCGGTTGAGCGCCTGGTTCGCGCCATCGCGCACATAATTGTAATTGCCCGAGAAGAGCGCGACGCGAAGATCGGAGATTTCCATATGTGCCGGCCTGTTACCGGGGCGAGACGGAAAAGGCCATCGCCCGCGAAGTTACAATAGGTCCAAGAGTTGCGCCGCCGCCATGAAGTCGCGCTTGCGCACGGCGCGGGCTTCCAGCGCCAGCCGGTCCTCGCCCCAGCGTCGTGCCTGCCATAGTTCGTCGAGATGGGTGAGATCGAAGGCGGAATCGGGATCTACCTCATCCTCCGCCAGCGCGAGCGCCACCACCAGCGAGCCGCCGATCGTGACGATCGGTGCCAGCGCGGCGAGATGGAAGGCATCATAGGCCGCCAGCGCCTGGCCCAGCCGCGCGATCGTCGCCGCGGGCTGGGGGGCATGGACGATCCCGCTGGTAACGGTGAAACGCACGTCGAAACGGCGGCCTGCCCAGTCGAGCAGCGGATCCCAGGCCTCGGCCTGGCGCGCGATCAGTTCGGGCGGCGCATCGGCACGGTAGCAGAGCAGGTCGCTTTCGGCATAAGCGGCCAGCGGGCGGGTAAAGGCGGCGAGGTCGGGCGCGACCCGATCGATCGCGGCATTGCTGAGGCCCGTCAGCCGCATCGTGCGCGGATCGATATCTCCTTCCTGCGAACGCCATTCGGCGGCGACCGCATCAGCCAGCGCGGCGGTGGGAAGGATCAGCTCGGCGCGCGCCGGTGTCCTGACCGGCTTGCCGTCGAGCAGGATCGCGCGGTCCGCGACCGTGACCTCCTTGTAGAAGCGCTTCACGGCAGCGCCTCCAGCATCGCGACCAGATCCGATGGATGTTCCGCCACCATGTCCGCGCCGCCGTCGCGCAGTTCGTCGGCATTGTGATAGCCCCAGGCGACGCCGATCGCGGCGCAGCCCGCGGCTTTGGCCATGATCATGTCATAGCTCGTATCGCCGATCATCGCGGTTGTCGGGGGTGCCGCGCCTGCCTCGGCCATCGCGAGTTCGAGCATCGACGGATGCGGCTTGGAGGGGTGGCGATCGGCGGTCTGCAACGTGACGAACCGCGGATGCAAGCCGTGATGGTCGAGGATGTGCTTCAGGCCCCGATCGGACTTGCCCGTCGCCACGCCGAGCAGCCAGCCGCGCGCATCCAGATCCGCAATTGCCTCGGCGACGCCATCATACAAAGGCTCTTCGGCCAGGCCCGCCGCCCGCAGGTTGAAGAAGGCCTTCTTATATTCCTCGGCCAGCACATGGTGCTGCGCGGCGGTGCCGGTTGGATGCAGAGCCGCCATCGCCTCGACCAGCGACAGGCCGATGATGCCGCGCGTTGCCGCATCGCCCGGTCCGGCCAGTCCGCACGCCGCGAAGCCGCTCTCCATCGCCAGGCAGATCGTCGCTTGCGAATCCACCAAAGTCCCGTCGCAGTCGAACACCGCGAGGCGGTTCACAACAGCGCCTCCATCTCATCCGCTTCGGCCTGCTTGCCGAGCGTGCGCAGCGCGGCGATGACGCCGCGGCGCTCCGCTTCCAGCTTGTTCTGGCCCATCTTAAGCGCGCCGCTGAGCTTCGGATCTTCGATCGCAAAGCCCGCAATCGCGCGGATCATCAGGTCGAGCTTGCCCGGATCCATTTTACTAGTCGTCCAGGTGGGCTTTGGCGCGAGTTGCACCTCCTGCGCCGCGCTCAATCGATCGAGCAGGTCGCGCAGCTCCGCTTCGTCCAGCCGCCGTGCGACGCCTTCGACCTCCACCAGCCGATAATTCCAGGTCGGAACCTGGTCCTCCGTACCGTACCAATCGGGGCTGACATAGAAATGCGTGCCGACCACGCTCGCCAGCACCGTGGCGCCATCGAGCAACGCGGTGAGCCGGTTGGCCCGCGCAAGGTGGAAGCGCACCGATCCGTCAGGCGCGATCACCAGGGGTGCCTGTGCACTCAGCGGCTTGCCCTCGGCAACGATCACGATCTGGGCGAAGGCGGCTTCGGTTACGAAGGCGCGCATCTCCGCCGTATCGCCCCAGGCGAATTTCGAACTGGGATGCATCAGCCGCGTCCGCGCGAACGGCGCTCCCCCTTGCGGTCCTTGCGACGGGCCTTGGCAGCGGCGCTGATCGCTTTCTTTTTGCCCTCCGGCGTCTCGCTGAATTTTGGTTCGTCGAACGGCAGTGCATCGCCCCGGGAGAAGTCGAAGCCGAGATGCTGGATGCTCTCCATCATATGCTTGGGCGGTTCGGCGGTGACATCGAGTTTGCTTCCGTCGGGATGATCAACGCGCAGGCGGCGTGCATGCAGGTGCATCTTGC
>JAEKMC010000246.1 GCA_019508115.1 Sphingomonas sp.
TGGTCCGGCGTGATCGCGCACGCCGCCAGGGCGAGCAGCGCCAACGCGAACCAACCGAAGGATCTGAGGTAAAGATCAGCCATATCATCCCCGCTGCGGACCACCGCATGTTGGGGGCCGTTTGGCGGAGTGGACGGCGGGATCGATATACGTGAATTTACGGATTAGCCGGGTGGCATGCGCCGATTAGGGATGCGTCGTGATATCGACGGGGTCTCGGATGCGCACGGTTTACAAGGCAGCCTTTTCTTCGGCCATTGACCGGTTGCATGCCGAGGGTCGGTATCGGGTGTTCATCGACATATTGCGCAACAAGGGTGCGTTTCCCAATGCGCGCTGTTTTGCGGGGCATAACGGGCCGATGCCGATCACGGTGTGGTGCTCGAACGATTATCTGTCGATGGGGCAACATCCGGATGTGATCGCGGCGATGGAGGAGGCGCTGCACGATGTCGGCGGCGTTGCTGTTCACCTCGGGCTATGTCTCGAACGAGGCGACGCTCGCGACGCTGGCCAAGGTGCTGCCGGGCTGCATCATCTATTCGGACGAACTGAACCACGCCTCGATGATTGCAGGCATCCGCAATTCGGGCTGCGAGAAGCGCGTGTTCCGCCACAACGATCTCGAGCATCTCGAGGAATTGCTCGCGGCGGACGATGCGGGCGCCCCCAAGCTGATCGCGTTCGAGAGCGTCTATTCGATGGACGGCGATGTCGCGCCGATCCACGCGATCTGCGACCTTGCCGACAAATATGAAGCGCTGACCTATCGCGCCGGGTTTCATCTTCACCACCAGCCTGTCGCCGGTGCTGGTCGCGGGCGCGCTCGCGAGCGTCAAGCACCTCAAGGCATCGAGCGTCGAACGCGACGCGCAGCAAGCCTCCGCCGCGATGCTCAAGGCGATGATGCGCGAGGCCGGGCTGCCGGTGATGGACTCGACCACGCATATCGTGCCGCTGATGGTCGGCGATCCGGTCAAGGCCAAGCGCGCAAGCGACCTGCTCTTGTCCGAATATGGCGTCTACGTGCAGCCGATCAATTATCCGACCGTGCCGCGCGGCACCGAACGCCTGCGCTTCACACCAGGCCCCTCCCATACCCCCGAAATGATGCGCGACCTCGTCCAGGCCCTCGTCCAAATCTGGAGCCGGATGGAGCGCAGGCTTGCCGCGTAAGACGGTCGAGCCGCGCAATGCCGAACCGGCCGCCCTCGCTTTCATTCCTAGGTCAGCACTCATGACACGCTACATGCCCGGCTTCGCCGATCGCGCCGTCCCCCGTTATACCAGCTATCCAACCGCGGCCGAATTCACCGCGGCCGTGGGCTTTCGCCACCAGGCAGGGGCTTTGCGCGAGCTGCCCCCGGGGATGCCGGTCTCGCTCTACGTCCACATCCCTTATTGCCGGGAGATCTGCTTCTACTGCGCCTGCAATACCGGCCGGATCGGCGCGCCCGAACGGCTGGAACGCTATGTCGACACGGTCATGCGCGAAGCGAGCCTGATGGCCGAACATATGCGCGCACGCGTAGTATCGATGCATTTCGGCGGCGGGAGCCCCAACGCGCTCGATCCCGGCCAATTCGAACGGCTGGTCGCGCACCTTCGCACGACTTTCGCCTGCACCATGAGCCCGGAAATCGCGGTCGAACTCGATCCGCGAACCCTCGACCGGCCTTATGCGGAGGCGCTCGCACGTGCCGGCGTCACGCGCGCCTCGCTCGGCGTCCAGACCTTCGCGCCGAACATCCAGAGGGCAATCGGTCGATGGCAGCCATATGAACGCGTGTTCGACGCTGTCGGCGATTTGCGCCATGCGGGCATCGGCCGGGTTTCGTTCGACCTGATGTACGGCCTGCCGCACCAGTCGATCGACGATGTTCGCGATACGATTTCCGCCGCCCTGCAACTTCAGCCCGATCGCATCTCCATGTTCGGTTACGCGCATGTGCCTTCGATTCAGCCACGCCAGCGGGCGATCGACGCAAGCACGCTGCCCGACGGCGAGACGCGCTTCGCGCAAAGCGAACTCGCTTTTTCGCTGCTGACCAGCGCCGGTTTCAGCCCGATCGGCTTCGATCATTTCGCGCGCCCTGGGGACCCGCTCGCGCACGCGGCCGAAACCGGCCGGCTGAGGCGCAACTTCCAGGGATTTACCAACGAACCGGGTCAGGCCGTGCTCGGCCTCGGCGCCTCCGCGATCAGTCAGTTCGACGGGCTGCTCCTGCAGAATCACAAACATGAAGGCGCGTACCGCAAGGCGATCATGGCGGGCGACCTGGCCGGATGCCGCGGCGTGGTGCGAACCGCGGACGACCGGATGCGCGGACAGGCGATCGAGCGGCTGCTGTGCGACGGCGCGGTCGACCTGGATGCGATCGCGGGCGAATATGGCCGTCAACCGCAGGCGTTCGCCTCGGCATTGCCCAGGCTGAGCGAGCTGGACCATGCGGGGCTGATCGAGCAGGCGGGCTGGACGGTCCGCATCACCGCGCTCGGCCGTCCTTATGCGCGCCTTGCCGCCTCCGCTTTCGATTCGGCGCGCGATGGCTCGGCCGGGCAATTCAGCCGGGCGATCTGATCAAAGCGCCGGCTTTAGGCTCATCGCCTTGGATCGAGATAGCGAAAGAACCGACGAAAGCATGACGGACGCGCGGCGCGATTGACCCCCTTTCGAAATCAGACAATGACCGCCTTCGGGGGTGATTCATGGCGGAAGGTTTGACGGAAGGCCTGCTCGGCGGAGAGGCCGAGGAAGGCGAGGCCGTGAGGGTCGCCCGATCGATCGATTCGGTGGCCGCCGCCGTGGCGGTCCGGGCTTCCGCCGCCGGCGAACCGCTCGACCCCCATCTGGTCGCTTATCTCCAGGAACAAACCAATCTCGCCCGGCTCGAGCAGCGCCATTTCGAAAAGGAGCGGGAACTCGCGATCGGCGCCGCCAAGCGCAAGCGCCTATCCGATCAACTTCGCATCGCTTTCCAGGTTCTGCTGGCTCTGATCGTCACCGGCATTGTCGCGGGTCTGCTCCTCATGATCCATGACGCGGTCAGGTCGAATTCGGTGGTGATCGAGCCATTCGCGTCCCCTCCCGCGCTGATCGCACGAGGACTCAACGGCGAAGTGATCGCGGGCGGCGTGCTCGACCGGCTCACACAACTCCAAAGCTCGACACGGTCCGCCAGCAGCAAGCGCAACATGTCGAATGCCTGGACGGGAGAGATCAAGCTGGAGGTGCCCGAAACGGGCATCTCGATCGGCGAGGTCGACCGTCTGCTCAAAAACCGGTTCGGTAACGACACCCGCATCGAGGGCGATCTCGTCCAGACGCTCGATGGCAAGCTTGCGCTTACCGTGCGCGGGACGGGCCTGCTGGCAAAGACATTCGAAGGTAATCCCGCCGACCTTGATGGGCTGATCACCAGGGCGGCCGAATATATATACAGCCAGTCCGAACCCACTTTGTACCTGGTCTATCTGGCAAATAACGCGCGCCATTCCGAGGTCATAGCTATGGCGAAGGCGATCTACGGCAACATCGCGCCAAGCGACCGCCCTTACGTCCTCAATGCATGGGCGAACGCGCTGAGCAGCGTCGGGGCGCCGACGCGAGACGCGCTTGCCCTCTATCGCCGCGCGATTGCGATGAAGCCCGATTTCTGGGTGGCCCACAACAATGTGATCAATGCGCTCTGGCTGCTTGGGCGTGAAGAGGATGCCTGGCGCGCCGGAGAGGATTTGAAGCGGTTCGCGGGAGGCAGGCCGGGAAATGCGCCCGAGCTTTATTATCAAAACCAGGATTTTCTCACCTGGAATTCCGGGGCAGCACGCGCGAGCACTCTCGCGGATGCGGAAGCCCATGGCGGCGTCGGATCCAGCGTTTCGGCCGCCGCACCATCGGTCGCCGACATGGACGTTCGGCTCCACGACTTCGGCGATGCCAATCTGCAGCTTCAGACTGCACTCGGCGATACGACCGATATGACGGTCGCCGCGATGGGTCATTTCATCCGCGGCCGGATGGCGAGCGAACGCGGGGATACCGCCGCCGCGGCGCATGAAATGGAGATTTTCTACGCCGCCTTCGCCAATCCCGACGTGGGCGGCCAATATCCCGGTTATTCCTGCTGGGTCGCGCCCGCCGAGGAGGCGGCGGGGCACCCCGACAAGGCCGACGCAATATTGCGAACCGCGGGGACATTCGTCGATTGCTACCGCTTCCGCGGCGATATCCTCGATCGTCGCGGCGATTGGGCCGGCGCGCAGCAGGCCTATCGCGCCGCCGTCGGGCTCGCACCCGATTTGCCTGCTTCTTATTACAGCTGGGGCCTCGCCTTGGCGCGCCATGGCGATCTCAGCGGCGCGGCGAAGATGTTTTCCGCTGCCAATCAGCGTGGCCCCGATTGGGCCGATCCGCTCAAGGCCTGGGGCGATGTGCTGATGCGGCAGGGCCGGCGTGACGACGCGCGCGCCAAATATGTCATGGCGCTCCCGAAAGCCCCGGCCTGGCGCGAGCTGAGGACTGCCGCTGCTGCGGCGGGAGCCAATTGAGCCATGCTCCCGGTCTCCACATATCGAATATCGAACGGCCCGATCTCTTCCTCATGCGGCGCGCGGCGGCTCGGCCGTGCAATTCACCAGGGCGATCTGGGCCTCGGATCCTAATCCTTGCGGTCGCGCACCGGCGCCGGTGCGAACGGATCCCTTGGAATCTCGTCCGGTTGTGCCTCCCCCGCCACCGAAGGCGCTGGCTTTGATCGCTGATCGTCGACGCAATGCCTTAGCGCGGCAACCGCGGCATCGGCTCCATCAAGATCCAGCCGTTCGACCGGAATGTCGCCTCGTGAGATGAAAAGGGTCTTTGATGTCGCGAAATAAGACGGGAATTTTGCCCCGAAGCTCGTGACGAACCCCTGTTTCTCCTCCGATACCATGCCGACCGCAAAATGTGCGGGATAGCTGCTGTTGGAGAGCCGAAAATTCAACGTCAGCTTATCCCTGGGTTTGATCGACCATTTCGGATTGAGAACCGAAAGACGGTTCGTGCCGTCCGTATCAAGCCCCAGGAGCAGTGTCGTTCCTCGCTCGAAGTCTCGAGTCAGAAAGCAGCCTTCGCCATCCTTGCTGACCGCCACCGTCCATCCGCGAACGTTGCGTGATCCATAGTCGCGAGCCAACGCGGGATCGCTTGCAACCAGACCGGCCATGCAAGCCAAGGCGATGAATAGGGGGCGCACGGTTGCCGGGAACCGAGCCCCGAGGATCGGGTCAGCGCTTTCGATCTGTCGTTCCGACATTTCCATGAGCATCTTTCTCCGCGGCGATCTTAATCGGTAGCGCCACGGTTGGCCAAGAGCACAGTCTGGCGGATCACAAACCGGCACTGCACCGCGAGTCCATCACTTAAGCGGAGCGGATGCGGCGCAAGCCTCTGGGGAGGCTTGGCTTTTCAGGTTTGGAGGATGTGGGTGGGCCAAGCCCTGGCGGAGACGGAGGGATTCGAACCCTCGATACGGTTTCCCGTATGACGCTTTAGCAAAGCGTTGGTTTCAGCCACTCACCCACGTCTCCGGGTCCTGGCGGAAGCGCGGCTATAGCGGCGACTTTTGGCCCGATCAACGCAAGTTCTCCGTTCATTGCGGGGAAAGCGCATGCGCGGCTATTATGGCGACCGAACAGACAAAGGGCGGGCGATGATCGGCAAGACGGCAAGCATGTTCCTGTTGGCGGCGCTGGCGGCATCGACCGCCAGCGCGCAGGTGCGAACGGTCGACCCGAATTCCGCCGGCAGCATGGCCGCGACGGGTCCGGCCCAGGAGCCGGCGCGGCCCGCACCAGCCCCCGCGGACGAGTCACCGGCAGCGCCAGCGCCTGCTTCCGCCGCGGCACCCGAGCAGCCGGCGGGAACCCAGCCTTTGCCCGCCGCCAGTCACGCCGAGATCGAGGCGCGCGAGAAGGTCAAAGGCGGCACCTATGACGAAGGCGACGTGGTCGGGGCGGCCGAAGGCGTGTTCGGCAAGGGCGCGGCCGGCCTTGCCGGGCTGATCGAGAAGATCTTCAAGGAACAGGGCCGTCCCAATGCCTATATCGCGGGGCACGAGGCGGGCGGCGCGGTCGTGGTCGGGCTGCGCTACGGATCGGGCACGATGTTCCACAAGATCGAGGGCCAGCGGAAGGTGTTCTGGACCGGGCCGTCGGTCGGCTTCGACCTCGGCGCCAACGCCGCCAAGACGTTCGTGCTGGTCTATAATCTGGAGGATTCGCAGGACCTGTTCCGCCGCTTTCCCGCGGCCGAGGGCGACGTCTATGTGATCGGCGGCTTCACCGCATCCTACCTGCGCCGGGGCAATATCGTGCTGGTGCCGATCCGGTTGGGCGTCGGCTGGCGGTTGGGCGCCAATCTGGGCTATATGCGCTTCTCCGAACACGGACGCTGGCAGCCCTTCTAAGGCGGCCCGCGATCAATTCCCGTTACAGACCCGATCAGGGCGCGCGATTTCTATCGCGACGTGATGAGGCTTACCTTGCTCCGCGACGAAGCGATGGGTCCCGATATGCGCTGGATTCAGTTTCAGCCGAAGGACGGCGGCGCAACCATCGCGCTCGTCACCTGGCTGGAAGGGCTGAAGCCGGGCGGGCAGCAGGGCTTGTTGCTGGGAGTCGACGATATCGATGCCGAATATGCTCGCCTGACCGGGCTCGGCGTCGAGGCCACGCCGATCGAGGAACAGCCGTGGGGCCGTTACACCATGCTCAAGGACCCGGACGGCAATGGCTGGATCCTGACCGAACTCACCAATCCGGACGAGATCAAGACGCGGTAAGGCCGATCAAACGGTCGGCCCCGGCGACGCCAGGCGCGCGTCTGCCCGATCGAGCATGTCCTGTTGCGCTTGCTCGGCGCCTTTCATCGAATAGATGTCGACACGCGCTGTGCCGTCCGGGAGCGGAATGGCGATCGACACTCGGCTCGCGCCGTCGAGGAGATCGGTCACATCCTCGTCGATCAGCATGAACTCTTCCTCCTGCCCCTCCTCCTTCACGTGCAGGCAGCGCAGCGTGATCGCCATGCTGCCGCCGGGCCCGCTGAGCAGCCCGGCCGTCACCGAGCCGATCCGGCAGGGTATGTTCGGATTGGTGTAGTAAGAGCAGGTCTTGCCGCAAAAGAGACCGAACATCCCGCCGCCGTCACTATAGGTCATCGCCGCGACGAAGGCGGTGCTTTGCTGGACCGTCCAATCGTCATAATCGTGCACCGTATCGCTGTACGGCATGTCGGGCACATCAGAAGGCGCCATATGCCCGATCGCCGGCGGATCCTTTGCCGCAGGCTTCTCGCGCGCGACCGCCGCCGATGCCGCAGTCGCGAGCAGAATCAGGAAGACAAACAGCCGCATTTCCATTTCCCCCCGCCGCCGGCGCTGCCGATCGACTCGGGTACGAAATGGATCATATCAGGAACGAACCGTCAACGCCCCTAATGCGTGGAGGCAATATGCAGGAGTGCGACGTCATGTGGCGCGATCGTCAGCCTGACCCGCGCCGCGGGTGCCAGCCGAGCGCCGGTCCATAAATCCCGCGCTGCGAGCATGCCGCCCGGCAACCCCAATCCCGCCCAGGCCTCGTCCACCTGGAGCGGTTTTTCGGACAGGTTGAACAGGGCAATCGTATCGATCGGCCCGGCGGCGCGGCGCGAGATCCAGACGCGGGCGTCCGCAAGGGCCGGCGGCAGGCTGGCGAGCGGATGGCTCACCCGATCCTGCTGGCTGAGCGCGATCACGGCATCATTCTTGAACAAGGCCCAGGTCGACGCGTCGATCTCGGTCAGGTTGCCGCCCAGGATCAAAGGCGACCGCGCGATCGCCCACAGGCTGAATGCGGTCCGCGTCTCGGCGGGCGTCAGCCGCGACGTGCGCGGATCGCCCCAGCCCGGGTGCGGATGGAGCGAACCGAAGGGCAGCATGTCCGCATCGGGCCATTGTCCGGGCCGGACATAGCTATTCCATTTGGCGAGGCTGTCGAACGCGTTGCGGATGCCATTGGGGAAGGCCGAATTCGGGAAGGTCCAACCGTCCCACAGGTCGTCCATGATCCGCCACATCTGCGCCGATTGCGCCATCTCGGCCGCATGCTCGATTCCCGCAGGTCCGGGCGAAAGGCTGAGCACGATCGGGCGGTGGACCTTGGCGAGCGCGCGGCCGATCTGGCGCGTCTCGGTCGGCCGATAGGGGTGGTCGGCGATGCAATCGACCTTGAGGAAATCGACGCCCCATTCGGCATATTGGCGCGCAAGCGAATCATAATAAGCCTGGCCGGCTTCATTGTCGGCGACGCCGTAATTGCCGTCGTCCCAGGGGCAAGTGGCGGCGCGGTCCGCCGCGTCGGCGGCGTGGAAGTGCGATCCGGCGATCGGCATGTTGGCCTCGACCGCTGCCTTGGGGATGCCGCGCACGATATGGATCCCGAACTTGAGGCCCTGCGCGTGGGTCCACGCCGCCAGCGCACGCAGGCCATGGCCGTCCGCGGAGGAGGGAAAGCGGTCGATCACGGGATCGAGCCGGCCATTGGTATCAAGCTTATATTGCCGCGCCTTGAGATCGGCGCCGAACGGATTGGCCATGTACCAACCCTCGTCGATCACCGCATAGGACCAGCCATGCGCACGGATCGAAGCGAGACGCGCGGCATTGGCCTTGAACTGCGCTTCGGTGACGGTGAGGCCATAAGCATCCCAACTGTTCCATCCCATCGGCGGGGTCGGAGCGACGCTGGCGCTTCCCGCCGCGGCGAGAGGGGCGGACAGGCCCATCAGCAATGCGGCGCCAAGACGCGCGATGTGCTTTCCGCATTCCGATAGCGGGTTTCGGCGGGCCTTGCCCATGATCGTCTCTCCAGCTCGGCTCACGAAAACCGGGCCGTCCACCCTCTATCCACAATAATAGGATAAATGGTCAAGCGCGCCGCATCCGGCACGCGCGCATGTCAGCCCGGAAGCCCGATCAGCGAGATTTCGCGGCCATAATCGGGCTCGCCGCGATGCGTTGCCCGGCGGAAGCTGAAGAATTGGGTCTCATTGGCATAGGTGTCGAGGCCCAGCGTCTCGATCCGCCCCACGCCCGCAGCCGCCAGTCGCGCCGCGACATAGGCTTCGATATCGAACTGTTGATGGCCGGGCTTGCCCGCGAACAGGAAGAAACGCTCGTTTTCGGGGTCGGCCTCCTCGAAACGGCGCGCGAAAGCGTCGTCCACCTCATAGGAGGCGCGCGCGATGCAGGGCCCGGTCGCCGCCACCATCCGATCGCGCCGCGCGCCGAGCCGCTCCATCGCGGCGATGGTCGCGTCGGTCACGCCATGCAGCGCGCCCTTCCAGCCCGCATGCGCAGCGCCGATCACGCCCCCATCGGCATCGGCGACCAGGACGGGTACGCAATCGGCGGTGAGGATACCGAGCAAAAGACCCGGCCGATCGGTGACGATCGCATCGACGTGCGGGCGTGCCTCGTCGGCGAAAGGCGCGGCGACGATCGCCGCCTCGGCCGAATGAACCTGGTGGACGGTCACCAAAGCCGCGCCGGGCAGCACCGCATCCACCGCGCGCGCGCGATTCTCGGCGATCGCGGCGCGGTCGTCGCTCGAGCCGAGCCCGACATTCAGGCCGGCGAGAATGCCGGACGAGACGCCGCCTTCGCGACCAAGGAAGCCGTGCGGAACGCCGTCCAGCGCGCGGGCGCGATAGGGTTGGATCTTCAAAAACCTGCTCCGTCATTCCCGCGAAAGCTGGAATCCATCTCGTGCCGTCCCGCATAAGCAGCGTTGGAGATGGACTCCAGCTTTCGCTGGAGCGAACCTGCCCGCGCCCGAGCGTTGGACGTGGCAAAACGTGATCCCCATCTACCGCAATTCGGAGTTCGGCCCAGCAGCTGCCATCCAGGCGGCAAGGCAGGCAAGCTTCTGCTCCTTTCGCCAAGGTTTCCCTGCTTCCGCGCCAAGCGCCTTGAGCGTGGCGTCGATCTCCGCTTTCGATCGATCGAGTATCGCGGGAGCCGTTGCAGGAAGCGATTTCTCGTCCAGTTCGACCGCCTCCATCCCGCAGCGGACGAAGGCAAAGCGGAATGCGTCACGGACCGCGAGTCCTTCCGCCACCGGCACATGATCGGCGAAAGCGAGACTGTAGGAGAGCAGATCGGTGATCCAACCGGCGCGATTGACGAGCAAGCCCGCGACCACGCGCTTCCGCTCCGCATCCGCCAATCCGTCGAGCAGGCGCTGCAGAGCTTCTGTGGCGAGCCTGTCCTGCTGGCGGCGTCCTTCCGCCACCGCCGCCTTGACCCCATCGGCCGTCACGCCTCGCGCGCCTGCCGCCATTTCGGCGGCAACGCGATATGGTTCCAGCGACAGGCGATCGCCGTCTTCGTGGGTTTTCAGGAAAGCGGAAACGAGCAGGCGCGGTTCGCCCTGTTCGATCCGCAGACCAACCGCCACGGCCCCGCCTTTGCATGCGCGCAGGCCGAGGCCGGTGCGCATCAGTTCGGCAGCGGCTCTTCGATCTTGTCGACCCACTCCGGATAGAAGCAGGGCTGACGGCTGGACCAGCCGGGCGCGGTCGCGGCGGCCTCGCTGATCGATTGGAGCAGCACGCGGCGCTTTTCGGGATGAAGGTGAGGCAGCGCCGATGCCGCGCAGAACGCGCCCGGCAGCCACGGCCGAACGCCGCCGCCGATCAATCGCTCGTAGAGGAAGCGATAGGCGGCGAAGCTGTCGAGCCGGCCCTGGCCGAGGTCGAATGCGGTGACCGTCACCAGCGGCGAAAAGAACGGCTCCATCTGGTCGAGCCCGCTATCGTCGGGGAGAGCGTCGCGGATATGGTCCAGGCGACTGTAGATGCGCGCCTGCGCCTTGATGCTCGCGGCCTCGACCACGTCGCGCGGCCAGCGTCGCATCGCATCCTGCCGGGCCAGCCCGATATCCAGCGAACGCCGGATGTACCGCTGCGTGCCTGCGGGGAAGCCCGCAAATTCTTTCATTTCGGCCAGGGCCATCGCCCCATCGGCCGGTCGCATTTGAACGCCCATTACTGCCCTCCCACCCAGAGAGAAGCCAAAGGGTTAGCACGGCGATGGTTGCCGGGCCCTTAACCCTGCGTTTTCGCTCTATTCAGGAGAGAATCACGGATGCTGCTGCGGCGCAACATCTCATTTGCGCCACAGATAGGGGAAATGCGACGAACCGAGGGCCAGATATTGTGGATGTGCGGTTTTGGGGCTCCGCCGGACAGGCACCTGATCGCATTTCTTCATGACAGAAGTCCGCCTCGTTCCGTAGACTGGGTGGGAGAATGGAGTTTGCCATGCTGATATTAGCTCTCGCTCTTTCGGCCGCTACCGCCACCACCGACGACACCGGCGCGGTTCGCGCGGCCGAGGATGGCTGGAATGCCGCTTATGTCACGGGCGATGCGGGGTTTCTCGATCGCCTATTGGCCGACGATTATGTTTCGGTCGGCGCCACCGGAGCGGATCACGGCAAACCGGCGATCCTCGCCTCCGCGCGCACTTATGCCGCCGCCCATCCCGGCGCGGCGAAAACCCCGCTGCCGAGCAGTTCCACCATCGCGATCACAGGCGATATCGCCATCGTGCGTCATCACGGCGCGAAGGACGTGTCAGTCGATATCTTCCAGAAGCGCGCGGGCCGCTGGATCGCGCTCTTTTCGCAGCACACGCCGCTTCCCGCCGCCGCGAGTTGACCGGCGCGGCTCAACGCCGCGCAGCGCGCTTCGCCTCCTCCTCCGGATCATAACCCGAGGATGGCGCCGGGTCCTTGCCCTTGCCCGGCTGCGTGTTGGACGGCGCATCCGAGGTCGGAAAAGTCTCGTCGAGCGCGACGTCGAGCTTGGCATCCTCGTCGGACGGATTGCGCTTCAGCTCCTTGACGTCGTCGGCGTCGATGGCCGGCCGGACCTCGGGGGCCTCGGGGGCTTTCCCCGTGTCGATGGCTTGATCGGTCATGGACGGTTCTCCTCACGCTACAAACGCCCACGCCTCCCCCCGCGTTCCTGCTTGCCGGGCAAGCCCGGCTCGAACATGGTGTGCGCAACTTTATGTCCTGGAGGGGGAATGATCTCCATGCGCCACAGCCTGATCGCCGCTCTTCTGCTCGCGGCCGCGACGCCCGCCTTGGCGGCCGACGAGAAACCCGCCGCGCCCGAGTTCGCGCCGCTTCCCGCCGACAAGACGATCCGCCAGAGCGCGGTGATCGCGGGCAAGCCGGTCGCTTATGACGTGACCGTCGGCACGATCCCGATCAGCGATGCCAAAGGCAAGAAGATCGGCGAAGTGGTGTTCACCGCTTACACGGTCCCGAACATGGGCAAGGCGCGGCCGGTGACCTTCGCCTTCAATGGCGGTCCGGGCGCGGCTTCCGCCTTCCTCAATTTCGGCGCGATCGGTCCGAAGCGCGTCCAGTTCGGCGCGCAAGGCGACGCGCCGTCGGACAGCGCGGTCGCACGCGACAATCCCAATAGCTGGCTCGACTTCACCGATCTGGTCTTCATCGATCCCGTGGGCACGGGTTTCAGCCGCAGCCTGGAGGATGAGGCCGGCACCAAGCGCGATTTCTTCACCGCGCAGGCCGATATCGAATATCTCGGCCGCGTCATCTTCGACTGGCTCAACCGGAACGGGCGGATGACCGCGCCCCATTATCTGATCGGCGAAAGCTATGGCGGCTATCGCGTGCCGCGCGTCGCTTATTTCCTGCAAAGCCGGCTGGGCGTGGGCCTCAACGGCATCACGATGGTGTCGCCTTATCTGAACCCCAGCGCGGTCGATGGCGGGCAAAACGCGCTGTCGCCCTTGCCGTACATGATTTCGTTGCCGTCGATGGCGGCGGCGAACCTCGAGCGGCAGGGCAAATTGACCGGCCCGGCGGCCTTGGCCGAGGTCGAGACGTACGACCGGACCGAATATGCGGCCGATCTGTTCCGCGGCCGATCGGATCCGCAGGCGATCGAGCGCATGACCGCGAGGGTCTCGGCCTATATCGGCCTAGATCCCGCGATCGTCCGGCGGAGCGAGGGCCGGGTCGATACCGGGACCTATCTGCG
>JAEKMC010000247.1 GCA_019508115.1 Sphingomonas sp.
TCATCTGGTTGGAGTTGGCGGTGCCGTAGAAGGTGCAGGTGCCCGCCGAATGGTAAGACGCGCTTTCGCTCGCGAGCAGCTCGGCCTCGTCGGCCTTGCCCTCGGCATAAAGCTGGCGGACGCGCTGCTTTTCCTTGTTCGACAAGCCCGAGGGCATCGGACCGGCCGGGATCAGGATCGTCGTCAGATGACCGAAGCGGAGCGCGCCCATCAGCAGGCCGGGCACGATCTTGTCGCAGATGCCGAGCAAAGCCGCGCCCTCGAACATGCCGTGGCTGAGGCCGACCGCGGTCGAGAGCGCGATCACGTCGCGGCTGAACAGCGACAGCTCCATGCCGGGCTGGCCCTGCGTCACGCCGTCGCACATCGCGGGCACGCCGCCCGCGACCTGCGCGGTGGCGCCGACCTCGCGCGCGAAGATCTTCATCTGCTCGGGGTAGCGGCCATAAGGCTGATGCGCCGAGAGCATGTCGTTATAGGAGGTGACGAGGCCGATATTCATCGCCCTCTGCGCGATGATCGCCTTCTTGTCCTCGCCCGCCGCCGCGAAGCCATGCGCGAAATTGCCGCAGGAGAGGCGGGGGCGGTCCACCCCATGCTCACGCTCCCGATCGATCAGATTGAGATAAGCGCGGCGCGAGGCCGCGGATCGCGCGATCACCCGATCGGTGACGGCGGCTATTCTTCGGTCGAGCGCCATATTGTCCCAATGTTGGCCTCAAGCATTTTTTGCAACGCCAAAGCGCCTTTTCGGGACGAAAGATTTCGCTCGTGAGGTGAATCCCGGCTCGCGATGACGGACCGGTCTCAACAGGCTGGTGTCCGAGCCAGTTCCTCGATCAGCCCGTCCAGCCGCTGCGCCAGGTCGGCCTTTGCCGCGTCATATTGATCGTTCCAGGAGGGCGTGCGCCAGGCGCGCGCCTTGCCGAGGAGGGGCGATTGCGCGGCCTCGTCGAACGCGATCACGATATCGGCCTTGGCCACGTCCGCCGCAGTCAGCGCGCGCAGCGGATCCGCCGTGGGATCGATCGCGTCGGCACGAAGCCGCTGAGCCAAGGCCGGAGTGACATGATTTGCCGGCGCGATGCCGCGCGACTGCACGAGCACGGGCAGGTTCGACGCCGCAACGCGCCTGCGCAGCGCTTCGCGCGCGATCGCGCTCTTCACGGTGCCCACCGGGCAGACGAACAGGACATGCGTCGGCCGGCAGGGCGCGGCGGCCGCGAGCCGATCCGCAAAGAGGCCGGCCAGGAGGGTGGCGAGGATCGTTCGCCGATGGACGGGGTACTGGTAGGGCTCGGCCATCGGCGATCTCCGGTCAGGGTCAATATACCGCTGACCCTTACAGCAAATCCGGGGCGCGCGTTGGGTCGTGAGGAGCGGCCCCGGATGTGGGTTGAAGCCGACCTTGCGCGCGCACTGGCAAGGTGCTTCGTTACGGACATGACGCGCATCCTCGCACCGCTCGCTCTCTTTCTCGTCGCGGCGGCGCCCGCACCCGAGCCGGACCGCTCGATCGCACAGACCGAGTCCGATCTTGTTGCCGGCCGGACCACGTCGGTCGTGTTGGTGCGGCATTATCTGGCGCGCATCGCGGCGGTGGATAAGGCTGGGCCGAAGCTGAATGCGGTGATCGCGCTCAACCCGCGCGCGCTCGCCGATGCGGCGGCGTCCGATGCGCGGCGCAAGGCGGGCCGGCCGCGCGGCCTGCTCGAGGGCGTGCCGATCCTGATCAAGGACAATATCGACAGCGCCGATCCGATCCCGACCACTGCGGGCTCGCTCGCGCTCGCGAACAACATCACGCACCGCGACGCGCCGCTGATGGCGCGGCTGCGCGCGGCGGGGGCGATCCTGATCGGCAAGACCAACCTGTCCGAATGGGCGAACATGCGCTCGCCCACTTCGTCGAGCGGCTGGAGCGGGAAGGGTGGACTGACCCGCAACCCCTACATCCTCGATCGGTCGGCGTGCGGTTCCTCCTCGGGAACGGGCGCCGCCATCGCGGCGGGTCTGGCGGTTGCGGGGGTGGGAACGGAGACCGACGGTTCGGTCACATGCCCCGCGTCAGTGCAGGCCTTGGTTGGGCTCAAGCCGACGGTCGGGCTGATCCCGCGCTCGCATGTGGTGCCGATCTCGCACAGCCAGGATACGGCCGGACCGATGACGACGAGCGTCGCCGATACGGCACGGATGCTCACCGTTATGGCGGGCAGCGACGCGGGCGATCCGGCGAGCGCGGATGCCAACCGGCACAAGCAGGATTATACCAAGGCGCTCGACGTAGGCGCGCTCAAGGGCGCGCGGATCGGGGTGCTGCGCTGGGCGATCGGCGACGAGCCGGGCACCGCCAAGGCGTTCGAAGCCGCGCTCGCCCAACTCAAAGCGGCGGGCGCGATCCTGGTCGACGTCAAGAAACCCGCCGATCATGACAAGATGGGTTCTTACGAGCAGACCATCCTGATCACCGAATTGAAGCAGGACCTGAACGCCTATCTCGCCTCGACGCCCTCGAATGTGGCGGTGCGGGACATGGCCGGGCTGATCGCGTTCAACAAGGCGCATGCGGCGCAGGAACTGCCCTGGTTCGGGCAGGAGTTTTTCGAGCAGGCGCAGGCGTCGAAGGGCTATGACGATGCCGAGTATAAGAAAGCGGTCGCGGAGGCGAAAAGGCTCGCGGGCGAGGACGGGATCGACAGGATGCTGGCCGGCGATCATCTCGACGCGCTGGTCGCGCCGACCGGCGGGCCATCATGGCGGACCGACCTGATCGCGGGCGACCATTTCGTCGGCGGTGGGGCGGGCAATTATCCGGCGGTGGCGGGCTACCCGCACCTGACCGTGCCGATGGGGCAGGTGCACGGCCTGCCTGTGGGCCTGTCCTTCATCGGGGCGAAATGGACCGAGGCCAAGCTGATCGCGCTGGGTTATTCCTACGAGCAGGCGACGCATGCGCGGCGGTTGCCGCAGTTCCTGACGGCACCGGAGACGCCGAAGCCGTGATAGGAGGATCGATTGGTCCGAGCCAAACGGGCCGATCGTTCAGCGCGGGTCCGGATCGCGCGGCACCTCCTCATCCGGGCCGCGCGCGCTTCGCGCCGAGTTGATCATGTTGTTGACGATGCCGAAGCCCAGCCCGGCACAGATCAGGACGATCAGGATTTGAAAGCCGGACATGCTCAAGCCTGGTCGCTATCATCCGCGGCCTTGCGCCCGAACAGCTGGCCGATCCGCTTCCGGAATGCCGCGAAAGCCGCCACCGCGCCGACCGCGATCAGCTTGTAGAAGGCCACGCCGAACTTCAGGATCGCCGCAAAAATCCCGGCGAACAGGCCGGACTTGACCACCGCCGCCGTGGCCCCGCCCGCAACCAGCGCGCCCAGGCCGTAAGCCGCCACTTTGTCTCCGGCCTGATGGGCCTCATATTTCTTGTCGGGGAGATAAGCGAAGCCGTTCAGCGCATTGCGATATTGCGCCAGGTCGGCCGACAGATTGGCGGGGTCGGAGACCAGGATCGCCTTGGTCACGCCGTCGCGGCCGAGGATACGGCTGGTATAATTGACCACCTGCTCGCCGGAATCGGTATGCATCACCGTTCCCCATTCCAGATTGTGGGATGCCGTGTCGTAATGCGGCGCCACGACCCAGCGATCGAGGTGCAGACCGGGCTGCTTCTGGGCGCTGCGCTCCTTGTTCGCCTCATCCTCGTTCGACCTGAGCTGTTTGAAGAGCGCGTCGGGATCGACCTTTTCCTTGTCGCTGACATAGCCCGCGGCGTCGAATTCCAGGATTGCGAACCAGCCCACCCCCTCGGGCGCGATCGTATAATCATGATCGGCGGACGGGTTGCCGTTGAGCTGCAGGAATTTGCTGGTGCCTTCGGGGCCCAGATAGCGCGCGCCTTTGGGGATGCGCAGGGCGGCTTCGTTCCCGATCGGCATGGTGGCGGGGCCATGCACCCAGCCCAGAGATTCGATCTGCCGGATCAGTTCCTGCGCCTTTTGCCGATCCTGATCGGTCGGCGCCTGTGCGATAGCGGACGACGCGCACAACAATCCCGTGGCCAAGGCCACACCCCACATTCCCTTCATAATTGCCCCCTGTTGCAATGCGCGCAGACTGCCAGCGCGGCTCGCCGGGTGCAAATGGGAATTCCGGCCGTTCTGAACATGTTGAGGCCCGCCAGGACCGTACCGCCCCTCCGTCACGCCTGCGGCGTGCCACCTCCCCAGCAAAGCTGGGGAGGATCTTGGATGAATGTCGACCCCACCTAAGACTTCAGCGCGGATAATCGCGCCACAGCCATTCGAGCGCCTCGGGCAACGTCTGCATGGTCACATTGTTGTCGACGTGGACCGCATCCTTCGCCCAGACATAGCGGTAATCGTAGCCCTTCGCCTTGAGCGCGGCGGCCATGCGGTCGTTGGCCATTGGCCAATTGTGGAAGGTCTCGGGCGGATCCTGCCAATGGAGGTCCTTTTCGCCGACCTCCATCCAGATGCGGATCGGCTTGCGCGGGGTCTCGGGGATGAGGTGCGCGTGATAGTCCCAGGCGCCCTCAGGCGTGGCCGGATCGGCGGGGGAGGCCTGGTTCACGAAGGTGCCCGAATAGGACAGCACCTTGTGATACCATTCGGGGTGGTACCAGGCCATCGACAGCGCCGCCGCCGCGCCCGAGCTGCCGCCCATCGCCGCGCGTCCCTCCGGATTCCTCGTGAAGCGCACGCCGTAAAGCTGCGTCACGCGGGGTAGCACCTCGCGCTCGACGAATTCGGCATAGCGGCCCGACATCGTGTCATATTCAAACCCGCGTTCGGAACCCTGCGCGTCGCCGCCGCCCGACTGGATCAGCACCGCGACGATCTTCGGTACGCGATGCCGGGCGATCAGGCTGTCGAGCGCGGCGGCAACGCGCGCGGTATAATCGCGCCCGTCCTGTACCACGAGCAAGGGCGCTTCGGCGCCGGGCTTATAGCCGGCGGGGATGTAGACGAAGACTTCGCGGCGGTAGGGTGCGGCCTCGCTCGTCTGGTCGAGCGGAGCCGCCAGGCGATTGCCAAAAGCGTCTCGCCGCTGCGTCACCACATTGTCGAGCTGGTGGATGCCGGGATAGATCTGGCTCTCGGCCGAGGTCATGATGAAGCTTTGCAGGCGTCCCTTGGGCTGGCCCGGCTCCGCTCGCATCTCCGGCGCATCCTTGTAGGGCGGGGCAATGCGTACCTCGTTAGGCGGTTCGGCATGGACACTGCCGGCGAACGCCAAAGCGCCAAGGATCAAAGCCTTCGGCACATCATCTCTCCCTCTGTTTGGAAACAGTATGCCAGCGTAGGACGCGCTTCGCCTAGCGGCTTGGGGTCGTAGACGATTGCGGTTAGGGCAACTTCGGGATCTGTACGGTCGATTGGGCGATGGCCGCGCGCACCTTTTCCAGATGATCGAGGTTAGCCGCGTCCGATCCCGTATCGAGCATCGGATTGTAATCGGTCGCGCGGATGCCCTGGCCGGTCATCACCGCGAACCAGCTGGCGTCGCGGAACAGATCCTCGGTCGCGAGCATGATCCGGCCCGACGCGCGGAACTGGTCGATCTTGTAGCGCAGCGTGTCGGGAAGCGGCGTCTCCTGGCAATGGCGCCAGAGCGGCTCGTCGCGTCCCTGCGTGAAGTGATAGTGCAGCACGAGGAAGTCGCGCACATCCTCCATCTCGCGCCGGAAGATGCGATCATATTGCTCGGCGAGCAGGGGATTGCAGCCCGCGCGCGGGAAGAGGGACAGCAATTTGCCGATGCCGGTCTGGATGAGGTGAATGCTGGTCGATTCCAGCGGCTCGATGAAGCCGCTCGACAGGCCGATCGCGACGACATTGGCGATCCAGGCGCGCTTGCGGCGGCCGGGCGTGAAGCGGATCAGGCGGGGTTCGGCGCTGGGCTCGCCGATCGCGCCGAGCAGGGTCGCGCGCGCGACGTCAACGTCCTGGAACCGCGTCGAGAAGACATAGCCGTTGCCGACGCGGTGCTGGAGCGGAATGCGCCAGCGCCATCCCGCTTGCTGGGCGAAGGCGCAGGTATAAGGGTGGGCCCTCGCGTCGGCGGGCGTGGGCGCGGCCCAGGCGGCATCGCAGGGCAGCCAATCCGGCCATGATTCATAGCCGGCCTCAAGCTTTTCCTCGATCAGCAGCCCGCGCATGCCGGAGCAGTCGACGAACAGCTCGCCCGCCAATATGTCGCCTTTGTCGGTGGTGATGCTGCGGATGAAGCCGCTCTGGCCGTCCTGGTCGACCTCGTGGACCTTGCCCTCGAAGCGCCTGACGCCGCGCGCCTCGGCCTGCTCGCGCAGATAGGCGGCATAGAGGCCGGCATCGAAATGATAGGCATAGCCGATCGTCGACAGCAAGGAACGCGGATCGCCGGTCGGCCGGGTGAAGCGCCGCGCGCGCGCGAGCTGGGTGTTGAGCGAATACGGCTCGGGCGACGTGTCGAGCCCACCGAGCCAGGCACGGATCAGCCGGTGCGGGAACATCGCGCCGTCGCCCGGCGCGCCATAGGTGCCGAACGGATGGAAATAGCTGTGGCCATCGCCTTGCCAGCCGTGGAATTCGATGCCGAGCTTATAGGTGGCCTTGGTCGCGGCCATGAATGCGCCCTCGTCCAGCCCGAGCAGATTGTTGAACCAGTGGATGGTGGGGATGGTCGCTTCGCCCACGCCGATCGTCCCGATCGCAT
>JAEKMC010000248.1 GCA_019508115.1 Sphingomonas sp.
ATCACCAGGATGCAATTTTCGTCGATGTTCAGCGACGGGTCGTTGATGCGATGGTGATAATCGTCTGCGCCGTCGAACACGATCGCGCGCGCCTCGAACGCGCCTTCCGATCCCGGCCGGTTGAGATAGCGGTTGCGGAATTCCTCGGAGATCACGCTCGTCTTCATGATCGCGTGGTCGAACAGATTGCCCGACAAAACAAGGAAGCCGGCGCGTTCCTTGAGCGGCTCGGCGAAGGGGCGGATCACGTCGCGGTCGTGGCTCTCGCGGCCGGCGACATTCTCGCCGATCGTGCGGCCGGTGACGGTGGCGCAGCCGGCGTGGAGCTTGCCTGCCTGCAGCAGCTCCCACAGCAAAGAGGGCACGCCGCCCGCGCGGTGGAAGCCCTCGCCCAGATATTTGCCCGCGGGCTGCATGTTGAGCAGCAGCGGCAGGTCATAACCGTGCGTGGTCCAGTCGTCGGGCGACAGTTCGACGCCGGCGTGGCGCGCCATCGCCATGATGTGCGGCTCGGCGTTGGATGATCCGCCCGCCGCGCTGACGAAGGCGATCGCATTCAAAAAGCTTTCGCGCGTCAGGATCTTCGACGGGCGCAGATCCTCATAGACCATTTCGACGATGCGCTGGCCGGTCCGGTAGGCCATCTGCCCGCGCTCGCGATAGGGTGCGGGAATCGCGGCGCAGCCGGGCAGCGACAAACCGAGCGCCTCGGCCACGCCGTTCATTGTCGACGCCGTGCCCATCGTGTTGCAATGGCCGGGCGAGGGCGCGCTGTCGGTCGCGCGCTTGAGGAATTCCTCCTCGTCGATCTCGCCCGCCGCCAGCTTGCGGCGCGAGCGCCAGATCACGGTGCCCGATCCGACCAGCTCTCCCTCATGCCAGCCGTCGAGCATCGGTCCGCCCGACAGCACGATCGCCGGAACGTCGACGGTCGACGCCGCCATGATCTGCGACGGCGTGGTCTTGTCGCAGCCGGTGGTCAGCACCACCGCGTCGATCGGATAGCCGTAGAGGATCTCGACCAGGCCGAGATAGAGCAGGTTGCGGTCGAGCGCGGCGGTCGGCCGGCGGCAATTTTCGAAGATTGGATGGACCGGGAATTCCATCGGAATGCCACCCGCGTCGCGGATGCCCGCGGCGGTGCGCTTGGCGAGCTCGACATGGATGCGGTTGCATGGGGACAAGTCGCTGCCCGATTGCGCGATGCCGATGATCGGCTTGCCCGACCGCAGCTCCTCCGGCGTGATGCCGTAATTCATGAAGCGCTCGAGATAGAGCGCGACCATGTCGCTGCGCGCGGGGTCGGCGAACCAGTCGCGCGAGCGGAAGGGCTTTACGGGCGTGCGGGTCACGAAGATTTCCTTGGGTGTTTATGGGAGCGCTACAAACGCCCGCCCCGGCCCTGTCAAGGCACTGGCCGCAAAGCTTTGCCGCACGCCGACCAAGGTCGATATGCGGAGGCGGTCAGGCGTGCGCGGACGGCCTGCGCCGGGGTGCCGCATCCGACTGGCGCCGCACGAACGTATAATCGAGCGTGAGATGCTTGGGCGCGGGCCGCATCGGGCCACGACGCGCGCGGATCTCGCCCGCCAACAGGTCCATCGCCGCTTTCGACATGTCGCGGATCGGCTGATGGATCGTAGTCAGTTCGGGCCAGATCGTGGTGGCGAGCGGCGTATCGTCGAAGCCGCAGACGGTAACGTCGCCGGGTACGTCGAGGCCGTGACGATGCGCCACCGCGACCGCCGCCGCCGCCATGTCGTCATTGGCCGCGAAGATGGCGGAGGGCGGCGCCTTCTGGTCGAGCAGCCGTTCCGCCGCGTCGAGGCCCGAGCGGTAGGTGAACAGGCCGTCCACGACCATGTCGAGATCGAACGCGATGCCGCTCTGCTCCAGCCCGCGCTTATAGCCCTCGAGCCGTCGCGCGCTTGCCGTCTGGTTGGGATTGCCGCGGATGAAACCGATCCGGCGATGACCCAGCCGGGCAAGGTGGCAGGTCATGTCGAATGCCGCGCGTTCGTCGTCGATGCTGACCGCGCTGATATCGGCGCGCGGCTGGCCGCTCGCGACCAGCACCATCGGCACGCCCGCTTTCTGCAGCACGTCGATCACGGGCTGGGAATCGCACAAGGGCGGCGGCAGGATGACGCCATCGATACCGATGCGGGCGAGATGTTCGGCCGCCTTCACCTCGCGCCCGTCAATCTCGCATTGTTCGACCATCAGCTGAAGATTGCCGCGGCTGGCCTGTTCGAGGCCGCCGACCAAGAACTCGCTGAGATAGGCCGCCGACGGATTCGAATAGAGCAGGCCGATCCGCAATTCCTCCGCGCCCGCCAGGCTGCGCGCGGCGCGGTTGGGCGCATAGCCCAGCTGCTGGATCGCGGCGTTGACGAGATCGCGGGTCGCGGCGCGGACATTGGCCTCGCCATTGATCACGCGCGACACCGTCATGGGCGACACGCCGGCGCTTGCTGCCACATCGCTGATCGTAGGGGCGCTGCGCTGGCGGCGTGATGACTTCTGGCTCAACCTTTTCTCCGGCGATGCAGGCGTCGCCGCCCCCCTGTCCAAGCTGTACCGTGTGTTTGGGTCTTAAGCAAAAAATGAGTGACCGGTTTTCGGAGGTTGTACCGTCGGAACGCATCGCCATGTTAGCGATCACAATAAGGCGAGGATATCTCGCGCCCGCCTTTGCCTGTCAACCGTTTCGCGCTGATTGGTATTACCACGTTCTCCATTGGTATATCCACTTGTGCGGCGGATGGCGGATGATTAGACTGGATCTGCTGGAGAATAAGCAAGTGGCCAGGAACGCCGAGGGGACGAGCGCGCGCCTCTACGAAAATATCGCGCGCACGCTGGAGCAGGCAATCGAGGTCGGGCGCTATCAGCCCCGCGGCCGGCTGCCCTCCGAACGCGAGCTGGCTGCGGAGTTCGGCGTCAGCCGCCCGGTGGTGCGCGAAGCGATCATCGTGCTCGAACTGCGCGGCCTGGTGCAGCGCCGTCATGGCGCCGGCGTCTATGTCGCGGATAAGCCTGCTTCGCCGCCTGTCTTCACTGGCGAGGCCGACGGCCCGTTCGAGGTGACCGAGGCGCGCCGCCTGCTGGAAGGCGAGATCGCCGCCCTCGCCGCGGTAGCCGCGACCGACAGGCAGATCGAGGAGATCGAGGCGATCATCGCCCGGATCGGCGACATGCGCAGTGATCAGGCGACACGCGAGCAGGCCGACCGCGCCTTCCACGTGGCGCTCGCTCGCTCGACCAACAACGATGTCCTGGTCGGGTTGGTCGAGGCTTTGTGGGACAAGCGCCACCAGTCCCCCTTGTGCGCATATTTCTTCAGCCGCGCCCGCGACGCGGGCATCCAACCGTCGGTCGACGACCATCAATTGGTGCTCGATGCGCTGAAGGCGCGCGACGCCGACGCCGCGCGCCAGGCGATGCGCGACCATCTCGCGCGCGTGACGCAGAGCCTGCTGATCGCGACTGAGGCCGACGTGCTCGACCGCGCGCGGCTGCGGGTGGAGGAACGCCGTTACGACTTTGCGCGCCGCGCGGGCGTGAAGCTGTAGCGACACTCCGCAGCCATGTTCGACCCTCCGTCGAAACATGTTCGCCAGGACAAGCTGCAAGCCGTAGGAAAGGCGATGCCCGAGACCCTGTCCCCACCTGCACGATGGCTGGCGGCAATCATCGCGGCGGTGGCGTGGCTCGGGCTTGCGGTGCAGTTCGAAGCCAGTTTCCTCCGCGTGGGGTCGGTGGTCGGCACGGCGTGGGCGATGCTGCGCTTCTTCACGATCATCGCCAATCTTTGCAGCGCGATCCTGTTCACCGGCATCGCGTGGAGGCCTGCTTCCTTCGCCAGGCCCTTCGCGATCGCGGGCGCGACCGCTATCATGCTGCTCGTCGGCATCACCTATGCCATGCTGTTGCGTGGCCTGGTTGAGCTGAGCGGAGGAGCGAAACTGGCCGATTTCCTGCTCCACACGGCCACACCGATCCTGGTTCCGCTCTTCTGGTTGCTATTCGTACCCAAAGGGCGGCTGCGATGGCGCGACCCGTCGCTATGGGCGATCCTGCCCCTGCTCTATCTGCCTTATGCGCTGGTGCGCGGCACGGCCGAGGGCCATTACGTCTACCCGTTCATCGATCTCGCGCGGATCGGCGGGATGCGGGTCGCGCTCAATGCCTTGGGCTTGCTGGCTGCCTTTCTGAGCGTCGGGCTGGCCATGGTGGCAATCGATCGGCGGCTTGAGCGTTAGCCGCGTCGGGCCGCTTGTGGTATGTGCGGCGCGCCTAGTCCTGCCTTCCCGATACAGGAGAACGTATGAAACGGCCCCTCCTTCTGACAGCTGCGCTGCTGATCGTCCTGCCCGACATCGCGTCCGCCCAGGCATCCCGCGAGAATCGCGATCGGCGGGAGCCTCAGGCCGATAATCGGCCTGGGCGCCCGTCTCCGGGCGGCCCCTCTCGGCCGGGCCCCAATCTCCCCGGCCCCGAACGGCCTTCGACCCGCCCGGCACCGCCTCAGGCGCGGCCCATTCCCGGACGACCAAGCGGACCCGGCGGACCCCAGATCCAGCCGCCGCGGCCTGGCCCGCCCGTCCGGCCGACGCCGTCGCGGCCGCGACCGCCGCAACACCGCCCCGGCTTGGGCCGTCCGCCCCATTTCAGGCCCATCCACGGGCGCCCATTCCACTATCCGTCGGGCTACCGTTACCGCCGCTGGTCGATCGGGCTGCTCCTGCCGCGTCTGTTCCTGTCGCCGGCTTATTATTATGACGACTATTATCCGCTCGGGGTCGGCGCGCCGCCACCGGGTTATCGCTGGGTCCGGTACGGACCGGATCTGCTGCTGGTGCAGCTGCGCACCGGCCGTATCGCCGATGTGATCTACGGGGCTTTCTATTGAACGCGTGATCCCGTTTGGCCTTCTCCTGTGAGAACGGGAGAAGGCCAAGCAATCACCGTCCCGGCGCGTAAGGGAAGTCGAGCGCTTCGTAATAGCTGAGCGGATGCGCGGGCGCCGGCACGCCGGCCGGCAGCGGCCGTTTCGAGAAGGTCTGGAAATATTCGAGGCACGCGTCGCGCCACCATTCGGCCTCTTGGAGCTGGATGGTAAGGAACGCGTCGGTCTTCTCGAAGCGTTCGGCATCGACGAACGGCTTCAGCGCGCGCCATTGCGTCTGCATCGCCATGACCTGTTCGACGCCGGTCTGATAATGAAGCGCGAGCTCGTCCCAGAGCGATCGGCCGGACTTCATCCGGTAATCCCACGGCACATGATGGAACCAGAGCAGGAATTTCTCGGGCGTGGTCGCGACGTTCGCCAGTTGCTTCCGAAGGGGCGGCGCATATTGCGCGATCGCGTTGGTGCCCGTCGCGGTGCGGTCGACGCCGATCCCGACCGCGTCGGCGCGGTGATAATAAACCGGATTCCATTCCGCGCGGGCGAGCTCGTGCACCCACGGCGCGGGGCCGTGATGGTGGCCGGTGCCCATGATGTGCGCGAGCCCCAGCGGCGTCATATAATTCACCACCGCCTCGCGACTGGTCATCATCATCTCGGTGACCGGCTTCACCAAAGCGGGATCGGGGGTGAAGGTCATCGCCGCCCAGTCGGCGGCAATGTCGCGCGCGGAGGCTTCCGGATCCCAGGCAAGGCGGCCGAAGGCGTACCAATCGGCCTGGTTGAAGCTGGAACCGCTCCAGTCGCGGTCGGTGCCGGTGTTAGCGACGCCGGCGATTCCGGTCAGCTTCTGATTTTCGATCAGCTTGCCGATGGTCGACCCCGTGCCGTTCGCGAACGTGTCGCTATGCAGCACCTCGTCGATCAGCGCGCCGACATAGACGAGATGCGTCGCCTGGCCGAGATACTCCTTGGTCAGCTGTACCTCGGGCATCAGATTGGTCTTGGGCATCGCGCCGAACAGAGGCGAGAAGGGCTCGCGCGGCTGGAAATCGAGCGGACCGTTCTTGACCTGGACGAGCACATTGTCGGCGAATTTGCCGTCCAGCGGCTTGAAGCTCTCATAGGCCTGCATGGTGCGGTCGACGACCTTGCCCTGGTCCTGCGCGGCATAGACGAAGGCACGGTACATCACGACGCCGCCATGCGGGCGCACCGCATCCGCGAGCACGTTCGCGCCATCGGCATGCGTGCGGCCATAATCCTGCGGACCGGGCTGGCCCTCCGAATTCGCCTTGACCAGGAAGCCGCCGAAATCGGGGATCGCGCGATAGATTTCGTCCGCCTTGGCCTTCCACCAGGCGGCGACTTGGGGATCGAGCGGGTCGGCGGTCTTGAGGTGACCCAGCTCGATCGGCGCGGAGAAGCGCGCCGACAGATAGACCCTGATCCCCCACGGCCGGAACACGTCCGCCAGCGCCGCGGCCTTGGCGATATAATCGGGCGTCAGGCTCGCCGCGACCGCATTGACGTTGTTGAGCACCGCGCCGTTGATGCCGACCGAAGCGTTGGCGCGCGCATAATCACTGTAGCGCGGGTCCTTGTAATCGGGGAGCTTCCACCAATCCCATAGCGAGTCACCCGCATAGCCGCGCTCGATATGGCCGTTGAGATTGTCCCAATGATCGAGCACGCGCAGCTTGAGCTTGGGCGCCGAGCGCAGGTTCACCGCGTCAAGCCGGTGGCCGAGCTGTATCTCCCGGATCAACGCGAAGGTGCCGTAGAGCACACCCGGCCGTTGCTCAGCTCGCCCCCGGCATTCGCCGGCCTGCCGGTCAGACCGAACACGGCGCGATTCAGCTCGCGCGCGGCCGCAAGCACACGCGGATCCTTGCTGTCCGCCATCGCCCCTTCGACGCGGAACAGCGTAGCGGTTCGTAGCGGCTCCGGCAGCTGATGATATCGCAGCCATAAGTCATAGCCGTCCTCGGCCCTGGACGGAGCGCTCAGGCTGGCCAGAATCGAGAGTGCGAACAGCAAACGCGGCAGGCGCATCGGTAAGAAATCCTCTCCGGCGGAGCTATCGTCGGCGCGCTGATCTACGCGCCACGCGGGCCCATGTCATGACGATGCGACCCGTTGTGGAACGCGCACCCCAAAAAGCATGCCGCTGTTCCGTGTGGAGACGGGACAGCGGCATTGAAGTCCGGCTCATTGAACATGCGCTTGCTCAACGAACCTTGGCCATTGATCGCGCGGTCAGAAGCTGCCGCGCAGGCCGATCAGGAATTGCCGGCCCGGCTTGTATTGCGTGAAGGTCGCGTTGGAATATTGGAAGTAGGACCGCAGCGTCGCATTGGTGAAGTTCGCGACGTTGAGCGTCAATTGCGGTGCGTTCTTGATGCCGAACAATTTGTCGAGATCGAACGCCGACGAGAAATCATATTGCTGGTAGCTGTCGTTGAACAAGGCCGCCGCGGCGATGCCGTTCTGGTTGGCGCTGCTGCTCTGCGATCCCTTGCGATAGGTGGTCGAGACGCGCAGCATGATGCCGTTCTTCTCGTAATAGAGCGTCGCATTGTAGGTGCGCGGGGCGACGCCATAAGCCTGGGCTGCGCCCTTGCTGGTCTGGTCGACGATCGTCGCATTGGCGTTGAAGCCGAAGCCGGTGACGCCGATCAGCCGGGTGGCGAAATCGAGCGGCTGGACCCACTGGAATTCGAGGCCGTTGATCGTCAGCTTTTCGGGCACGTTGACCTGCGATGTCACCTGGACCGAGGCATTGCTGGGGCCGCCGCGCAGGTTGATCGCGGTCTGCTGCGTCGGATTCAGCGTGTCGTAGGTAATGCCATATTGGGCGAGCGCGCTGAACGGCACCGTGCTGACGAACTGGTTGGTGAAACCCTGGATCGACTTGCGGAAGGCGTTGAAGCTGACCACGCCCTCGCGTCCGGTATAATATTCCACACCGAGATCGAGGTTGTCCGAAATATAGGGCTTCAGCGCGGGGTTGCCGATGTTCGCCTGATCGGCCGACGGCGC
>JAEKMC010000249.1 GCA_019508115.1 Sphingomonas sp.
GCTGGGACACCGCGCCGCATGACCGACCGCTCTCTCTCGATCCACGCGCATGGGCTGGTCCGCGTCGCGGCGGCGACGCCGGCGGCGAGCGCGGGGGATGTCGCGGCCAATGCGGCGTCGATCCTCGATCTGGCGAAACAGGCCGATGCGGGGGGCGCCGATCTGGTCGTCTATCCCGAATTGTGCCTCACCTCCTACGCGATCGACGATCTGCATCTGCAGGAGGCCCTGCTCGATCGGGTCGAGGCCGAGCTGGCCAAACTGGTCGCGGCCACCGCGAGCCTGAAACCCGTGCTGCTGGTTGGCGCGGCGCTGCGGCGCAACGGGCGGCTCTACAACACCGCGGTGGTGATCGCGCGCGGGCGGATCCTGGGCGTGGTGCCCAAATCCTATCTGCCCAATTATCGCGAATATTATGAGAAACGCTGGTTCGCGCCGGGCATCGGCCTCACCGGTCTCGCCATCACGCTCGATGGCGCGGAGGTGCCGTTCGGGCCCGATTTGATCTTCGCGGCGACCGACCTTCCCGACTTCATCTTCCACGTCGAGATTTGCGAGGATTATTGGGCGCCGATCCCGCCGTCCTCGCTCGGCGCGCTCGCGGGGGCGCTGATCCTCACCAATTTATCCGCGTCGAACATCGTCGTCGGCAAGGAGCGCGAGCGCGATCTGTACGGCGCGTCGCAATCCGCGCGCGCGACCGCGGCCTATGTCTATTCGGCGGCGGGCGCGGGCGAGAGCACCACCGATCTCGCATGGGATGGGCAGGCGATGATCCACGAGCTCGGCCATCGGCTCGCGGCATCGGGCCGGTTCGATCACGAGCCCGAGCTGATCTACGCCGATATCGACGTCGCGCGCATCCGCCAGCACCGCATGCGCTTCGGCACGTTCAACGACGCCGCGCAGGCGCATGGCCATCCGGAGACGTCGTTCCGGCGCGTCACGTTCGCGCACGAACCCGACTTCGCCGACATCGGGCTCAAGCGCATTGTCGCGCGCTTCCCGTTCGTGCCCGCCGATCCGGCCTTGCTCGACGAGGATTGCTACGAGGTCTTCAACATCCAGGTCGAAGGGCTCGCCAAGCGGATCCAGGCGACCAAGGCCAAGCATCTGGTGATCGGCATTTCGGGCGGGCTCGATTCCACCCACGCGCTGATCGTCGCCGCAAAGGCCTGCGAGCGGATCAGCATGCCGCATAAGGCGATCCTGGGCTACACGTTGCCCGGCTTCGCCACGGGCGAGGCGACCAAGGCCAATGCCTGGGCGCTGATGCAGGCGCTCGACGTGCAGGGCGCGGAGATCGACATCGGCCCCGCCGCGGCGCAGATGCTCAAGGACATGGACCACCCTTACTCCAGGGGCGAGCCACTCTATGACGTGACGTTCGAGAATGTGCAGGCGGGCCTGCGCACCGATTATCTGTTCCGCCTCGCCAACCAGCATGACGGTTTCGTGGTCGGCACGGGCGATCTGTCCGAACTCGCGCTCGGCTGGTGCACTTACGGCGTCGGCGACCAGATGAGCCATTATGCGGTCAATGCCGGCGTGCCCAAGACCCTCATCCAATATCTGATCCGCTGGGCGGTGAAGACCGGCCAGTTCAGCGGCGAGACCAACCGCATCCTCACCGACATCCTCGGCACCGAAATTTCGCCCGAGCTGGTGCCCGCCGATGCCTCGGGCGCGATCCAGAGCACGCAGGGCAGGATCGGCCCGTACGAGCTGCACGATTTTTTCCTGCACTACACCGTCCGCCATGGCCTCGCCCCGTCGAAGATCGCTTTTCTCGCCTGGCATGCCTGGCGCGATGCCGCCGCCGGGGAATGGCCGATCGATTTTCCTGCCGACGGAAGAAATTCCTACGACATGGAAACGATTACAAAGTGGCTGGAGGTCTTCCTCTACCGCTTCTTCGAGATCAGCCAGTTCAAGCGCTCCGCCATCCCCAACGGCCCCAAGGTCTCGGCGGCGGCGAGCCTGTCCCCGCGCGGCGACTGGCGCGCCCCGTCGGACGGCGTTGCGGGCCTCTGGCTCGACGAATTGCGAGGAATTTGAGAACTTTCGCGGCCTCACGCGTTGAACGCTCCGAGCCGGCGCATCCGCAAGGCGCCCCTGAGAAGGAGTAATTCGATGGCCACGACTGCGACTCGATCCCGCTCGACTACCAGCGCCAAACGATCGGCCAACGCCCGGTCCGAGGCGCGCGACGATAATGGCCGGTTCGAGAAGGAAGGCTCGGCCAGCGCATCCCGCACGTCCCGCTCCAAGAAGCCGACGCGCACCGAGCTCAACGGCACGGGCAAGCTGATTGCGGCGGGCGCCGCAGGGCTCGCGGTGGGCCTCGCCGCCAGCGTCGCGCGCAAGCTCGCGGTACAGTCGCCGACCTACTTCGCCGGCGAATGGGACGAGGCGCTCAAGGCCGAACATGCCGCCACGCTCAAGGTGTTCGACGCGATCGAGGCGACGACCGAGAAGAACACGACCAGGCGCGCGACCTTGCTCATGAACCTCAAGCACATGCTCGCCAAGCATGCGATCGAGGAAGAGAATAGCGTCTATCCCGCGCTTCGCGATGCGGGCGAGGCCGAGGCGGCCGACCATCTCAACAACGACCACGGCTATGTGAAGCAATATCTGTACGACCTTGGCATCATGCCGAAGGACTCGCCCGCCTGGATCGCCAAGCTGCGCCAGTTCCGCACCGACATCGAGAAGCATATGCACGAGGAGGAGACCGACCTCTTCCCACGCCTCAAAGCCAAGCTCACGCCGGAGAGGAACAAGCTTCTCACCACGGCGATGAACAAGGAAGGCCTCAAGATCGCCTGAGGGCCCGGCAGTACGCGCCAACGGCTTCGGGCCTGGATTGCTTCGCCGCTCTGCGGCTCGCAATGACGACGATACACTATCCATCGTCATTGCGAGCGGAGCGAAGCAATCCAGCTCCCCCGCTCATACAAAGCGACGGGAAACCCAGCTTGCTCCGTTCAAGCGGACAGAGAGTTCGCACACGGAGCCGTCATGACCAAGCTTCCCCTCGCCGCCGCGCTGATCGGCCTCGCTTCCATGGCCGTGGCGCAGACGCCGCCCGCCGCCTCCGCTGCGCCCGCCGACGGCGTGTCCTTCGAAAGCTGGGCGGCCAAGTCGCGCGGGCGGCTGATGGCGCTCGACGCGGACCATGACGGCAAGATCAGCAAAGAGGAGTTCGCGCGCGGCGGGATGATGATGGGCCGCCACCGCCAGGCAGGCGGGAGCGCCGCCGGCGACGCCGCCAAGCCGGATGCACCCAAGTTCGACGGGTCGCGCATGTTCGACCGGTTCGATGCGAACCAGGACGGCTTCCTCGACACGCAGGAGATCAACGCCATCCTCGCGCGCCGCTTCGCGCGGATGGACGCCAATCACGATGGCGTGCTGACGCCGGACGAGCGACAGGCTATGCGGGGAGGGACTATGCCGGAGCAGTGATCCGGCGTGCCATGTTATGACGGGCGGAGGCCTCTTTATTGAATCCGGACGATCCCGACGGAGACCTGGTCCGACGGGTGGGCGAGGGAGACGTGCATGCCGCGGAGGCGCTGGTCGCGCGCAAGCTGCCGCGCATGACCGCGCTCGCGCAACGCCTGCTCGGCGACCGGGCCGAGGCCGAGGACGTGGCGCAGGAGGTGTTCCTGCGCGTCTGGAAGAGCGCCGCATCGTGGCGCCCGGGCGCGGCCAAGTTCGACACATGGATGCACCGCGTCGCCTTCAACCTGTGCACCGATCGCCTGCGCAAGCGGCGCGAGGTCGCGCTGCCGGAAACATGGGACGCGCCCGATCCGCAGCCGCTCGCCGATGCGGCGATTTCGGCCGAGCAACAGAGCGACGCTGTCGGGCGCGCGCTTGCCTCGCTGGCGCCGCGCCAGCGCGAGGCTATCGTGCTCACATATTATCAGGAGCTTCCCAATCGGGAGGCGGCCGCGCTGATGGGGATCGGCGTCGACGCCTTGGAAAGCTTGCTGGCGAGGGGGCGCCGCGCCTTGAAAGCGCGGCTGGAGGAAGCCGATGCATGAAATGGATCTGAACCGCTTCGAGACGTTGCTCGCGGCCTATGGCGCGACGCCGAACCGATGGCCCGAAGAGGAGCGCGCCGCGGCCGAGGCCTTCGCGCGCGCCGATCCGCGCGCCGCCGCCTTGCTTGCCGAGGCGGACGCGATCGACACCTTGCTGTTCGCACACCGCGCTGCCGAGCCTTCGCGGACGTTGCGCGCGATGGTGATCGAGGCGGCGCCCCGGAAGCGCCGCCTGACCGGGCGCGCCAGATTGTGGTGGAGCGGCCTTGCGCTTGCACTGGCGGGCGCGGGCGGAATGCTCGCGGGCTCGGCGGCGACCGCCGCGCTCGAACCGATCAGCGCCAACGTTCAGATGTACAGCCATGAGGAAGTCCCCGCGCTCGATTACTCCGCCGAGGAGGCCGTGCTGTGAAGCGCCGGACGATGATCCTGCTGGTCGCCAGCCTGGTGGTGAACGTCTTCCTGATCGGCCTGATCGGCGGCACGGTCTGGCACTGGACGCATGACCGCGGCATGGGCTTCCGCGGCGGCTGGCGGATGCGCGTGGCGGAATCGCTGCCCCAGCCGCAGCGACAGCTTCTGCGTCAGGCGATCCACGATACGGTGCGTCAGGCGCTGCCAAGGCTGCGCCAAAGCGGCGCCGCCCGTGCCGAAGCCGCGCGGCTGTTCGTCCAGCCGCAATTCGATGCCAACGCGATCAACGCCAAGCTCGATCAGGCGCGCGCGTCCGACATGCAATTGCGGACCGATCTGGAGCATCGGATGATCCAGTTCGCGGCGACGCTACCGCAGGACCAGCGCACGAAGATGGCGGAAGCGCTCAAGGAGGGTCCATTCCGCCAGGGCCCACCGCACCCGCACGGACAGCCCCCGTCGCAATGAACAACGGGTTTTCGGGCGCCACGCGTTTGAAGGGTGAATAGGACGTAGCCTGATAATGTCCCTCCCCAATCCGCAGGCGCAGGCGATCGCGCTCAACCGCTTCGGGCTCGGCGCGCGCCCCGATGAGGCGCCGCCGGCGGACCCCAAACGCTGGTTGATCGCGCAGATCGACGCGTTCGATCCGAAGCCTGCGCCGTTCGCCGCTTTGCCTGCTCCCGGCAGCCTGGCGCATGCTTATTTCGAGGAGGTCGGCGAGCTGGTCAAGCAAGCCGCCGCCGCCGCCCCTACCCCACCGGCAGCACCCGCGCCGATGGCGGAGGATGCCCAGGCCAAATTGCTGCGCCAGCAGAAGCGCGAGGCACTCAATGTAGAGGTGCGCGACACCTATCGCCTCGCGGTCAACGCGCGGCTGTTGACCGCGATCACGACGCCCACGCCCTTTGCCGAACGGCTCGCAAGCTTCTGGTCCAACCATTTCGCGCTCTCGACCGAGAAGCCGCAGGTCGGCATCTATGCCGCCGACTATGAATTGACTGCGATCCGCCCGCACATGATGGGCAAGTTCGAGGACATGCTGGTTGCGGTCGAACAGCATCCGGCGATGCTCTATTATCTCGATCAATTCCGGTCGGTCGGCCCCGACAGCCCGTTCGGCCAACGCGCCAATCTGCGCCGCCCCGACCGCAAGATCGGCCTCAACGAGAACCTCGCGCGTGAGATCATGGAGCTGCACACGCTCGGCGCGCGCACCGGCTACGACCAGAATGACGTGGTCGAATTCGCGCGCGCGCTGACCGGCTGGAGCGTCGGCGGGCTGGGGCCGATGGCGGCGAAGGACAATGTCGAGGTCGGCGCCTTCATGTTCCGCCCGGGCATCCACGAGCCGGGCGAGCGCACGATCATCGGCAAGCGCTACAGCCAGGCCGGCGAGGCGCAGGCGCGCGCGGTGCTGCACGACCTGGCGCTGTCGCCCGCAACCGCGAAACATGTGTCGACCAAGCTCGCGCGCCATTTCGTCGCGGACGATCCCCCGCCAGCTTTGGTCGAGCGGATGAGCCAAGCCTATCTGTCGAACCATGGCCATCTCGCTGCGGTCTATCGCGTGATGATCGAGGCGCCCGAAAGCTGGGCGCCGGGCGAGCCCAAGTTCAAGACGCCGTGGGATTGGACGGTGTCCGCGTTGCGCGGGCTTGGTCACAAGGATCTCGGCAAGACGGATGCCGCATCCTTGCTCAACCAGCTCGGCCAGCCGATCTGGAAGCCCGGATCGCCAGCGGGGTTCGACGACAATTCGGCGAGTTGGGCCGCGCCCGACGCGCTGATGCGCCGGGTCGAACTCGCGCAGCGCTTCGCGGCGCAGGCGGGCGGACAGCTCGACGCGCGCGCGCTGGCGCCCACATTGCTGCCCGGCCAGCTCACCCCCGCGACCGCGACCGCGCTGGCGCAAGCCGAAAGCGGGCCAACCGCGCTCGCCTTGCTGCTCGTCAGCCCCGAATTCCAGAGGAGGTAGAGCGATGATTCTCCCCCGCCGCCATTTCCTGCGTTTCGCCGCCGTCGGCGCGGGCGCGATCCTGGTCAGCCCGCGCATGGCCTTCGCCAGCGTGCCGGGCGACCGCCGCTTCATATTCATCATCCAGCGCGGCGCGGCCGACGGGCTCAACACCGTCGT
>JAEKMC010000085.1 GCA_019508115.1 Sphingomonas sp.
GAAGCCGCGATGATCCGGATCATGTCCTTGGGCGCGGCGGCGTCGGCGACGATTCGCGTGGTCCCCAGGCCAACCCCGGCGAGCCAGGACGCCAAAGCGGGAGCAACCGCGGCAGCGCCTTCACTCAAACCGATCTGGCTCATGGAACCTCCTCGAACAGCCGGCAATCTTTTGCCGATATCGGCTGGTTACCCCTGAATTAACTTAGAAAGTCTTAATAGAACGGGCGCGTGGCGGGCCCGCGTCGCGCATCCGCGGCGCAAGCATGGCGCGCTCACGTGGCCCACGCATGGGGGCGGGCATCGCGCGCCCGCCTTGAGCCCACTTTTTCGATGGCCCGAAAATTTTCTGGTTAAAGCCCCGCTACCCGCTGCCGTTACCCAATTCGAGGCGGGAGCAGGACCACTGTCCATGACTGCCTGATTTGAGCGGGAAAGGAATCCACAGTGACTGTTATCAACACCAACGTGAGCGCCCTGCGGGCCCAGAACGGTACCCGCATGGCCAATGAGGCTCTTCAGACCGCGATGGAGCGTCTGTCGAGCGGCAAGCGCATCAACTCCGCGAAGGACGACGCCGCCGGCCTCGCCATTTCGTCTTCGATGACCTCGCAGATCCGCGGCATGACGCAGGCGGTTCGTAACGCCAACGACGGCATCTCGATGGCCCAGACCGCCGATGGCGCGCTGGAAGAAGTGACCAACATGCTGCAGCGCATCCGCGAACTTTCGGTTCAGGCGCGACCGCACCAATCTGCAGACCGAAGTCACGGCGCTGGCCTCGCAGATCACGTCGATCACGTCGAACACCAAGTTCAACGGCGTCGGCCTGTTCACCGGTTCGGCCGGCTCCGGCGGCACCGTGACCATCCAGACCGGCTCGAGCTCGAGCGACACGGTCGGCATGGACTTCACCGCCCTCAACCTGTCGGCCGTCAGCTCGGTTTCTCTCGCCAGCGCTACCACCGCTAGCGCCGCGATGACCTCGCAGATCCGCGGCATGACGCAGGCGGTTCGTAACGCCAACGACGGCATCTCGATGGCCCAGACCGCCGATGGCGCGCTGGAAGAAGTGACCAACATGCTGCAGCGCATCCGCGAACTTTCGGTTCAGGCCCTGTCGCAGGCATCCACCGCGATGCTCGCCCAGGCCAATCAGAGCCAGCAGAGCGTTCTCAAGCTGCTCCAGTAATCCTCGCACGAGGATTGACCAGATACGGGCGTTGAGGCCCCGGGCGCTGTTCCCCCTTGGCGCCCGGGGCTTCTTCTATTGGTCGACGAAGCGTTTCCGCGATGCGTTGCCCACTACGCGCCAGCCCCTTAAGGCGCAGGCTATGAGCGCCGCACACAGCCACCACGATCACGCCCATCATGATCATGATCATCACGGACATGATCATGGCCATGGCCATCACGATCATACCGCCGGCGCCAGCGCCCGCTCGCTCGGGCTGGCGCTGGTCCTGAGCGGATCGGTGCTCGCGATCGAGCTGGTCGGCGCCTTCCTTTATAACAGTCTCGCGCTCTTGTCCGACGCGGCGCACATGCTGACCGACGTCGCGGCTTTGCTGATCGCGCTGATGGCGGTGCGGATCGGCACCAAGGCGCCCGACGACAAGCGCACCTTCGGCTATAAAAGGCTGGAGATCCTCGCCGCCGCCTTCAACGCCCTGCTACTGTTCGCCGCCGCGGCCTATGTGCTGGTGCAGGCGATCGGTCGTTTCCATACGCCGGAGCCGGTGGCGGCGAACGGCATGCTGGTCGTCGCTTCGATCGGCCTGGTGATCAACGTGATCGCGATGGGCGTGCTGATGGGCGGGCGCGGCGAGAGCATCGCGGTCAAGGGCGCCTATCTGGAAGTCTGGTCGGACGCGATCGGATCGGTCGGGGTGATCGCCGGCGCGCTGCTGATCCGTTTCACCGGCAAGGTCTGGATCGATCCCGTGGTCGCGATCGGCATCGCCTTATGGGTGCTGCCGCGCACCTGGGCCTTGCTCAGCGACACGGTCAACGTCCTGCTCGAAGGCGTGCCCAAGGGCATCGACCTGGCCGAGATCCGCCAGGCGATCGCCGACCATCCCGGCGTGTGCGACGTGCACGATCTCCATGTCTGGTCGATGGCGATCAGCGATGTGAACGGCTCGGTCCATATCGCAATCGTCGAGGACGCCAATGGCGAGGATGTCCGCCGCACGGTGGCGGAACTGCTCGATCTCCGCTTCGGCATCGGCCACGCCACCATCCAGATCGAACGCGACCCCTGCGGCGCGGCGGCACGGCCGCACCGCGAAAACAAATCCTCCCCAGCATTTGCTGGGGAGGGGGACCGCACGAAGTGCGGTGGAGGGGACTAACGACGATCAGCGACATGTCGGCAGCACGTCACAGCCGCGGAGCCGGCCCGGGCAAGCGAGTCGTGAGCGGCGGGGCAATCGCCAACGAACGGTACTGCAATCTATTGGAGATATGCGCGGGGGCGCCTCTGGCGCGCAGGAATGGCCGTTAATGGTGGGAAGCCGAATGGCGGCTTCGGGGCAGGATCAGTGGATAGCTGTCACGGGTTGGTGATGCCGTATCGCCGCTCCATCGCGTCGAGTGCTGGGCCGAAGTCGTCGAGAGCGCGAGACAAGGCGTTCGTGGCGCTGTCGCGGTCCACGAAGGCAAGGCAATCGGATGTAACGATCAGGTTGTCGCCTTGGGATTGCTTAGCTCTGATGACCGAAATGAGCTTGGAGACCCGACCTCCAAACCGGTTATCAAATTGCCGCTCCTGATTTTCTCGTAGGGTTGGATCGCAGAGTTTGGCTCCGGATGCGCGATAGGCGGCCCAGTAGAGCTCGCTAGGAACTCGCAGCCCCTCAATTTCCTTGGCTGGATCGATCTCCGCGCTCGATGCGGAGAAGAGCAGCGCCATTAGCAGCAGGCCCATAAATCCTCCCAGCCAACTATATCCCGATAAGCTATGGCTGATCCGGTTATTGGGCAACGTCCGGATTGGACCGCGCTTCCAGCGTTAGTGAACAAGAGCAACTGGGTCGAAAGCAGCCAATGCGTCCGGATCCAGCGAGGATTGATGCCTGTTTCCCTCCTCTCACTCAGCCCATTCGCTGAGCGATTTCCGCAACCGGTCGAGCGCCGCCTTCTTGATCTGGCACACACGCGCGGCACCCACGCCGAGCGTCTGCCCGATCTCGTCGAGGTTCATTTCCTCGACGAAATAGAGCTGCAGCACCATCGCCTCGCGCTCGGGCAGTTCGGAAATATGCTCTACCAACGCGCGCGCCAATTCTTCGCGTTCGAGCGTCTGGTCGACGCGTTCCTCGACGTCCGCGAACCAGATCGACTGATCCGAATAGACTTCGTCGAGCGATTCCTGACGTACCGAAATCGCTGAATCCGCCATTTCGCGGAATTCGGCTGGCTCGAAGCCCATCGCCTTGGCCAGCTCGGCCTCGCTCGGGGATCGGCCCCATTGCGCCTCGAACCTGGCGGACGCCTCGTTCATCGCCTTGCGCTTGGCCATCGCCGATCGGCAGATCGTCGCGTGGCGGCGCAGATGATCGATCATCGCGCCGCGGATCCGCATCGACGCATAGGTCGAAAAAGCGTGGCCACGATCCTCATAGCCGTTGGCGGATTCAACCAGGGCAACCATCCCGATCTGCACCAGATCCTCGACGTCGAGCGCGCTCGAAACACGGCCATGGACGTGCCATGCGATCTTGCGCACCAGCGGCATATGCTGGCGCGCGAGCGCGGCCGGATCGGCCCGCGACGGACGGCGCTGATAGGTCATCGCGCCTTCCGCAGCCGCGGTCTGTTGCGCAAGGCTCATGCCGCCATCTCCCGGCCGGCCGGCAGCGTCGGTGCCGCGCTGGTGCCATGGCTGCCGACGATCGCCATCACTTCGACCGGCTTGCCATCGGGAATCTCCAGGAACGACATGATCGGCGTTTCAGGCAAATGGGGTTTAAGAAGTCTTGCTACCGCGCGCCGCGCGACCGGCGAGGTCACCAAAGCAAAGCGTGTCGCGGTGCCGAGCAAGGGCTGCGCCGCCTGATTCACCGCCGCGATGATCCGCTGCGCGAGCGCGGGCTCGAATGGGTGCGCCGCATTCGGCCCGACCCGCACCGCCTGCGCAAGCAGGCCTTCGAGTTCGGCGTCGAACGTGACGACGGGAAGCGGCATGCGCACCGGCACGATCGTCTGGACGATCAGCGCGCCGATCCGCTGCCGCACCGCTTCGTTGAGCTGTACCGGGTCGGTGGCCTCGCGCGACGCGTCGATCATCGCCTCCGCCACGCGGCGGAAATCCTTGAGTGGTACGCCCTCGGCGAGCAGCGATCGGCACGCCGCGGCAAGCTGCGCCAGCGAGAGCGGCGCGGGGGTGAGGCCCGCGACCAGCTGCGGCGAATTTTCCTTGAGTGCGTCGAGCAGCTTCTGCGCTTCGTCCATGCCGAACAAATCGGCGGCCGAATTAGCGATCAGCTGGTTGAGGTGCGTCGCGATCACGGTCGCGCCGTCGACCACCGTTCCAGGCCGAAGCTCGGATCCTTGGTCACGCGGCCTTCGATCGTGCCGATCAATTCGCCCGAATCGAGCGCGAGCAGGTCGTCGGGCCAGCATTCGTCCTCGCCCACGACCACGCCGGCCACCGTGATCCGGTAGCTGTTGGGGCCGAGCGAAAGATTGTCGCGCACGCGCACCAGCGGCACGACGAAGCCCAGTTCGCGGCTCAGCTGGCGGCGAATGCCGGTGATGCGCGCCATCAGGGGCGCACCCTTGCGCTCGTCGACCAGCCCGACCAGGCCGTAGCCCAGCTCCAGGCTGAGCGCGGCGCCGTCCGAGACCTCCTCCCATTGGATCTGGCTCGGGTTGACCACCGGGGCGGGGAGGGGGATCGCGGCCGCGACCGCGGCAGCGTCCTTCGATTTCTTGAGCTTCCACGCGATCGTGCCGGCGATGCCCGCCGCGGGCAGGATGATGAAATGCGGCATGCCCGGCAGGAAGCCGAGGAAGCCCAGGATACCCGCCACCGGCGGCCAGGCCTTGGCCATGCCGAACTGGCTGGTGATCTGGTTGGACAGATCCTGATCGGATTTGACGCGCGTGACGATCGCGGCGGCGGCGATCGAGAGCAGCAAGGCCGGCACCTGCGCGACCAGCGCGTCGCCGATCGCCAGCTGGATATAATCGGACGCGGCCTCGCCGACCGCCATCTTGTGGCTGAACACGCCCAGGATCAGGCCGCCGATGATATTGATGACCAGGATGAGCACGCCGGCGGCGGCGTCGCCCTTCACGAACTTCGACGCACCGTCCATCGATCCGTAGAAATCGGCCTCGGTCGACAGCTCGACGCGGCGTGCCTTGGCGTCTTCGGGCGTGATCAGGCCGGAGCTGAGATCGGAATCGATCGACATCTGCTTGCCGGGCAACGCGTCCAGCGTGAAACGGGCCGACACTTCGGAGACGCGGCCCGCACCCTTGGTGATCACCACCATGTTGATGATCATCAGGATACCGAACACGAACAGGCCGACGGCATAGTCGCCGCCGATCAGGAAATGGCCGAAGGCCTCGATCACATGGCCGGCCGCGGCGGCGCCGGTATGGCCATTGACCAGCACCACGCGGGTCGACGCGACATTGAGCGCGAGCCGCAGCAAAGTGGCGAAGAGCAGGACGGTCGGGAAGGCGGAGAAGTCGAGCGGCTTCTCGGCGTTCAATGCGACCATCAGCACCGCGAGGCTGATCAGGATATTGGTGATGAACCCGATGTCGAGCACGATGCTCGGCACGGGCACGATCATCAACCCGACAAGCATCAGCGTTGCCAGGGGCAGGATAGCCCCCTTCAACGAACCGATCCACAGACTGCGGCTAATCGCTTTGGTCGCCATCTCTACCTCTTACTTACGGAGGAAAAGAAGCAAGAGACGTGCCAGAAATGGCCGCTATCTCGTCATTCCCGCGAAGGCAGGGATCCATATGTCCCACCGGTGCGGCAGGAGCGGGATGGTTCGGGGAATATGGATCCCTGCCTTCGCAGGGATGACGGGAAAGAGTGGGACCGCATTCCGCCAGGCTTAACGAAAAACGCCGACCTCCCGGCCGGCGCTCTCACGTGTCTGAATAGCGGAAGGGATCAGCTCAGCTTGCCGCTGCGTCCATAAGCTGCCGCACGCGGCGTGCCCGCCAGGCTGATCAATTTGTCCAGCCCGCGGCGGTTCTGGTCCGCGAGCCTATTGATATGGCCGCGCGCCGCTTCCGCGTTCTTGAGAACCTGGATCAGCTCGTCGCGCAGGCCGGGGTGCTCGCGCCAGCCGCCTACCTTGCGCACGTCCTCGACCGCGGTCGCGACCGCGGCATTGGCCGTCTCGATCGCCCCGATATCGCGCGCGTTCAGCGCGGCCATCAACGCGGCTTGGGCATCGCCCAGCTGTTGGAGCGCGGCGTCGTTCACGCGGTCGGCAGGTCGAGTGCGATCATGCGATTGGCGATCGCCTTCGCATCGATCTTGTAGGTTCCGTTGGCGATCGCTTCGCGGATCGACGCCACCTTTGCCGTGTCGATCGGCGCGCCTTGCGCGGCCAGCTCGGCGGCGGCCGTGGTGACCGTGCCGGACGCCTGCGCGTCCGTCGATTCAACCTTGGCGACAGGCTCGTTCTTGGCCACGCCTTCGCTTCGCACACCCATTGCGCGAGCGATGCCGGTCGGTCCGACTGCATTGATCATCGTCGCATCCTTTCGCACTACGCTCATCCAACCAGAACCATCGCCTGATCGGAATAACGACACAATCGCCAATTATTTAAATCCTGGTAATCTCACGCGCCCGCTTTCGATAACTTCCGCGAAAATCGGGCTATTTTGCCGGTCCGCCTTGACGCGGATGCGGCTTCCGGGCGCTCCATCCTCTTGCGCGACGGCCGAAACGCTGACGCTGAAACCATCGGTTTCGGCAACCAGATCGACCGGGTCGCCCCGGCGAACGACCGGATCGGCCTTCGCACCCATCATGCCGCCCATCGCGACGTTCTGGGTGCCGGCCAGCCGTGCGATCGGCACGCGGATCCGCCAGTTGAGCGCCGCGCAACGCAGCGCGATCGCGCCCATCGCGGGCGGCTCGATCTGCACCGTTGCCGGGCAGGCGGCGAGCTTCAGCCGGCGGTCGATTGGTGCGGCCGGTCCTCCGGGCTCGCCGATCCCCGCGCCCAGCGCGTTGATCAGCCGCGCTTCGAGTGCGTCGATATTCTGGAACTGGGGCGTCGCCGCTGCCGCGGGGGCGGCAAGCAGGGCCAGCAGGGGAAGGGCACGCATCGTCATGCCCGTAATTGTGCAAAAGCCGTGCCAAGATTGATAATGGGCTGCACGAACTCCCCTCCCTGCCGAGGGAGGGGCTGGGGGTGGGTGAGTCCGGTTGAAGCAGTCAGCCTTTCGCCAACGACGGAGTCACCCACCCCAACCCCTCCCTTGGCAGGGAGGGGCTAAGTCCCCCTAATTCCGCGTGATCTGGATCACCTGGCCGCCGCCGGTGGCAGGATCGATCGCGATCGCGATCCTGTCCTGCGCGATGCCGGCATTGCCGAGCTCGCGCGCCACCGCCGCCGTCCGGGCTGCGGCCAACTCCCAGCCATCGAATCGCGCGGCCTTGGGCTCGGTTCCCCGGCTGCTGACGATCAGCTTTCCGGCTCTCGCGCCCTGGGCGAAATCGCCAAGGATCTTATGGGCTTGCGGAGTCAATACGGCCTCGCCGGGCTCGAACCAGGCATTGGCGTCCTGCTCGAGCGCGGCGTCGGCGCGCGCACCAAAGGCCGCGCGCAGGCCGGCGGAGAGATGGTTGGCATCAGGCTTCGCCTGCAGCAACACGAAGAAGCCGAGCAGCAGCAAACAAAGATCGGCGAAGCTCAGCGCCCAGCGCTGGCGACCCGCTCTCACGTGCCGTAGCTCCGCTCGAGCACGCGGCGCAGCCCTTGCGCATGATCCAGTTCCGCCCGGGCAAGCGCGCAGAAATGGTCGAGCGTGCGGCGCTGCCAGGCCAGTTCGGCCTCGGACAGGCGCTCGAGCCGGTCCGCGACCGGTCCAGCGATCAGATTGGCGAGCAATATCCCCCAGAGCGTCGCCACCAAAGCGGTCGCCATCGGCGCGCCGATCAAGGCGGGGTCGGTCATGTGCGCGAACATCCGCACCAGCCCGAGCACGGTCGCGCACATCCCCATGGCGGGGGCGGCGTCGGCCAAATCGCGCCAGAAGGTGACGTTGGCGGCATGGCGCCGCGCCCGCGCGTCGAGCGTCTCGTTCGTCCAGCGCGTGAAATTTTCGCTATTCTTGGCCTCGGCGAGCTTGCGCATCGCTTCGCGCAGGAAGCGTCCCGCGGTCGAGACGCGGTCGGCGCAGACGATGCCCTTGGTTTCGGCGATTTTCTCGACCTTGCCCACGGCCACGATCGCGGCGAGCGCGTCGGCTTCGGGATTGGCGGCGAAAAAAGGGCGTAGCGCGGCGAACGCGGGCCCGAAGGCCGCACGTCCGCCGCGGAGCAACGCTGAGACCGACGCCCCACCGAACACGATCACCAGCGCTACCGGGTCCAGAAGCCGTTCGACTTGCGCGAAAAACTCCACGCTCAACTGCTCCCAGCCCAAAACACCGGCAAAAATTTGCCGCCCCCGGCAAAGTCTTGCCGATCTCGCCCCGACAACGCTTGCCGGCACAGTTTTCCGGGGTGCCGCCAACAAATTGGCACACCCTTTGCAACGATGCTGGCGACGCCGCCGTCCAACATCATTCACGACAGCGGCACGGGAAACTTTAGGAAGAAAAGGAAGGGCGACATGGCGAATAATGATCCGCTCTTCGGGCTGAGCGGCGACGCGCTGAAGCTTCGCTCGCAGCGCATGTCGCTGCTGGCGTCGAACATCGCGAACGCGGCGACCCCCAATTACAAGGCGCGCGACTTCGATTTCCAGAAGGCGCTCGCGGCCGCCCAGTCGGGCCAGTCGCTCGACACCGCCGCCAACCAGGCGGCCGGCTATCGCGTACCGCTCGAAACCTCGCTCGACGGCAACACCGTCGAGCTGTCGACCGAGCAGACTTTGTTCGCGGAGAATGCCGTCCAGTACAAGACGACGCTCTCCTTCCTCCAGGGTCGCATCTCGACCGTGATGACGGCGCTGAGGGGGGAATAAGCCATGAGCAACATGTCGATCTTCGATATTTCCGGTCGCGCCATGGCGGCGCAGCTGGTGCGGCTCAACACGACCGCGTCGAACCTCGCCAACGCCAATTCGGTCTCGACCACCAAGGAAGGCGCGTTCCGCGCATTGAAGCCGGTGTTCAAGACGGTCGACGGCGGTCAGGGTATCGCCACCGTCCAGGTCAGCCAGGTGGTCGCGTCGCAGACCGATCCCACCAAGCGCCACGATCCGGGCAACCCGCTCGCCGACAAGAATGGCGACGTCTGGGATGCCGGCGTCGATCAGGCCGCCGAGATGGTCGAGATGATGGAGACCGCGCGCCAGTATCAGAACAACGTGCAGGTCCTCCAGACCGCCAAGTCCCTCACCCTCGATACGCTGAGGCTCGAAAAATGACCGTATCCACCGGAAACTCCTATCTGGATTCGCTGTCCAATTCGGCGGCGACGGCGGCGGCTAAGGCCTCCAAGTCGAACCAGACGATCGACCAGTCGGGCTTCCTGAAGCTGCTCACCGCGCAGCTCAAGACGCAGGATCCGACCGCGCCGACCGACACCAACACGATGACGCAGCAGATGGCGACGTTCAGCCAGGTCGCGGGCATCACCGAGATGAACCAGTCGCTCAAGTCGATGCTGAGCGGCGTCAATGCCTCGCGCTTCGGCGATGCCTCGGGTTGGATCGGCCGCGCCGCGCTCATCACCGGCAATGTCGCGACGCAGGCGGCGAACGGCGCTTATGCCGGCCAGATCAGCCTGCCGGCGGATGCCAAGGACGTGACGCTCAACCTCGTCAATTCCAGCGGCCAGACCGTCTATTCGAAGGATCTCGGCGCCAAGAGCCAGGGCGACGTCTCCTGGTCGTGGGACGGCAAGGATGCGTCGGGCAACGCCACCAAGGATGGCGCGCTGCAGGTGATCGTCACCGCGACCGGCGCCAACGGCAAGAGCGTCAGCCCCACCAATTCGACCTGGAACGAGATCCAGTCGGTCAAGTCGCCGGCAACCGGCACCACCCAGCTCATCACCGGCCTCGGCTCGATCGATCCGGCCGACGTGCTTCAGCTTTCCTAATCAACGCTTGCTCGCAGGAGTTATCCCATGTCCTTCTACACCTCGCTGTCCGGCCTCAAGGGCGCCCAGTCCGACCTTTCGGTCATCTCGAACAACATCGCCAACGTCGGCTCGATCGGCTTCAAGAAGAGCCGCGCCGAATTCGGCGATCTGATCTCGGCCTCGCCGCTCCAGTCGGGCACGGTCGCGGGCCAGGGCACGCGCCTGAAGGAGATCAGCCAGCAATTCACGCAGGGCGGCTTCCAGACCTCGGACCGCGCGCTCGACCTCGCCATTTCGGGTCAGGGCTTCTTCGTGACCAAAACCGGCGCGCAGCTGAGCTACACGCGCAACGGCGCCTTCAGCCTCGACGGCGACCGCTATCTGGTCGACGCCAACGGCGCCAGGGTTCAGGTGTTGCCGGTCGACAGCTCGGGCATCCTGAGCGCGAGCGGCATTTCGTCTGCCACCAGCCTGCAGATCCCGCAAACCGCCGGCTCGCCGATCGCGACCAGCGCGATCCAGCTCAGCGCGACGCTTCCCAGCAATGCGGATCTGCCGGCCGTTCGCCCCAATTATTCGGCGACGAACCCCTACAAGTTCGATCGCTTCGATGCGAACAGCTACAATTATTCGACCGCGACCACGGTCTATGACAGCTCGGGCAACCCGCAGCAGGCGACGCTCTATTATGTGCGCAAGACCGTGCCCAATGCCACCGCATCGCCGCCGGTCACCGACAGCACCTGGGACGTGCACCTGTTCATCGGCGATCAGGAATCGAGCGCCGACGGTAACGTGGGGACGACCCCGCCGAAGCCGCTCACGCTCGACTTCGACAACACCGGAAAGCTCGTTTCGCCGACCACCTTCACGCAGTTCAGCAGCGTTCTGCCGGCTGGTGCGGGCGCGCCGATCTCGGTCAAGCTGACCTACGATTCGGCCAACACGATCCAGGCCTCGTCAACCTTCACGCCCGGCACGATCACGCAAAACGGCAAGGCCGCCGGCCAGCTCACTAATATCTCGGTCGATGGCAACGGACTCGTCGCCGCCACCTTCTCCGACGGCAGCACCAAGAAATTGGGCGCGATCATGATCGCCAATTTCCCGAACACCAACGGCCTGCGCCAGCTCGGCGACAGCCGCTGGGGCCAGAGCGGCCTGTCGGGCGAGCCGATCATCAGCCAGGCGGGCAGCGGCTCGGCCGGCACGATCCAGTCGGGCGCGCTCGAGGAAGCCAATGTCGACATCACCGAGGAGCTGGTTTCGCTGATCTCTGCGCAGCGCAACTTCTCCGCGAACGCCAAGTCGATCGAGACGGCCAACAACATGACCAACACGATCATCCAGCTGCGTTCGTAAGAGCGATTTAGGTAAGGAACTGAACCGTGGATCGTCTGATCTACTCTTCGCTGGCGGCAATGCGTGGCGCGATGGCGCGCCAGGCGACGATCGCCAACAATCTCGCCAACGTGAACACGGTGGGCTTTCGCGGAGAGTTCACCAGCGCCGAGGCCGAATGGCTGAAGGGCAGCGGTCTGAGCGGCCGCGCCACGGTGTCCCAGGACGTGACCGGCGCGAACATGACGGCCGGCGCGGTTCAGTCCACCGGGCGCGACCTCGACGTCGCGCTCAATGGTGACGCGCTGCTCACGGTCCAGGCTTCGGATGGTTCCGAAGCCTATACCCGCCGCGGCGATCTCCAATTGTCCGACAGCGGCCTGCTCACCACCGGCGACGGCCTGCCCGTGCAGGGCCAGAGCGGCCCGATCACGATCCCGCCCGCGGACAGCGTGTCGATCGGCAAGGACGGGCAGATCTGGATCGTGCCGCAGGGCGGCGATCCCAAGAGCCCACAGGCGGTGGACACGATCAAATTGGTCTCGCCGCAGGGCTCGACCATAAAGAAGGGCCTCGACGGCCTGTTCCACGTCGATGGCGGCGGCGCCTTGCCGTCCGACCCCGACGCCACGCTCACCGCGAAGAGCATCGAAGGCTCGAACGTCAACGCATCGGCGACGCTCGTCGACATGATCGACGCGTCGCGCTCCTGGGAAGCCCAGGTGAAGATGCTCACCACTGCGCAGGACATGGACAAGTCCGCTTCCGCGCTCATGCAGATCTCCGAGTAAGGACACGTCATGACCAACGCCGCCCTCCACGTCGCGCGCACGGGCCTCGATGCCCAGAACGAGAAGATGCGCGTGATCGCGAACAATCTCGCCAACGTGAACACGACCGGCTTCAAGCGCGATCGTGCGAACTTCGAGACGCTCGCTTATCAGCAGATCACCGCGCCCGGCGCGCAGTCCACCGATCAGAATAAATATGCCACCGGCCTGAACCTCGGCTCGGGCGTCCTGATCCAGGGGACCGCGCGGATCGACACGCAGGGATCGATGCAGATCACCGGCAACAGCCTCGATCTGGCGATCCAGGGCCAGGGCTTCTTTCAGGTGCTCAAGCCCGACGGCACGACCGGCTACACCCGCGACGGCAGCTTCAGCCGCACCGCCGACGGCAATGTCGTCAACTCGGCGGGCATGGCGCTCCAGCCGCCGATCCAGATCCCCGACAATGCGACCGGCATCACTATCGGCGCGGACGGCACGGTCTCGGTCACCGCGCAGGGCCAAGCCCAGCCGAGCATCGTCGGCAAGATCCAGACGGTGCGTTTCACCAATCCTTCAGGCCTCCAGGCCGACGGCGACAATCTGCTGTCCGAAAGCGCGGCCTCGGGCGCGCCGCAGGTCGGCGATGCGGGCACCGACGGACGGGGCACGATCGCGCAGGGTAGCCTCGAATCCTCGAACGTGGATATCACGGAGGAGCTGGTCGACATGATCGAGACCCAGCGCGCCTACGAGGTGAATTCGAAGGTCATCAAGGCGACCGACGAGATGCTCCAGACCGCGAACCAGCAGCTCTGATGATGCGCGCCTCCCATATCCTGCTCGGCCTGTCCGTCGCTTTGGCCGCCGGCCAGCCCGCGCATGCGCTCTTCGGCCAGCACAAGCGCATGGCCGAATTGCGCTCCGAATATCAGCCGACGCCCTATCAGCCTCCCGCTGCCGCGCCCGCGGATGGCGCGATCTTCCATGCCGCCGCCGGATACGCGCCGCTCACCTCGGGTTCGCGCGCGGCGCAGGTCGGCGACATCCTGACCATCGTCTTGGTCGAGCGGACGCAGGCGACCAAGAGCAACAGCGCCACGACCGACCGCAGCGGCAGCCTCGGTCTCGTGCCGCCGGTCACCGGCCCGCTCAGCTTCCTCAAGTCGACCAGCCTGACCGCCAGCGGCGGCGGCAAGTTCGACGGCAAGGGCGGTGCCGAACAGTCGAACCAGTTGAACGGCGCTATCAGCGTCACCGTGGCCGCGGTCTATCCCAACGGCACGATGCTGATCCGGGGCGAGAAGAACCTCACGCTCAACCGCGGCGACGAGCAGATCCGCATTTCGGGCCTGGTCCGCGTGCAGGATATCGATCTCGACAATACGGTGCCCTCGACCCGCGTCGCCGACGCCAAGATCACCTACGCCGGCACGGGCGAGATCGCCCGCGCCAGCCGCCAGGGGTGGCTCAGCCACTTCTTCTCGATCCTGAGCCCCTTCTAGGATTCGTGTCCATGAATCTCGCTTCCCCTTTCTGCCACCCTTGCGACGCCGCCGCGCCGGCGCCGCTCGCCCTGCGCCTGCGTGCGTTCGGCTTGCGGTTGGTTCCGACGCTTGCCGGCATGGCGCTGGTGATCGTCGCGATGCTGCTGACGAGTCCGGTTTCGGCGGAGCGGATCAAGGATCTGGGCCATTTCCAGGGCCTGCGCGCCAACCAGCTGACCGGCTACGGCATCGTCGTCGGGCTGGCGGGCACGGGCGATGACAATCTCGAATATACGACGCAGGGCATGCACAGCGTGGCGTCGCGCTTCGGCATGCAGCTGCCCGCGGGCGTCAACCCCGCGCTCAAGAATGCCGCGGCGGTGATCATCACAGCGGAGCTCCCCCCTTTCGCCAAGCCCGGCGAACGGCTCGACATCACCGTCGCCGCGATGGGCAAGGCCAAGAGCTTGCGCGGCGGTACCTTGCTGATGACCCCGCTTCAGGGTGCGGACGGCCAGGTCTATGCGATGGCGCAGGGCAACCTCGCCGTCGGCGGTCTCGGCGTCTCCGCCGCGGACGGCTCCAACATCACGGTCAACGTGCCGACCGCGGGCCGCATCCCGGGTGGCGCTACGGTGGAACGCGCGGTCGACGCCGGCTTCGCCACCACGCCCGAGTTGCGCTTCAACCTCGCCGAGGCCGATCTCACCACCGTCGGCCGCGTCGCTGCCGCGATCAACAGCAAGCTCGGCGCGGGCCATGCGCGTGCGATCGACGCGGTCACCGTCTCGATCAGCGCGCCCGAAGGCGCCGAGGTGCGCACCGCGATGATGGGCCAGATCGAGGATCTGCTCGTCGATCCGGCCGACGCGCCCGCGAAGGTGATCGTCAATGCCCGTACCGGCACGGTCGTGATCAACGGCGCGGTGCGGATCGCGCCCGCCGCGGTCAGCCACGGCAAGCTCACGGTCAAGGTCAACGAAAATCTCAAGGTTTCGCAGCCAGAGCCCTTCAGCCGCGGCGGCCAGACCGTGGTCGTGCCCAAGAGCAAGATCGACGTCGATGAGGAGCATAATCCGATGTTCCGCTTCGCTCCCGGCGCCAGCCTGTCCGACATCGTCAAGGCGGTGAACGCGATCGGAGCGTCGCCCGCCGACCTCGTCGCGATCCTCGAGGCGCTCAAGGAAGCGGGCGCGATGAAGGCGGAGCTCGTGGTCCTGTGACGACGTCCCCCATCACGAACACGTCCGCGGCCACCGGCGCCGCGCCATCCCCGGCTTCGCCCGATCAGGCGAAGCTCAAGAAGGCGGCACAGTCGTTCGAGGCGGTGTTCGTGCGCCAGCTGATCGGATCGATGCGCTCCGCCAGCGATGGCGACGGCCTGTTCGATTCCGAAGCCAGCAAGCAGTTCCAGGACATGGCCGACGCCAAGACCGCCGACGCGATGGCGCAGAAGGGTGCGCTCCACATCGCTGACATGCTCGTCAAGCAATATGGCGCGCGCCTCGCCGGCAGCGCCGCCGCCACGATCGCCCCGGCCGCCCAGCCCGCGGCCGACACGAAGGCAGCGGCCCAATGACCGATCTGCTGTCCATCGGCAAATCGGGCGTGCTCGCCTACCAGAGCGCGCTCGCCGGCATTTCCGAAAACGTCGTCAACGCCAATAATGACGGTTTCGCCAAGCGTCAGGTGACGATGAAGGAACAATATACGGCCGCCGGGCCGGCGTTCCTCTATCGCGGCGCGGGATCGTTCAACGGCGTGCAGGCGGCCGATGTCGCGCGCGTGTGGGATCAATATTCCGCGTTCAAGGCGTGGGGTGCCAATTCCGACAATTCGCAGGCCAGCACCCGATCGCAGTTCTTCGCCCAAATCCAGGATTCGCTCGACAATGGCGATTCCGGCGTCGGCGTGAAGCTCACCGGCATCTTCACCGCGGGCAATTCGCTGGCCGCCAATCCGACCGACACGACCTTGCGCCAGAGCTTGCTCTACGCGCTCCAGGACGCCTCCGGCGCGATCAACAAGACGGCGGCCAACCTCGTCAAGGTCAGCGCCACCATCTCCAGCCAGGCGAGCGAGGCAGTCGGGCAGGTCAACGATGCCCTGACCGCGCTTGCGCGGATCAACCTCTCGCTCAAGACCGCGCCGCAGGGCACGTCGGGCCGCGCTTCGCTCGAAGACCAGCGCGATACCATCATCGGCACGATCAGCGACAAGATCGGGATCGACGTCACGCTCGATACCTATGGCTCCGCCACGCTCAGGATGAACGACACCGGCGGGCCGGTGCTGCTCGATGGCGGCTCAGCCCTTTCCGGGCTGGTCAGCCTCTCACTCGCCGCCAACGGCACGTTCAACATGAGCGTCGCCAACGACGGCACGACCTCCGCGGTCAGCCCGACCTCGGGCGCGCTCGCGGGCTATGCCGAGGCCGCCAACCAGATCGCCGGGCGCCGATCGCAACTCGATACGCTCGCCGCCAACCTCGTGCAGCAGATCAACACCTGGAACGCGCAGGGAACCGATCTCAACGGCAATCCCGGCGCTGTCCTGATGACCGGCACCGACGCCGCCAGCCTCGGTGTCTCGGCTACCGATCCCAGCCTGATCGGCGCCGCCACTGCGACCAGCCCCAATGGCAATTTGCTGACCTTGTCGGCATTGCGCGGCGCCAACGGGGCCGAAACGAGCTGGCGTACGATGGTGAACGACCAGGCGCTCCGCGTGCAGTCCGCGAAGACGCTCGCGACCAGCGCGGCCGCCGCCAAGGACGGCGCTTATTCCGCACTGGACAATGTTTCGGGCGTCGACCTCGATACCGAGGCCGCCCAGCTCATGCATTTCCAGCAGGCTTATTCGGCTTCGGCCAAAATCATCCAGACCGCCCGCGAGACGTTGCAGGCGATATTCGACTTGTTCTGAGGGCCAAGACCATGATCAGCTCCACGCGCTACAATGCCGCCGCCGAGATCAATCGCCAGACCGAATTGTCGAAGCAGATCGCGCAGCTTCAGGCGAGCGTATCGACCGGCAAAAGGTTGTCGGCGCCGTCCGACGATCCTGGCGCGGCGCAGCGCATCTCCGAAATCCGCCAGACCCAGGCCGATCAGGTGGTGTGGAACATCAACGTCAACATGGGCACCTCGATCTCCTCGGCGGTCGATACCAGCCTGACCAACATTTCCGCCATGATCGATCGCGCCAAGGAGCTGGTCCTGTCCGGCCGCAACGACACGACCTCACCCACCGATCGCACCGCGATCACGCAAGAATTGCAGTCGATCATCGCCAAGCTCGACAGCGCCTCGACCGCCAACGATCCGACCGGCGCGCCGCTCTACCCGACCGGATCGCCGCTCGCGATCCCGGTGTCCGACACGCTCAGTCTGCCCGCGACCGCGCAACGCGATCAGGTCTTCGGCAATGTCGCCACCGCCGGCGGTCCCCAGACGCTGCAGCAGATATTGGGCGCCGCGATCACGGCGATCAACGGCAGCAACGCCACGCGCGCCAGTGCGATCCAGTCCAGCCTCGATTCGCTCGACTCGAGCATCTCGCACATCACGCAGGTCCGCGCCGATCAGGGCGTGCGCGCACAGCGTTTCGACGCGGCGGCGGAGGATCTCAGCAATACCGGTACCGACCTCTCCGCCGAGCGCAATGGGCTGGAGAGCACCGACCTCACCTATGCGCTCAGCGAATTCCAGTCGAAGCAGACCGCGCTCCAGGCGGCACAGACCTTGTTCGCCAAGACCAACAAGAGCACCTTGTTCGACCTGGTCGGCTGACAGCGGCCATTTTTGGAAAACGCGCGGAAGCGCGTTTCGTGCGGTGCCGGCCCGCTTCCCACCCAACCTCCCGACAGCATGACTGGATCGGAAGGTTGGATGGGGAGGCGGGCCGGAACCGTCTCCGCACACAAAAACGCCCAAAAAGACGGTAAACCCGATCTTCACCATAAAGCGCGTAAATCCCGGCCGTTAATCATGTTGGAGAAGCCGGAATCCTATCCGGACGCTCCGTTTAGTTTCGCCATCCGGGGGTGTGTTTCAAATGTTTGCAGCGATCGGTCTGGTCGTCCTCCTCGGCATGGTGTTCGGCGGCTTCGCTTTCACCGGCGGCGCGCTCGGCCCCATTTTGGAATCGATCCCGCACGAAATGATCATCATCGGGGGCGCCGCGATCGGCGCGCTCGTGGCGGGCAATTCGATGAAGGAATTGAAGCAGCTCGGCGGCGGTTTCGGCAAGGTCTTCAAGGGTCCGAAATATACCAAGAAAGACTTCTTGGAGGTGATCTTCCTCGTCTCCAGCCTGATGAAGATGCTGCGCACCGATGGCCCGGTCGCGCTCGAACCGCATATCGAGGATCCGCAGTCGTCGAGTGTGTTCGGCCAATATCCGAAGCTGCTCAAGGACACGACCCTGGTCCACCTCATCACCGACACGCTGCGGCTGGTCGTGATCTCGTCAGGCACGCTCGATCCGCACGCGGTCGAGGATGTGATGGATAATGCGCTCAAGACGCATCACCATGACGACATCCGCCCCGCCGACATGCTCCAGAACCTCGCCGACGCGCTGCCCGCGCTCGGCATCGTCGCCGCCGTGCTCGGCGTGGTGAAGACGATGGGCTCGATCGACAAGCCGCCCGCGATTCTCGGCGCGATGATCGGCTCGGCGCTGGTCGGGACCTTTCTCGGCGTGCTGCTCGCCTATGGCATCGTCGGCCCCTTCTCGAGCCGCTGCCGTCAGGTGGTCGAGGCCGACGCCGCGATCTACGGCGTGGTCAAGCAGATCATCATCGCCTCGCTCCACGGCCATCCGCTGCCGCTGGTGATCGAAGCCGCGCGCTCGGGCATCAGCCATAACAACCAGCCCGCCTTCGCCGACGTCTTCGACGGCATGCGGGGGCGTTGATGTTTAGGTCTTCGCGTCAGCGAAACACTCGGGGCGCCAACTAATGGCGGGGCCAGCAAAGCGCGGCCGGAACGAGCCCGAGCCACGGCCGATCATCGTCAAGAAGATCATCGAGGCCGGCCATGGCGGACACCATGGCGGCGCCTGGAAGGTCGCCTATGCCGATTTCGTGACCGCGATGATGGCCTTCTTCCTGTTGCTCTGGATTCTCGGCGCGACGACCGAGAAGCAGCGCAAGGGCATCGCCGATTATTTCGCGCCCACCTTGATCGAGATGAAGCTCAAGAGCGCGGGCTCGAACGGCGTGTTCGGCGGCGACAGCATCATCGCCAAGGACAATTATCCGCACAAATCGGCGCAGACCGGCTCGAGATCGCTGACCATCCCCAAGGATGCGACCGGTGGTGCGTCCGAAGCCGCGGCGGCGGAGCGGATGCGCGACCGCGTGCGCTTCGCCTACCTCAAAAAGCAGATCATGCAGCGCATCAGCACCGACAAGAGCCTGTCGAAGCTCGCCAGCAGCATTCGTTTTACCGACACGCGCGAAGGTCTGCGCATCGACCTGGTCGACAAGGCCGATTTCTCGATGTTTGCGCTCGGCACCGACGCATTGCTGCCCGAGGCGCGCGCGCTGATGACGCAGGTCGCGCAGGTGATCCAAAGCGTGCCCAACGGCGTGATCGTGCGCGGCCATACCGACGCTTTGCCCTATGCGGCGGGCCGCTCGGTCAACAATTGGACATTGTCGAGCGCGCGCGCCGAGGCGACGCGCAGGGCATTGGCCGACGCGGGCGTCGGGCCCGATCGCTTCGAGCGGATCGAGGGCGTGGCCGACAAGGAAGCCTACATCCCCTCCGACCGCTACGATCCCCGCAACCGCCGGATGTCGATCACCCTGGCCTTCTCCGGCCAGGACCCGGCCGACCCGCCGGCTCCCACGCCGGCCGACCCCCCGGTCCTGATCCCGACCCACTGATCCGGGCCGCTGGCCCGCGCTTTGAGATCAGCCTGCTGCAAACGTGTGATCGCAACCCCGATCATTACAAATGCTGACATGTTCTGCGCCTTTATTGCGCTTGTTTTTGCTCATGATAAGCGATGTCCCACAAGTTCGGATGGTGTTGCACCGTGACTTGGTTCTTGGGGGATTTTGTCATGCGCGTTTCGACCATTGTCGCGTCGTTTATTCTTGCACTCGGTTCCACGCCACTGCTGGCGATACCGAAGGTTGATCAGGCCGATCAGTTCAATCCGTCACTGGGCGAAGGCTTCTTTACGCGTCCGGACGTGGGCGTGAAGGTCCTGCAGACCTTCACCGTCGGCAGAAGCGGCGTGATGACTCTGATCGACATCCCGCTCTACCGCCGCGATTTCTCGCTCGACATATTTTCGGGCATCAACATCTATGCCACCAGCGGTGGCCTCCCGACCTCGATCATCGCCACCGGGACGGTGAAAACGGTCTCTTTCGATGATGCCTTTTTCGATCTGGCAATGACGGTGACGGATGGGCAGATGCTCGCGCTCGAACCGATTCTCGTTAGCGGCGAGTCGCTCTGGAAGGCCGATGTCGACAACCATTATGCGCGCAGAATGACCGTCGCGGGCTTTGGCGGCAAATGGTTCGCGGCCCCGGATCAGGACCGCAATTTCGTCACCTATGTCGACGCCGACGCGGTCATTGCCCCGGTTCCGGAATTGTCCACTTGGGCGCTGCTCGTGGGCGGCTTCGGAGCCGTCGGCAGCGCGCTTCGGCGACGGACGAAGGCTGTCGTCAGGCAGGCCTGACGGGCCGCGCCGGGCCTCTATCGCAATATGATCACGAACCGGTCGGCGGCAGCGGCCCGGTTATAGAGATCGATCGAGATGCGCGTCGTGGCTGTGGGAATCCAGTCGCAACGCGCGCGGCGGTTCTGTGTGGGGCAGGACCGCCGCCCTTCACCTTCGTCGACCGTGAGCTCGATTGCGCCGCGCCCGACCGCCGCCGCCACGATCTGCGCCCGCTGCCCCGCCAGGAATGTCTGTTCCAGATGCAGCGCTCCCCCCGGCGCCAACGTCACCGCCCGGTACGCCGGACCCAAGACGCGCGTTCGATAGGGCGGCTGCCGGCCGTTCCAGGACGCCGCGATATTCTCGCCACCAGGCATCGCACGCGCGCCCTCGCCATTCAGGATAGCGGCGGCGTGCCGGCGTGTCGCTACGCGCGCCGGTCCGCTCGCGGACAGGCCGCGCACCAACGCGTCCGTGATCCGGTCCACCGGCTCGTCCGAGTGACCGGCCGCACCGGTCGCAAGGAGCAGGACTATCGCCGCGAGCTTCATCTCAGGAGTCTCGCTGCGCGATTATGAAGCGCGCACCCGGTGTGGCGTCCTCCAGCCGCAGCACCAGCCCGTGGCGTGCCGCCACCAGCTTGACGAGCGCCAGGCCCAGCCCGTGCCCGGCGGCCGACGATCGGCCGCGGCCGAAGCGGCGCATGACCAGCTCGCGCTCGTCCGGCGCGATACCCGGCCCGCTATCCTCGACGATGATGATCGGGCCGGGCGCGACCGACAATCGCAGCCGCGCCCCGGCGGGCACGAACTTCAGCGCATTATCGAGCAGGTTCGCGATCATCCGGCCGATCTGCATCGGTTCGCCCGTCATCGTCACGTCCGGTGCAATCCGCGTCGAGAAATCGAGCCCCGCTTCCTCGGCGCTGGGCGCATAGAGTTCGGCAAGGCTGCCCGCGAGTTCCGAAAGGTCGAAGCTGGTCCGCGGCATGCGCGCGCCGGCCTCGCCATGCGCGATGTCGAGCAACGCGTCGAACAGGGATACGATCGATCGAACATCGCCGCGCGCATTCTCCAGGTCGGCGGTCAGCGCCGGATCGGCGGTCTGCTCGATCGTGCGGCGCAGGCGCATGTCGAGATGCGCGAGCGGGGTGCGCAATTCGTGCGCGACATTGTCGCTTATGCCCTGCTGGAACGCGAGCAGCATATCGATCTGGGACAGATGCCGGTCGACATGCTCACTCAGCATCGCCAGTTCGTCGCGGCCCCGGGGCGCCACCCGCACGGCGCGATCCCCTTCTTCGAACTGCCGGAATACCCTGTTCACCGCACCGACGCGGCCTGCGAGCCGAGCCGACGTCCACCACCCCGCCGCCAGCGCCGCGGCAAAGGCGCCGCCGGCCAGCAGGCCAAGCCGCAGCCGGAGCGTAGCGACCAGCTTTTCGGTTGGGCCAAGCGATCGCCCGACCATCAGGATCGCACCATGCGACAGACGCGTCGCGCGGATCAGCGCCCGATCCGCCCCGATCGTGGCATCCGCGAATTCGGAGCGCGCGGCATCGATCGGCGGGGGCGCATCGATATTGCCCGCCAGGTGCTGGCCGCCTGCATCGCGCAACAGATAATAAGGGGTCGCGCGCTCTTCGCTCTGCACCGCCAGCCGGTCGCCGATCCGCGCCGCCAGCTCATCCGTGCCGCCGCGCGCGGCGCCGTCTGCGAGGCCGGCAATATCGGTATCGATCATATGGAGCAGGTCGGCGCGCAGACTCGCCTCCACCGTGGCAAGCGCGCTGAGCGCGAACATCGCCACCGCGGCTAGCGTCAGGCAGGCGGTAAGCAGCGCTTGCCGCGTCGCTATCGAAGAGAAGAACGGCCGCAACTCAGGGCCGATGCGACGCGGCGCGCAGGCGATAGCCATGTCCGCGCACCGTTTCGAGGCAGGCCTGCGCTGCGCCTTCCTCCAGCTTGCGGCGCAGCCGGACCAGATTGACGTCGACCACGTTGGTCTGCGGATCGAAGCTCAGTTTCCAGACGTGCAGCAACAACATCTGCCGCGTCACGATCTCCCCCGCATTTTCCATCAGGTATTTCAGCAGCTCGAATTCCTTCGGGCTCAGCCCCAGATGGCGGCCGGCGCGGTGCGCGGTCCGCGCCTTGACGTTGAGCTCGATGTCGCCGTGGATCAGGATCGGCTGGTTGGCGAGCGCCCCCGCACGGCGATGGAGCGCGCGCAGCCGCGCGACCAGCTCGTTCGGCTCGAACGGCTTGGCCAGATAATCGTCGGCACCATGTTCGACCCCCTCGACGCGTTGCTCGGCACGCCCCAGCGCCGACAGCATGAGGATCGGCTTTTCGACGCCGGCGCTCCGCAGGCGCGCCACGGCCTCAATCCCGTCCATGCCAGGCAGCATCCGGTCCATGACGATCACGTCGATGTCGCCCAACCCGGCGCGCTGTACCCCCGCTTCGGCGGTGTCGACCGGCTCGACCGTGATCGCCTCGCGCGCGAGCACTTCCTGGATCGCGGAGGCGGTCAGCAAATCATCCTCGATCAGCAGGACGTGCACATGGATTCCCCCGTCGGCATTCTCGCCCGTCTATCGCAGCCCTTGGCACACGCAGCCAAGTGACAAACCCTGTTAGGTCATTGGCCGAGCAGCACGAACGGCGCCCACATCGCGGGATCCGCGGCGCCCGGCATCCGTCGGTCCGCCATCAGGCGCAAGGTGGCCGCCTGCAGCGCCTTCGCCCGCGAAAGCCCGCGCGCCGCACCCCGCAGCGTATCGACCGTCAGCCGTGCCGCGACATCGTCCCGCACCGGCCAGTGCGAGACGAGCAGCGAGCGCGCACCGGCCTGGAGGAAGGCAGTCGCCAGCCCACTATACGGCGGACTTCCGGCCTCGATCGCGCCGGCGCTGTTGCAGGCCGACAATATCACCCAGTCCGCCGCCAGCGGCAGCGTGGCGATCTCCGACGCGGTCAGTAGCCCGTCGTCGCCGCCTTGCCGGCTCGCCGGCGCGCTCAGGAGCAAAGCGGGCTCGGTCAGCCCCGCCACGTCCTGCGGCGCCAGCCCGTGCGTGGCGAAAGCGAGCACGCCAAACCGGCCGAGCGGCTGCTGACGCACCGCCAGCTCGGTCGCTTTCCGGCCGGTCAGGACAAGGCTGCGCCCGGGCGCAAAGGCGCGCGCCATCGCGGCCAGCTCGCGCGCGGCGCCGGGCAACGGCGGGAAGGACATCTTGTTGTCATCCTC
>JAEKMC010000250.1 GCA_019508115.1 Sphingomonas sp.
GATCAGGCTCATAGCCTTCGGGACAGGCAGCGGTGACGTCGAAGCCGAGCAGGCTGCCCGCTTCGATGATCGAATGGAGCACGTTGTTGCCATCGCCGAGCCAGGCCCAGCGCGTGCCCTCGACCGCGCCTTTGCGTTCGATCACGGTCAGCATATCGGCCATGATCTGACAGGGATGGCTCATATCGGTGAGGCCGTTGATCACTGGCACGTCGGCATATTCGGCCAGTTCGACCGCCTTCGCATGATTGTCGGTACGGATCATGATCGCGTCGACATAGCGCGACAGCACGCGCGCCGTATCCGCGATCGTCTCGCCCCGGCCGAGCTGCGAGGTGCCGCCGTCCAATATGATGGTGGTGCCGCCGAGCTGGCGCATCGCCATGTCGAATGAGACGCGCGTACGCGTCGAATTCTTCTCGAAGATCATCCCCAGCACATGGCCATCGAGCGGCCGGTCGACGTCGGGCTTGCCCTTCGGCCAACCGCTGCGCGTGAGCTTGCGGCTGCGCGCGTCAGCCAGCATCGCCCGGAGCGCGTCGGGTCCGGCATCCGCCAGGTCGAGGAAATGGCGAGTCATTCTTCAGTCCCCAAGCCACCCATCCCCCCGGATGGGCTGGTTTACGATCACGCCGCTTCCGGCACCTTGTAGCTGCGCGCGCCGGCCGACAGCTTTTCGATGCACTCGGCGATGTGGCTTTCCTCGATGTTGAGCGGCGGCAGGATGCGCACGACATTGTCGCCGCCCGCGGCGGTCAGCAGGCCATGATTGTCGCGCAGATGCGCCACGAAGCTACGGCTTTCGGTCTTGAGGCGAATGCCGAGCATCAGGCCGGAACCGCGCACGCTTTCGAACAGATGGTCATGATTGGGAATCATCTGCTCCAGCGCCTGGCGCAGCCTGTCTCCCATCCGCTTGACGTTATCGAGGAACTCCTGCTCGCCGACGACGTCGAGCACCGCCTCGCCCGCCGCCATGGCGAGCGGATTGCCGCCGTAGGTCGAACCATGCGTGCCGATCACCATGCCGCTCGCCGCCTCCTCGGTTGCCAGGCAAGCACCCAGCGGGAAGCCGCCGCCAATGCCCTTGGCGACGCACATGATGTCAGGCGTGATGCCATATTGTTCGTGGGCGAAGAATGTCCCCGTGCGCGCATAGCCGCACTGAATCTCGTCGAGGATCAGCAGCATGCCATGCTTGTCGGCAAGATCGCGCAAGCCGGTCATGAATTCCTGCGTCGCGGGCATGATGCCGCCCTCGCCCTGGATCGGTTCGATCAGGAAGCCCGCCGCGTCGGGGCCAATCGCGGCTTCGGCCGCGGCGAGATCGTTGAACGGCACCACGGTGAAGCCGGGCAGCAAAGGCTCGAAACCATCGCGCATCTTCGGCTGGTTGGTCGCCGAGATCGCACCCATCGTTCGCCCATGGAAGGCGTTGGAAAAGCTGATGATCCGGTTCTTCTCCGGATTGCCCTTGGCATAATGATAGCGGCGCGCGGTCTTGATCGCGCATTCGACCGCCTCGGTGCCGGAATTGGTGAAGAAGACGGTATCGGCAAAGGTCTTGTCGACCAGCCGCTGCGCCAAATGCTCGCCCTGCGGGCTGCCATACAGATTGGACACGTGCATCAGCGTCGCCGCCTGGTCGGCGATCGCCTTGACCAGACCGGGATGGCCGTGCCCCAGAATGTTGACCGCGATGCCTGCGGCGAAATCCAGATAACGCTCGCCCTGTTCGCCGATCAGATAGGCGCCTTCGCCTCGCACCGGACGCACACCACACCGCGGATAGACGGGCATGAGAGGCGTGATGGTCATCGAAACAGGCTCCTTGAAAGACGCGAAATCAGCTCGGAATCGCTCCGGAAAAGAAAAAGCGGCCAAGAGCCTGATCGCTATCCGAGAAAGCGCTGGCGCGCTTTCACCGATAGCGTGAATCAGGCTCTATTCTAGATGAGACCTTGATTCACGGCCCAGGGAATCCTGGACCGATCAAGGTCTTGGGCCGCCTGAAGCGCGCCTATATCGCCGCACGCTTGCGAGCGTCAATCTTTGCGGAGGGTCGCGCTAACCTGGCGCGACAGAAGCGGAAGCCGTTTCAGCGAGATGAAACGGATTCAGCGAATCGAGGGGCGCCACATCGCGCGCGACGGGCGTACGAGTTGCGGCTGGGGGTTGCCGCTCACCGGCTTGCGCGCGAGGCGTGGATCGATCGGGGCATCGAACTGGACGCCGATGCGGCCCCCCGCCGTCCACGCGATCTTGCCGCTGACGATGCCGATGCCGCGCAATTCTGCCTCGACCGGGTCGCCGCGCGAGAAATTGACCGGGCTTTCCGCCATCATGCCGCCGGGCGACAGATTGCGGACCTTCACCTGAACGTCGGCGCTGCCGGGGCGACGCATCGCCGCCATGAGGAACATGGAATCCCTCGGCTCCGAACGCAGAGATTCGAAGTGTGCATCGGCATCCGCCGTCTTGTCAGGAACGAAGTCTTGTCCCACCGCCACCCTCAATTACTAGACGGCAGTTCATGCACATAATTGGTTGGCAAGCCGTTAACGGATGCGCCGTTAACGCTTTTATTCTTCGCGGCTGACCTTCTCATTACGCTCGTGACGCTCCTGTGCTTCCACCGTCATCGTCGCGACGGGGCGCGCCTCGAGCCGCGCGAGCGAGATCGGCTCGCCGGTCACTTCGCAATAGCCATATTCGCCCTCGTCGATGCGACGAATCGCGGCGTCGATCTTGGAAATGAGCTTACGTTGGCGATCGCGGGTTCGAAGTTCGATGCCCCAATCGGTTTCGGAGGAAGCGCGATCCGTGACGTCGGGTTCGCGAAGGGAATCGATTTGCAGCTGGTTCAGCGTCTCGCGGGATTCGCGGAGGATGGATTCTTTCCAATCCTGCAATTTTCGTCGGAAATAGGCTTGCTGGCGGGGGTTCATGAACTCTTCGTTCGGCGATGGCCGATAATCCCGATCCAGTTCTTCGTTATCGTCGTCGGTTCGTTTCGCCGCAGTAGCCATAGTTTATACTCGCCACCCCTGCGAGGCATGGACCAGCGGCCCCGCCCCTATCTGCCCTTGGGCGGGCCTATACCTGCGGGAAGGGGACGTAACAAGCTGGCGGCGCGTAACGAGTCGTTACGCACCGCCTATTTCGTTCAAAAGTTGTGGATTATTTGCCGGCGCCGCTCGTTTTAGGGGCTGCCGCCTTGGCCGCGGCATCGATCTGCTCGGCGGTCAGGCCTATCACCAGCCCGTTCGGACCTTGCGCGAACGCGGTCTTCGGGAGCTGCGCCTTGCTGTTGGCGGTCGCGACCGTGACCATGTCGCCGCTTACCGCGTCGACCTTGCCGACCGCGGCACCGCCGGGACCCGTCACCGCCATTCCGGCGGCGATCTCGGTCGGCTTGGTTGCCGCCTGCACCTTCGCCTCCAGATCGGCCTTGGTGATGCCGACCACGAGGCCATTGGCCCCCTTGGCGAACGAAGAGACCGGGATCGCCGCTTTCACGGTGCCGGTCGAGAGCACGGCATTCCCGCCGCTCACCGATTCGATCGTACCCACCGGCGCGCCGGTCGTATCGACGACGGTCGCGCCCGCGGTCACATTCGCCGCGGAGGCCGTGGCCGCCGCGGGTGGGGATTGGGTGGCCTGCGCGAAGGCAGGCAGGGCCAAGCCAGCCGAACCGGCCAGGGCGAGAACCAGATATTTCATTTCACTCTCCTCAAAAGACAAAACCATCACACTTCATCGAAATAGGATTTTTCCAGACTTGTCCCTGCGCTGCGGGACGGGACGTTATCTCCCTGGGGTCAGCCGTTCGCTTCCTGGTAGTTCTGAAGCACGGCCTCGATTCGATCGACCGGATGCCCGGTCAGATCCTTTGCGATCTCAGCCTCGATCTTTTCCTCGACCCGCTTGTGATAATGTTTGCGCAGCTCCCCCAGCGTCTTGGGCGGGGCGACGATGATCAGTGTCTCGAATTCGTTGGCGAGCGCCGCGCGGTTGATCCGATCGGCCGCCTCGACCGCGAAACGCTGTTCGGCCTGAAGGTGGAAATCCGCCTCGCCCGCGGTCGATCCGCCGTTCGAACCCGGGCTGCCGGGTTTCTGACCCGCCTGATCGGTCTTGATGTCGCGATCATATCGATCGGCCTGCTGCTCGGCGGCGATCACGGTCAGGTTGGGATTGTCGGCATCGCCTTCGTTGCGGAAGAACAGCATCTTCGCGCCGTCGGCGACGAGGACATAGCTGTCGTGGGGAATGCGCATCGGCGGCCTCCTATGGGGTATTCCCCCCAAGCAACGCGCGTAAGCGCGCGCAGGTTGCAGGGTTGCGCCGCCGCGACGCCCCGGCCATTAGCCCGCCATGCACGATATACGCGCGATCCGCGAAGACCCTGCCGCTTTCGATACCGGCCTGCAAAAGCGGGGCCTGGGGCCCCAGGCTGCCGGTCTGCTTCAGCTCGACGAGGCGCGGCGCGGCAAGGTCAGCGAAGCGCAGGCGCTGCAGACGCGCCGCAACGAGGCGTCGAAGGAGATCGGCAAGGCCAAGGCCACGCGCGACGAAGCGACCGCGCAGGCGCTGATGGCCGAGGTCACGGGCCTCAAGGACCGGATGGCCGAACTCGAGGCCGAAGCGGTTGAGGCCAGCGGTGTGCTCGACGCGGCACTCGCCGCGCTCCCCAACATTCCCGCCGCCGATGTGCCGGAGGGCGAAGACGAGACGGGCAATGTCGAGCAGAAGCGTTGGGGCACACCCCGCGCATTCGATTTCGCGCCGAAGGATCATGCCGATATCGGCCCTGCCATCGGGCTCGACTTCGAAGGCGGCGCGCTCCTCTCGGGCGCGCGCTTCACCGCGCTGCGCGGCCAGGCGGCGCGGCTTCACCGTGCGCTCGGCCAATATATGCTGGACACGCAGACCGCGGCCAATGGCTATGAAGAAACCGCGCCGCCGTTGCTGGTGCGTGACGAGGCAATGTTCGGCACAGGTCAGCTGCCGAAGTTCGCGGACGACCTGTTTCGCACGACCGACGGCCGCTGGCTGATCCCGACCGCGGAGGTCAGCCTGACCAATCTGGTGCGCGAACAGATATTGGCCGAAACCGCCCTGCCGGTCCGCCTGACCGCGCTCACCCCCTGCTTTCGGTCCGAGGCGGGCGCCGCCGGGCGCGACACGCGGGGGCTGATTCGCCAGCACCAGTTCGAAAAGGTCGAGCTTGTCGCGATCACCGCGCCCGAATGCTCGGACGCCGAACATGAGCGCATGACCCGCGCCGCCGAGGGCATTCTCGAAGCGCTGGAACTGCCGTACCGTCGCATGCTGCTCTGCGCAGGGGACATGGGCTTTACCGCGCGCAAGACCTTCGATCTCGAAGTCTGGCTTCCCGCGCAGCAGACCTATCGCGAGATTTCGAGCTGCTCCAACTGCGGCGACTTCCAGGCGCGGCGCATGGATGCGCGCTATCGACCTGCCGAGAGCGCGGCGGGCAAAGGGGCCACGGCCTTCGTCCATACGCTCAATGGCTCGGGCCTGGCGGTCGGCCGCGCCTTGGTCGCGGTGATCGAGAATTATCAGCAGCCGGACGGATCGGTGGCCGTGCCCGAGGTGCTCAAGCCCTATATGGGCGGTCTGGACGTGCTTCGGCCCGCATGAGGAGCATTGCGGCCCTGCTGGCGCTCAGCCTGATCGCCGCCGCGCCCGCCGCGGAAAAGCCGTCGAGGCATGCCTCCGTCAAAAGCGTGGCGAGCCGCGACAATGACGCCGACGCGCCGCTGGCCGGCAATGCGAAGAGTGCGGCGAAGCGGGAGGGCAAGGTGGCTGACAAGCCTGCCGCCACGTCCAGCGCCAAACCGAGCGACAACGCCCCCGCCCAATCGACCGACACGCCGACGCCGATCGTCGATACCAAGGCCGCCGGCGGGCAGAAGCCCGTTTGGGAGGTGAAACAGGTCACCCCCGACGCCGTCGAGATCGCCAAGTCCACCTACATCGTCCAGCCCGGCGATACGCTCTCGGCGGTGGTGCGCAAGACCGGCGAAGGTGCCGACGTGATCGCGCACGACAATGACCTGAAAGCGCCCTTCACGCTGCGCCCGAGGCAGAAGCTCAAGATTGCGGGCGGCCGCTATCATATGGTCAAGAAGGGCCAGAGCGGCATCGCGATCGCGCGCGCTTATCAGGTCGAATGGTCGAAGATCATCGAGCTCAACCATCTGCAGCCGCCTTTCACGCTACGCGAGGGCCAGCGGTTGCTGCTGCCGCCCGCGCAGGACGTGGCCAAAATGTCGCTCGAGCAGCGTGCGGCGGCGTTCAAGATCGACCTGACCGATCTCGCCACCGGCAGCGAGCCCGCGCTCGCGCCGACGGCCAGGGCCGCTCCCGCCACGCCCTCACCGACCCGCCAGCTCGCGCCGACCACGCCGGTCGCCGAACCGACCGTCTCGTTTGGCGGGCGATTCGATTGGCCGGTCGAGGGCAAGGTCACCCGCGCCTACGGCCCGATGGACAATGGCGGGCGCAATGACGGCATC
>JAEKMC010000251.1 GCA_019508115.1 Sphingomonas sp.
GAACGCCGCGTGATCGCGCGTCTGATCGACGGAAGCCCCAAAGTGATCGCGACGGGCGGCGGCGCATTCATGAACGAGCAGACGCGCATGCTCATCCTCGAAAAAGCCATCGCCATCTGGCTCGACGCCGATATCGAGACATTGGTCGAGCGAGTCGGCCGCCGTCTGGGCTCGCGTCCCCTGCTCAACGGCACCGATCCGCGCGAGAAGCTCAGAACACTGGCCGAGGCGCGCAATCCGATCTACGCGCTCGCGCCGATCCACATCCACAGCAAGCCGCTGCCGCACGATTCGACAGTGGACCAGATTATGAAAGCGCTCGACCGATGATCCGCGTCGATGTCGGTCTCGGCGACCGTTCCTATCCCATCATGATCGAGGCGGGCCTGCTCGACCGTGCCGCCGACCATCTTGCAGGGTTCGCGCGCAATGGCCGGCTGGTGGTGGTCACCGACGAAGCCGTCGCCGCGACCCAGCTGCCGCGCCTCCTCGCGGGCCTTGGCGACATCCGCGCCGAAACTGTGATCCTGCCGCCGGGCGAGACGACCAAGAGCTGGACGATGCTCGAACGGCTGACCGACCAACTCATGGATCATGGCGTCGAACGCAGCGACCGCATCGTCGCGTTGGGCGGGGGCGTAATCGGCGATCTGGTCGGCTTCGCTGCGTCCATCCTGAAGCGCGGCTGCGGCTTCGTACAGGTGCCGACCACTCTGCTAGCCCAAGTCGACAGCTCGGTCGGCGGCAAGACCGCGATCAACACGCGCGCGGGCAAGAATCTGATTGGCGCCTTTCATCAGCCCGACCTCGTCCTGATCGATCCGACAACGCTCGACACGCTGCCCCAGCGCCAGGTTCGCGCGGGCTATGCCGAGGTGGTCAAATATGGCCTGATCGACGATTTCGATTTCTTCTCCTGGTGCGAAGCCCATGCAGCGGCGCTGCTGGCGGGCGATCCGGACGCGCGAACGGAGGCGATCGCGCACAGCGTCGCCGCCAAGGCGCGCGTCGTCGCCGCCGACGAGCGCGAGACCACCGGCACGCGCGCACTGCTCAATCTCGGCCACACATTCGGCCATGCGCTCGAGGCGGAAACCGGCTTTTCCGACCGGCTGCTCCATGGCGAAGCGGTGGCGTGCGGGATGGCGCTCGCATTCCGCTTCTCCGCCGCGCTAGACCTGTGCCCCGGCCAGGATGCGGCGCGCGTCGCGCGTCATCTCGACCAGGCCGGCCTGCCGACCACGCTCCGCGCCGCTTATGTCGATACCGACGGCGCGACTTTGGTCGGCCATATGGCGCATGACAAGAAAATGGCGGGCGGCCGCCTGCCCTTCCTGCTCGCGCGCGGGATCGGCCAGACCTTTCTTGCCAAGGATGTGGACCTGAACGAGGTCGCGGCTTTCCTCGACGGCGAGCGCTAAGCCAGTTCGGCCAGCCGCAACCGACCGGGCACGAACCCCGCCCGCTTTTTCCAGGTCAGAAGCCCCTCCCCGCCATGTTCTGCGGCGCCGTAGAGCAGCACCTTTGCCCCTTTGGCGGCCGGCTCGGGCGCGTCGATCAGCCAACGTACGATCTCGTGATGAAGCAACAGCATGACGCCATCGGCGAGCCGATCGCGATGGCCCATGATCTCGGTATAATGGACGACGTCGCCGATCCGCATCAGCCGGACATAGGCGACCAATCGTTCGCCAACCTCCACCTTGTTCTGGCGATGACCGGGTTCGGGCGCGAACAACCCCCACCAGATCGTCCAGTGCACCGGGCAGCAAGGCGACGCGACAGGCAGCGCCTGGGTCGCGGGTTCGGCGATATGCTCGGGCTTCAGGAACCAGCGGTCGAACACCGGTCCGGCGGCGCGGAACGCCATCGAGGTTCGGATCGCATGCATGTCCTCGACATGCGATGTCAGCATGAACTGGCGCGCGCGATAGCCTTTGCGCGCGGCGCTGCGGATCTTCGACAAGGTTCGTGACGAACGCTGCTTCAGGACCGCATCAAAGGCCGCGACATCGGGAAGGTCCGGAATCCGGATCAGCATCGGCGTGAGCCGCAACCACGCTTGCCGCGCACCCATGCGGGCGTAGCGCCGCAGCAATTTGGGAACCCTATCCGCATGAAGCGGGCACGGCGCGCGGCAATCGCCGGGCCGGTGCCATTCGACCGGCATCTCCCCAACCTCGGCGCTGTGCGTGCCGAACATGGCGAGTCGCTTGCCACGGAGCGCCAGCACCAGCAGCGGCTCGACCGCGACTTGATGCAGGCGCACCGTCAGATCACCGATGACATTGGTCATGCTGGTCGGTGGATCAGCGCTTGCGGCCCTTGACCGTCCCGCGCCACGCGAGCAGCAACCAGCCAAGGATCATCCCTACTCCGCCGAGCGGCGTTACCGCGCCCAACCAATGCGGCGCACCCAACGCCATCGCATAGAGCGTCGCGGCGAACAGTGCTGAGCCCCCCAGCAGCAATGCCGCCGCCCATTCGGCGCCGAGCTGCACCGCGACGATCGCCGCCAGCGCATGGACCAGCTCATATTGACCGCCGGTCCTGAGCCATTCGACCGCCCTGCCGCTCGCGCCATGCGCGCCGAAGGCTCCGGCGACCACGGCCAGCGCGCCGGACAAAGCCGCGAGGCGGATCAGCCCCCGACCGCTCACTGATCCTCGTCCAACAGCGGTTTGGAAAAGTTGAACATGGTGCGCGCTTCTTCCGAGAACACGCCCTTGTCGGCCTGGACGCGCAGCCGTTCCTTGTCGCGCGCGCGATAGGCGGTTTCGATGCGCGCGATCCGTTCATCCTCCACGCCCAACGTCTTGAGCACCTTGCGCCCCATCAGTACCGCGCTTTCGAACACTTCGCGGATCACCGCCGCGGTATCGAGCCCGCGATAGCGCATCAAAGCGCGGCGATCATAGGCGCGGACGTAGACGGCGGCCTGGCGGAAGGTCTTGAGCGCCAGCTCCAACTCGTCCCGGCTCAGCTGATCCTTGTCCATCGCAAAGACGATGGTGCGCGCCTCATGCCCGCCCGCCTGCTTGAGCAGATCGAGCCGCGTGCCGTCGCCATAATAGACCTTGGCACCGAATTGCGAGGCGACGTCGATCATCTCGGCATCATTGTCGATGATCGTGACCGAGATGCCCGCACCCACCATCATCTGCGCGATCGTCTGGCCGAAACGCCCATAGCCGACCACGATCGCATTCGCCTGATCCGCCGTCTCGGGACCATCGAGATCGTCGCGCTTGGGCTCTTCCTTGGGCCGGTTGAAGCGTGTCGCGATCTGCATCAGGAAAGGCGTGCTCACCATCGACAGCGTCACGATCGCGCTGAACAGGCTCGCCGCCTGCGGATCGACCAGTTGCGCCGCCGCCGCCTGGCCGAACAGCACGAATCCGAATTCACCGCCCTGGCTCAGCAGCAGCCCCGATGCGACCGCGGGCCGCCGTTCGACCCCGAACAGGAGGGCCAGCACGAAGATGATCGCGGCCTTCACCATCACCACCGCCGCCGCCATGCCGACCACGAACATCGGCCGCGCGACGATCGCATGCAGATCGAGCCGCATCCCGATCGCGAGGAAGAACAGGCCGAGCAGGACCGTGCGGAACGGCTCGACATCCGTCTCCAGCTCGTGGCGATACGGCGAATCCGCGAGCATCACGCCCGCGACGAAGGCACCGAGCGCGGTCGACAGGTGCAGCACCTGCATCACCGCCGCCGCCGACAGGACGGTGAACAGGCCGGCGGCGATGAACAATTCGCGCTCGCCCAAGCCCCCGATCAACCTGAACAGCGGGTTGAAGATATAGCGCCCGGCCAGCACCAGCCCGACCACCGCGCCGACCGTATAGAGAGCGAGCAGCCAGCCCGGCGGCGCACCCGGATCAGCGGGTACGCGCGAGAGGCTGGCGATGATCGTGATCAGCGGCACGATCGAGAGGTCCTGGAACAACAGGACCGAGAAAGCGCGCTCGCCGAAGGGCGTGTTGAGGCGGCCCGCCGATTGCAGCATCGGCAAGACCTGCGCGGTCGAGGACAAAGCCAGCGGCAGCCCCAGGGCGAATGCCGCCGGCCAGCTGAACCCGGCAAGGTGAATCACGCCTGCCAGCGCGACGCCGCATAGGGCGACCTGCGCCAGACCGAACCCGAAAATGTCGCGCCGCAGCCGCCACAGCCGCGTCAGGTTGAGCTCGAGTCCGACCAGGAACAGAAGCAAAGTGATGCCGAGATCGGCGATGCTGAGCTTGGATTCGGCGCCGTCGACCAGCCGCATCACGTCCGGCCCGATCAGCGCGCCCGCGACGAGATAGCCCAACGTCGCACCCAGGCCGAGCTTGCGGAACAGCAGAACGAAGCCGAGCGAAACGCCCAGCATGATGAAGCCGTCGGTGACGAGTGTTTCGTTCACGCGGCTTGCGCGGACGCGGCGCGCGCGGCGGCCTCGGCCACCGCCTCGAAGGCCAGCCGGATCGAGGCGTGGCGCGCACTATGCGCGCGCGCCGGCCCGAAGATCTCAAGCCCGGGCCAGCTCCCCGGATCATCGCGCTCGCCGGCAAGGAAGGCGGTCAGCGCGTCGCGCGCCTCCTCCAGTTCAGCAAGACTGCGTCCGATCGCATGCGTCCCCATCAGCGACGCCGACGCCTGGCCGAGAGCGCAGGCGCGCACCTCCTGGCCCAATTGCGCGATGCGTCCATCACCATCCAGCACCACATCGACGCTCACGCGGCTCCCGCAAATCGGCGAGCGCCGTTCGGACGTGCCGTGCGGATGCGCGAGCCGGACTTGGTGCGGGATGCTGGTCGCGAGCTTGAGGATCCGCGTATTGTATAGCGTATCGGCCATGGCTCAGTTGCCGTTCGATTGAATCGCCGGGCCGCTCTCATTGCCGCCCGGGTTCGCCTGCGCCGCGCGACGGTGCTGGACCCAGTCGACCACCGCACGGCCGCTCGCGTTCAACAACGGATAGGTGCGCGAGTTGCGCTCGAAGCTTGGCCGCTCCGAATTGCTGCCCCAGATCGTGTCGAAGACCAGGTTCACGCCCAGGAAGAGCACGGTCGCAACGAGCAGGCCCTTCAGCGCGCCGAAGCCGAGACCGAGGATGCGGTCGAACGAGCCCAGCACCGATTTCTTGGTGCGCTGGCCTAGCGACGCCGCGACCATCTTGCCGCCGAAGAAGACCGCGGCGAACACCAGCACGAAGGACAGGACCGACGCGCCGCTCGGGCTTTTCACGACATGGACCAGCAGGCTCGCCACCGGGCCATGCAGCAGTTTGAGCGCGAAAATGGCGGCCGCCCAGGCAAAGAGCGACAGCACCTCCATCACGAAACCGCGCATGAAGCCCATCACGGCGCCCCCTCCGATCAGGAGCAGGACGATGATATCCATTGCCGTCAGCATCTACCCGCTATGGCAATCGGGCCCGCCAATCACAAGGGCTCCACGGTTGCGGATTGGCTCGCGCGAGCCAATCCGCAACCGTGGCGGGACTCAGCCCGCCGGCTTCATCGAATTGTTGATCTCGTCGCGATCGAGCGTGCCGTCGCCATTCTTGTCGGCCGCTTTGAACCGATCGGCGGTGACCGCCATATAGGCCGCCTTGGTGACGGTGCCGTCGGCATCCGGCTTCACGCCGGTGAAGGCGCCCTTACCCATTTCGTCGAGATCGGCGAGCTTCACCTTTTCCGCGCCCTGGGAGAAGAAATTCCAGCCGCCCTCGCGGAATGCGGTGAATTCCTCCGCTGTGACCTTGCCGTCGCCATTCGGGTCGGCGAACTGCATCATGTCCATCTGCGCGGACGCGGGAGCAGACAGTGCCACCATCGCAACGGTGGAAGCGATCAAAGCCAATTTCAGACGCATAAGGGTTCCTCACCTTTGATTATGTTGTGAGACATATCATATATTATGTCCCTGTCACGGGGGATCCGCGGCGGTTGCAGGGGCCGTCTCGCGACTAATCGCTTGCGCTTCCGCCCCGCTTTGCCCACCTCGCCCGCGTCATGGGACTCCAGGCGAAGATATGCGGGCTATCGACGCCCGAGACGGTCGATGCGGCGATCGCGAACGGCGCGGCGTGGCTCGGTTTCGTCTTCTTTCCGAAGAGTCCGCGCAGCATCACGCCGGAGCAGGCCGCCGCGCTGATCGCGCGTGTTCCGGACCGGGTCGGCAAGGTGGCGGTGCTGGTCGATCCCGACGACGCGCTGGTCGCGCACGTTCTGGAGGCGGGCGTGACCGCGTTGCAGCTCCACGGCGACGAAAGCCCCGAACGCATCGTTGGTCTCAGGCGACATAAGATCGAATTGTGGAAAGCCGTGCCGGTCCGCACCCGCGCCGATCTCGGCACCGCACACGCTTATCGTGGTGCGGCTGACCGCATTCTGTATGACGCGAAGACGCCGAAGGGCACGCTTCCGGGCGGCATGGGCCTGCGCTTCGACTGGAAATTGCTCGACGGATTTGCCCATCCCTTACCCTGGGCTTTGTCGGGCGGGCTCGATGCGGGCAATATTGCCGAGGCCGTGCGCATGACCG
>JAEKMC010000252.1 GCA_019508115.1 Sphingomonas sp.
CGCTTGCCTTCGGGCTGTTGCACCTGCCGGGCATGACCGGCGTGAACGCGATCAAAATCGTCGCGCTGACGGGACTTAGCTCACTGCTCTTCTGCTTGGCCTATTTACCGAGCGGGAGCCTTTGGATGGCCGTGGGGCTGCACGCCGGAATGAACTTCATGCTCCACAGCGTACTGGGCGCCGGTGGTGATCGCGGTCCATCCTTGCTCAAACCCATCTACACGCAGACGTCGCCCGTCGCTTATGATGCGGCTTTCTGGAGCCTCATGGTGGTCCAGTTCGTATTTGCGATCGCCCTTTTGATGGGCTGGCACCGACACCCCCCGATGTTACCGCGAAACCGCCGTTAACCATCCTCTTACTGTCGCATTTTATATGATAGCCTCGCGCCACCCGTATTCGGGTCAAAGGCCGGGGGTGAGATGCAGCGTTTCGATCTGATCGTGATCGGCAGCGGACCGGCGGGCCGCCGTGCGGCGGTGCAGGCGGCCAAGCTCGGCAAGTCCGTGCTCGTGATCGAGAACCGGCTGCGTGTCGGCGGGGTCTCGGGCCATACCGGCACGATCCCGTCCAAGACGCTGCGCGAAACCGTGCTCAACCTGTCGGGCTGGCGCGAGCGCGGTTTCTACGGCCTCGCCTACCGCGTGAAGAAGGATATCGAGGGCCGCGATCTTGGCGCGCGCCTCGAGAAGACGCTCGATTATGAATGCGAGGTGCTGGAGCATCAGTTCGCGCGCAACGGCGTGGACACGATGGCGGGCGCCGCGCGCTTCGTCGACGGCCATGTGATCGAGGTCACTCCGCCGGCCGGCGATCCGGTCAGGCTTAAAGCCGACAAGATCGTGATCGCGGTCGGCACCAAGCCCTATCGCCCGCTTAATATCCCCTTCGACGACAAGGCGGTGGTGGATTCGGACAGTTTGGTGACCGAGCCGCGCGTGCCGCGCAGCCTCACCGTGATCGGCGCGGGCGTGATCGGGCTCGAATATGCGACGATCTTTTCCGCGCTCGACGTTCCGGTGACGATCGTCGAACCGCGCCCCAATTTCCTGGAATTCATCGATCGCGAGATCATCGACGAATTCGTCCACGAACTGCGCAAGCGCGGCGTCACCTTCCGGCTGGGCTGCAAGCTCGACCGGGTCGAACTGGACGAAGCCGGCTGGCCGATCGCGATCCTCGACGATCAGCGCCGTGTGCGATCGGAGATGCTGCTTTATGCTGCGGGCCGCGTCGGCGCGACCGACAGCCTTGGCCTCGAAACCTGCGGGTTGGAGGTCGACAATCGCGGCCGGCTGACGGTCGATCCCGTCACCTTCCAGACCGCGGTGCCGCATATCTATGCCGCGGGCGACGTGATCGGCTTTCCCGCGCTCGCGTCGACCTCCATGGAACAGGGGCGGATCGCCGCCTGCCATGCGTTCGGCACACCGCTTGCGCCCGCGCCGGTCTTCTTCCCCTACGGCATCTACGCCGTGCCCGAAATCTCCACCGTCGGACTGACCGAGGAAGAGGTTCGCGCCAGGGGCATCCCCTACGAGGTCGGCATCGCCCGCTTCCGCGAGACGTCGCGTGGCCACATCATGGGGCTGCAGTCGGGCATGATGAAGATGCTGTTCGGCCTGGCAGACAAGAAATTGCTCGGCGTGCATATCGTCGGCGAGGGGGCGACCGAGTTGATCCATATCGGGCAGGCGGTGCTCAACCTGGGCGGCACGCTCGATTTCTTCGTCCAGAACACCTTCAATTATCCAACGCTGGCCGAGGCCTACAAGATCGCCGCGCTCGACGCCTGGAACCGTATGCCGCGGTTGGCCGAGGCTCCGGTGGCGGGGGTAAGCGGGTGAATCGCGCCTCGGCCTTTAGCCTTCCATGATGCCGCAAAATCATTATCTTTTGTGTTCGCGGGTAGCGAGAGTAGGGTTCCCGCATGGGGGCGGATCTGATTGACGAATTGAGTGATCTCGAGAAGGAGGTTCTGCGCCTCTTCCTCGTCTCGTCCGACCAGAAGGAACTGGCGCGCCGGATCGGCCGCAGCCCCGCCACCGTCGAACAACGCCTCGCCCGCGCGCGCCGCAAGCTGGGCGTTACGCGCAGCCTGGATGCCGCCCTGCTGCTTGCCGAACGTGAAGGCAACCAGACGTATGGAACGGCCATATATGGCGAGTCCCTACGTGGTGAGCCGGAAAAAAAGGCGCTGAAGCTGTGGCCGCCGAAAGAACGGGGGGCGACACACCGCCTTTCATTCTTCCCCACGAGGGGGCGGCCCTGGAATACGCTCCCGACCTGGGCGCGACTGGCCTTGATCCTGGGGGGGATGCTTACCCTGCTGATCGCGGCGGTCGCCACCGTGTCGCTGGGGGAGAGTATCACCAGGATCGTTCAGCAGCTCCATTGAACAGGGGGCCGTGTTTTCACACGGTTGCGTATCATGGCTGTACAGACTGCTTTTGTTTCTCCCATCAATACACCGTCGCGCGGCCGCCGCGTGCAGATGGGGATCAACAATCTTAAGGGAACAATCGATGGGGCGCTCGCCGACGGTAGCCGCTTGATGGCCGACATCCTCAGCGCCGGACAGGAAGCCCGCGTGCTTCCGCAGATGAGCCAGCATGTGATCGAGCGCATGCACGAATGCCTCAGGGCGGGCATCGAAATGCGGTCGCTCGCGATCTCGACACACCACGACCTGCGCAAGATCATGGGAAAGATCGATATGCAGGCAGTTGGCTATGGCGATACCGACCCGAGCCCGGCAATGCCCGTTCCGGGTGACGGCGGCTGAAGTGACGGCGCATCAACTCGCCTTCTTTTCGTTGTGGCTTGCGGCGTGCTGCTATGCGGCGCTTCGCGGCGGAGCTCCCGAACGCCTCGCTGCGGCGGCGCAATTCCTCGCGGTCGTGATGAGCGTCGGGTTCGGGAGAATCGCCAAAGGGCCATGGTCGGGAATGGAGGCGGGTGTCGCATTGACCGACCTGTCGCTTTTCCTGGCTATGGTCGCGCTCACGCTGACGAGCACGCGCTTCTGGCCCATGCTCCAGGCAAGCATGCTGGGGTGCGAACTGTTTGGCCATCTTGCCAAGCCGCTGGGCCCCGACATCCTACCGCGGGCTTATTACATGACCGTCGCTTTCTGGGGCTATCCGACCGTCATCCTGCTTGCCGTCGCGACATGGCGGCATCGGGTCCGACTCAAGCGCTACGGTGTGGATTATGCCTGGATATGGCAGCTGCCGCGGCGCTACCGCAACGGCTGGTCGGTCGATGAACTGGCGCGCCCCATTTCGCAAAACTGATTTCAACGCCTCTCTCCAAGGGAGACCAAGCGTGACCCAAATTCCCGCGCGCGCGGAGCGTTTCGAACGCCAGACGCGCAAATTGATCGAAGATGCCGAAAGGGCCGCGGCTATGCATAATGGCGATCTGACCGACTATGCGCGGCTGACTTTGCTGGGCCGCAAGCAGCGCGACCATTATTTCGACCCGATGCTGTTCAGCAATCCCGCCTGGGACATATTGCTAAACCTCTATGTCGCGGATGCCGAGGGCACGCCGGTGAGCGTGATCGACAGTTGCGTCGCGTCACCCGTGCCGCAGGGCGTGGCGCTGCGCTGGCTCGGTTATCTCAAGCAGGAGGAAATGGTGATCGAGGCGCCCAACTCGGCGCAGCCGCGCCAGACGGTCATCCGCCTCACCGATCAGGCCCGGCTGGCCGTATCGGCCTATCTGGGGTCGTTGATCAGTCTCGGGCTGGGGCCAGAGATCGTGATGCCTGATATTCCGCCAGCAAGAGATTGAGCGCAAGATCGAGGTGCGGCGTCGCGGCCCTGCCGATCGCGGCGTCGTCGCATAGGACGAGCGCCTTCTGCAGGAGCGCGATCGTCTCGCTATAAGTTTGGCCGGCTTCGGCGTTCGCCATCGATTCCCCCCAAGCCGGCAGGCCGGCGCTTCGGCATGGCGGCGGGACCGCCCAAGGATCGTTACGGTAGCGCGCCGCGCCGGTTCGCTCAATGCTGCGTTCGCCGAATTGTAAATTGGAGCGGGTAGCGGGAATCGAACCCGCGTATGAAGCTTGGAAGGCTACCGCTCTACCATTGAGCTATACCCGCAGCCGAGGCCCCCATGCCATTGGCGACAGGCAAAGGTCAACGCTTCTGGCGGAGCTGGTCGGCGAGCAGGCGGATTGCCTGGGGGTAGGACGGCCCGCCGCAATCGGCGAGCGACCCGGGAAGGCGCAGCCGGGGGATGTCCGCTATCGCCGGATGATCGATCATCGCGCTGCCCAGGTCGCGCGCCTTGCCCGTGCCGGTGATCAGGAAATCGGGACGGTGCGCGACGAATTGCTCGAGGCTCAGGTGCGCGAGCATGGGCAGCCCGAGTTGGGTCGTCAGATTGCGCAGGCCGACGCGCGTCATCATGTCGTCCATCAAAGTGCCTGCGCCCGACAGATAACCGTGGCGCTGATAATCGGCCGCGATCCGCCCGCGGCCCTCTTTCGGGATCGCCGCGAGCGCGGCGTCCATATGGCGGATCAGCGCCTCGCCTCGGTCGGGATGGCCGACCGCATTGGCGACGAGGCGGACCTGACCGACGATATCGGCATAATTGTTGGCCGGGGGAACGACCAGGATCCGCGTGTGCAAGCCCGCGCGCAGGGCGGGGTCGGCCTGGCCGGGCCAGCCGGTCAGGATCAGATCGGGTTGGGCGGCGAGCAAGGCTTCGGCGGAGGAGCCGACCGTGGGAAAGCGTGCTGCCTCCGCCGCGATCGGCGACATGTTCGGCATGTGCGACAGGCGCGTCAGGCCCGTGATCTGGCCGGGGTCGGCGAGGCGGATCAGGAATTGATCGGCGCACAGGTTAAGCGAAACGATGTGGCGCGGTGGCGCGGCGCAAGCGGGGAAGGCCAGCGCGAAGGCGAGGAGAAGGAGCCGCATCATTGCCCGGCTTCCTAGCGCGCATCCGGGCCTGTAGGAACGCGGCCGTGACGAAATCTGTCCGCATCAATCTGGCGCTGGTTTTGGTCGCCCTTTTTTGGGCTGGCCTGTCGCTGGGCATCGGCCCCGCGCATCTCGGCTGGGGCCGCGCCTTCGCCGCGCTGATCGGGCAGGGCGATTCGATCGCGACCACGATCGTGTGGCAATTGCGGCTGCCGCGCGCCTTGCTGGCCGTGCTGATCGGCGCGATGCTGGGCGGGGCGGGCGCGGCGCTGCAAGGCTATCTGCGCAATCCGCTCGCCGATCCGGGCGTGCTCGGCACATCGAGCACGGCCGCGCTCGGTGCGGTGCTGGCGCTTTATTATGGTTTTGCCGCGCTCAGTCCGCTGACCCTGCCCATCTTCGCGATCACCGGCGCATTGGTGGGGCTGATTCCCCTGCTGCTGCTCGCCGCGCGCAGCGAGGGGCCGCTCGCTTTGGTTCTCGCGGGCGTCGCCATCGCCACTGCGGCGGGGGCGGGGATCAGCCTGGCGCTCAATTTCGCGCCCAATCCGTTCGCCGCGGTCGAGATCATGACCTGGCTGATGGGAAGCCTTGCCGATCGCTCCTTCCTGCATGTCTGGCTCGCTTTGCCGTGTGTCGTGATTGGCCTCGGCCTGATCCTGCTCGAAGGCCGCGCGCTCGATGCGCTGACCTTGGGCGAGGAGGGCGCGACCGCGCTCGGCATCGACCTCAAACGCACGCGCCTGATCCTGCTGAGCGCGACCGCGATCGGTGTCGGCGGCGCGGTGGCGGTATCGGGCGCGATCGGCTTCGTGGGATTGGTCGTGCCGCATCTGGTGCGGCCGTTCACCGATCGGCGGCCTTCCTCCTTGCTGGTTCCATCGGCGCTGGGCGGCGCGGCCTTGCTCGCGGCGGCGGATGCCTTGGTGCGAAGCGTGCCGACGCTAGAGGAACCGCGGCTGGGCGTGGTCACCGCATTGATCGGCGTTCCGGTTTTCCTCCATCAGCTGGTGCGGGCGCGGCGCCAATGGTGAGGCTCGATAGCGTTTCGGTCACGCTCGGCGGGCGTCGCGTGGTGGACGCGGTCAGCGCCGATCTGGCGGGTGGCGTGATCGGGCTGATCGGCCCCAATGGCGCGGGCAAGTCGACCCTGGTGCGCGCGATTGCCGGGCTGATCCTGGCGGAGGGCGCGATCCTGATCGATGGCGTGCCGGTCGCGACGATGGCGCTGCGCGATCGTGCGCGGCGGATCGCTTATCTGCCGCAGGGGCAGACGGTCCATTGGCCGCTCACCGTCGAGCGTCTGGTCGCGCTTGGCCGCCTGCCGCATCTGGCGCCGTTCGCACAGCCGGCCGAGGGCGATGCCCAGGCGATCGAACATGCGCTGGAGCGCACCGAATTGCAGGCGCTGCGCGACCGCCCGATCGATGCGCTTTCGGGTGGCGAACGCGCGGGTGTCCTGCTCGCGCGCGCGCTGGCAGTGGAGGCGCCTCTGCTGCTCGCCGATGAGCCGCTCGCCGCGCTCGACCCCGCGCACCAGATCGAGGTGATGGCCTTGCTCCGCGCCGAGGCCGCGCGTGGGGCGACGGTGATCGCGGTGCT